>CAZYGM010000417.1:0-1572 GCA_964647015.1 uncultured Planctomycetales bacterium | reverse complement strand
GCCGTGCGGATAGCCGGTGCCGTCGTAGCGTTCGCGCAGGTGCCGGATGATCAGCGTTTCGGTTTCGAAGATGCGCAGTGGTTCCAGGATCTTACATGTGATCAGCGGCACCTGCCGCAGCACGGCGGCTTCTTCCGCCGTCAGCGCGTCGGGCTTCTGGAGAATGCGGTCGGGCACACCGATCTTGCCGAGATTGTGGAGCATGGCGGCGTTGGCCACGGCGCGGCGCAGAGTCTCGGGCCAGCCGGCCGCCTCGGCCAGGCAGCCGGCGTAGTACGTTACGTTGCGGGACTGGCTGGCCGTAAACGGATCGCGCGCCTCGAGGGCCTGGACGAGCGACCAGACACTTTGCAGGCACAGCTCCTTGGCCTGCATACTGAGCGTCAGCACCTGCTTGCGGAGGCGGTCCACCTCGCCGACCTGGACGGTCTCGCCGGCGGATGTGTCGGTGACGTGCTCGGATCGCACGACGCGGTTGCGCCCCTGGGCTTTGCCCGCGTACAGCGCCCGGTCGGCCAGGTTGATCATGTCCGTGACCGAGCTGACGTCCGACTCCAGCGAGCAGACGACGCCCAGCGTCGCCGTAACGCGCATCTGCGGCGCCTCGGGTACACGCACTTCGTCCTGGAACAAGCGGCGGATACGTTCAGCCAGTTGCGTGGCTTCGTCCAGGTTCGTGTGCGGGCAGATGATGGCGAATTCCTCGCCGCCGTAGCGCGCCACTATGTCAGTGTCGCGCACCATGCGTTCGAGATAGCGGGCCGTGATCTGCAGGACGCGGTTGCCGACTTCGTGGCCGTAGGTATCGTTGACGGCCTTGAAGTGGTCGAGGTCGAGCATGACCAGCGACACCTCGCCGCCGTAGCGCCGCGTGCGCGAAAATTCGCGGTCCAGCAGCTCGCGAAAGTGCACGTGGTTCCACAGGTTGGTTAGGCCGTCGGTAAGCGCAGCCCGTCGCAGGCGCTCGTGTAGTTGCCCCACGCGCAGACCGTTGTGCAGCCGGGCCAGCAGTTCGGCGTAGTCGTAAGGCTTGGTCAGGAAATCGTCGGCGCCGGCGTTGAGCAGGTTGTGCCTGATCTCACGCGACTGTGAACGCGTGATGATGATGACGTACGTGCCGTCCAGGCTGAAGTCATCGCGGATGTGCCGGCAAACCTCGGCCCCGTCCAGGCCCGGCATCTGCAGGCCCGTAATGACCACGCGCGGGCGACAGCGCCGCACCTGCTCCAGACCTTCCTCGCCGCCGGCGGCCTCCACGACGCTCAGGCGGTCCGCGATCAACCGCTGAACCAGCGCCTGCCGTTCGTCGGAGTCGTCCTCGATGACACAGACATCGATGGGCACGTCGTCCATTAAGGCCGGCCTCTACCGTCTTCCGCGGCACCCCAATCTCGCCGAACGGTGGTGCGCGCCTGCCTACGTCGGCCACCCGGGTTGTCCGGAACCGTTACGAATCACGCATACACATCCAAAGCCGACGCTAGTCGCGCGACGGCCTGTGCGATCCCCTGGGAAGCGGCCTGGGCCGCTGCCTGCGCCTGCACCACGGTACGCTGCTGCGCACCGGTTCTG
>CAZYGM010000416.1:0-1581 GCA_964647015.1 uncultured Planctomycetales bacterium | reverse complement strand
CCTGGCAGGGGGGAGCCTCGCCGCCGCGATTCCCGCCCAACTCCTGCACCTGGCGCTAGGTGTGCTGACCGTCGCGACGGTCTACTCCTTCGCGGTTCCGAGTTCCTCCGGCTGGTCGCGCGTGGCGGCGGTTCTGGTGGCCGGCTCGGTGCCCTGGCTGACGATTCTAGGCTGCCTCGCCTACGTCGAACTCGGCGTCGTCTTCTTCGCCGCCGTGGCCGGCGGTCTTATTCTTAACGCATTTCGGACGGAAGGTCCCTTCGGCTGGCGGCCGGTGCTCGCCGCCGGCCTGTGTGCCGGCCTGGCAGGGGGGTGCAAGTACACGGCCCTCGTTCTGGTCGCCGTCGCGCTGGGCATAGCATGGTTCATTCTGATGAAGGGCGGATTCACGCTGCGCCTGCGCCGCCTCGCTCTCTTCGGGTTCGGCGTTCTCCTGGCCTTCAGCCCCTGGCTGATCCGCAACGCCGCGTTCACCGGCAACCCCGTCTACCCCTTCGCCTACTCCTGGTTTGACGGGCGCGCCTGGAGCCCGGCCCAGGCCGAGCAGTGGACTCGCGCCCACGCCATCCCGCCCGAATCCGCCTCGCTGGCTGGGCGCCTGCAACTGTCGGCCCATGAAGCACTTGCGTCGCCGCTGTTCGGCCCGGCCATCTGGCTCCTGCCGCTGGTCGCACTGGTGCTGACACGTCGCCGGCCCGCCGCCTTCCTAACCATCTGGGCGCTGATCCTCCTGGCAGCGTGGGCGGCCTTCACCCACATGCCCGGCCGCTTCGCCGTGCCCGTACTCGCGCCGCTGGCCCTCCTGATGGGCGGCCTGAACCCAGCTAACTGGTCCGCTCGCTGGCGCCCCTGGCTCGCCATCGGCTTCGTCAGCGCTGCTTCCCTTGGTGCAGTGCATGGCGCCGCCACGCTGGTTGACATGCTTCGAGCCGAGGAGGGCTACTGGCAAAGAATGACCGGCTACTCCCTCTACGATTTCGTAGGGGCGTCAAATGTCCTGCGCGTCAGCAATCCGATCAACGCCGCCATAACCGATCCGGACGCGCGCGTCTGGCTGGTCGGCGAAGCACGCGTCTTCTACCTCACGCCCCGCTGCCACTACACGGTCGCCTTCAGTCGTGATCCCTGGCTCAGCCAGGCCGCCGCCGGCGCGTCGCCGGAACAATGCGTCGCCTGGCTGCGTACCCAAAACGTGACCCATGTGGTATTTTCCTGGACCGAAATCGAGCGGCTGCGTCGCACCTACGGCTTCCCGGCCATCGTGACGCCTGACTGGGTGCGGCAACTCGCCGCTGCCGGCCTGCGCCGCGTGGTCGCGCCCGGCGAGGCAGCGGCGCCCCCGGCCGTGGAGATCTACGAGGTCGATCCCGCATGATGTCCGGGCGTTATCGCTGGCTGCTCACCGTGCTGCGCTATGGCTTATGCGTCGCGGCCATCGTCTTCCTGGTCTACACCGTACCCTGGCATGATCACATCCGGCTCCACGACGGCGCCGAGACTCCTCTCCGCCTGCTGGAAGTCACCGAGGCCGGCTTCGTCGTCGAGCGCGACGGCGCCCGCGTGACGTTGCCGCCCGAGGAC
>CAZYGM010000415.1:0-1591 GCA_964647015.1 uncultured Planctomycetales bacterium | reverse complement strand
GCGAGTTATCGATCAACGAAAATGCCATGCATGGGGTGTTGACTCGCATCGAATGCGCTCGGGCGCGACATCGGGCGCAGAGTGTCTATTCTGGGGTGATGGCATAGTATGCATTTCAGCAGTTGAGTGACGTCACGTCATTGCTTGCCTCGCCAGCACGACCAGGTTGTGGGCCAGAACGCCTAACCCGATCGCGGCATCAAAACGCTTGAATCCGTGATAAAAGCACCGCGCCAGCCGAAACGCCCGTTTTAACCCCGAGATCGTCCCTTCGATCCCGGCGCGGAAGGCTTGCCACATCGTCATCAACTTGTCGGCGAAGTCCGCGAGCCGGCGGGGGATCGCCAGCGTGCTCACCTGCTTGGCCAGCTCGTCGT
Source organism: uncultured Planctomycetales bacterium (assembly GCA_964647015.1). Classification (GTDB taxonomy): domain Bacteria; phylum Planctomycetota; class Phycisphaerae; order UBA1845; family Fen-1342; genus JAAYXS01. Next base: position 1,214 of record CAZYGM010000415.1, on the reverse strand, counting down.
ATTCCTCCGCCTTCGGGCAGAACCCCTTGTCGCCGGCCACCACCTCCGGCCGCGTGCCGTACAGCTTCTCATGACGTTCAATCACTTTCGCCGTGAGCGTCGAGTCGGCCGGCCGCTCCGCGAACACCTCGTAGTCGGTGATGAACTTCTCCCGCGTCTGGCACAGCAACAGCGCATGGCCGAACTCCACCGGCTTCTCGCGCCGCCCTCGCTTGATCAGCTCGGTGTGCGGCTCGAACAGGCTGAACACCCGTTCGGCCGCCGGGACGGTCTCTCCCCCCAGCTGCGCCCGCCGCGACTGGGTGACCACCTGCTGCATCGCCGGCAGGAAGCCCTGCAACTCGGCCGCCACCGCCGCCAGCTCCAACTCCGCCGGCCGGGCCGCGGCAAAGCGGCAGAATTCCACGCCCGTCGCCACGATCCGCTCCACCCGCTCGATGAGCACCCGGAAGGACTGTTTCACCGTCCGCTGCCGCGCTTTCGAGGAGCTCTTGATGTACCGCGTGATGAACAGGTGCAGGCCCTTGATCTTGCGGTCGTGGAAGCGTTTCGGGCAGCTTTCCCGCACGATCTTCCGCCCCCGCTTCAACAGTCGCGAGGCCACCCGCCAGGTGTCCCACAACAGCGACGAGTCGGTCGGCCAGTGGATGTTCGTCTCCACCACCGTGGTGTCGGTGCGAATGATTTTCGTGGTGATCGTCTCCTCGGCGGCCATCTGCTTGCCCAGCAAGGCGTTAACCTTCTTCCAGGTCGCCGGGCGGACCGCCTGCAGGCACTTGGCCAGCAAGCTGTGGTCCATGACCGCTTTCTTGCGCGTCCGCAGGAAGTCCTGGAGGAACTCGCTCTCGGCGATCCGCACCACCGTCTCCCGGTATGCCAGCCCTTCGATGGCGTGCACGATCAACGCCCGCAGCAGCGTCTCCGAGGTGAAATCCCCCGAGCGTCCCTTGCGGCCCCCCTGGGAGAGCTTCTTGAGGTCCTCGTGGACCGCCGCCAGGACCTCCGGGTGCTCGTCCAGAATCCGGCTCACCCCCTTGTACTTCGCGCGATACTCGCGTACCGTCTTGGGCAGGTGTTCGTCACTGGAAAACGTGAACGCCAGCACGGCTTCTCGCATCCGACGCATCCTTGTCCTCCTTGGGGTTCCTTGTGAACGTCAACTACCCAAAGGATAAGGATGCGTCCTTTTTATGCAATCCCCAACACGACCCAAC
>CAZYGM010000414.1:0-1604 GCA_964647015.1 uncultured Planctomycetales bacterium | reverse complement strand
GACCTGTCGGGGCTGCTGCGGCGGGTCGACGAGCGTTTGTACAATTTCTACAGCCCGGACGACCCGGTGCTGCGCTATGCGCTGCCGCTGGCCGGCTCGGTTGATCGGCGCACGTTCAATCCGGCGGTGGCGGGGCTGATCGGGTTGGCCGAGCCGGAGGAGGCGTCCTTGGAGACGGCGCGGCTGTATCGGCAGCGCGTGCGCAACATGCCGTATCGGCGGCAGTACCGGGACTATGGCTATCGCGGGATGCACACGGATGCCGTTTCGGCCGATTTCGTGGAGCAGGTGATTGCGCCGCTGTTGAAGTTCACCTCTGTGGATGAAGATGACGAAGAGGCCGCCGTCGAGCCGTGACGCGGCGCGGCGGGGGCAGGCGTGTCTGTCAGGCGCTGTGCACGAGGGCGCCGCGTTTGAAGACGTGCCGGACGCGCGGACGGCCGGGGGTGTAGAACCACTCTTCCAGGGAGGCGGCCTGCAGCACGACCAAGTCGGCGTCGAAGCCCGCGGCGATGGCGCCCAGGCGCGTGTGGCGCGCCACGGCGGCCGCCGCATTGGCCGTGCAGGCCACCAGCACTTCCACGGGTGTGAGGCGCAGTTGGCAGGCCGCGATGTTCATTATCAGCGGCAGGGATTCGATCATGCACGAGCCGGGGTTGTAGTCGGTGGCCAGGGCGACGGCCAGGTCGGCGGAGACCAGCCGGCGGGCGTCGCAGTGGGGGATGCCCAGGAAGAAGGAGGTGCCGGGCAGCACGAGGGCCACGGTGCCGGCGGCGCGCAGGGCGGCGATGCCGTCGGCGTCGATGTGCTCGAGGTGGTCGGCCGAGACGGCCTGGAGCTGTCCGGCCAGGGCCGTGGCGCCGATCTGGGCCAGCTCGTCGGCGTGCAGGCGGGGGCGCAGGCCGGCGGCCGCGGCGCGCGTGAGCACGCGGCGGGCCTGGGCGACCGTGAACGCGCCGCGATCGCAGAAGACGTCGCAGAACTCGGCCAGATGCTCGGCGGCGATCTGCCGCAGCAGGTTTTCGGCGGCGATGACGTCGATGAACTCGTCGGCGCGGCCTTCGTATTCTGCCGGGAGCGCGTGGGCCCCGAGGTAGGTGGGTATCAACTCAATCGGCTGGAGGCGGGCCAGGGCACGGATGGCGCGCAGTTGCTTGAGCTCGTGCTCCGGGGCGAGGCCATAGCCGCTCTTGCACTCGACCGTGGTGACGCCGAGTGGCAGCATGCGTTGGAGGCGCGGCAGGTTTTCGTCAACGAGTTGTTGTTCTGAGGCGGCGCGGACGGCCTGGGTGGTGACGCGGATTCCGCCGCCGGACTCCATGATGGCGAGGTAGGTCTCGCCGGCCAGACGTAGGGCGAACTCAGCGCTGCGGTCACCGGCCCAGGGGATGTGGGTGTGCGGGTCGATGAGGCCGGGGATGACGAGACCGCCGCCGGCCGACCAGGTGCGGGCCGCCGCGTCGGCGGGTGCGTCGGCGGCCGGGCCGAACCAGGCGATGCGGCCGGCGTCGATTAGCAGGGCCGCGTTGTCGATGGTGGGGACCTGCCGCATGCGCGCCCCGGCGAGCGGGCCGGGCGGGACGCACAGCAGCGTGCGGATGTCG
>CAZYGM010000413.1:0-1622 GCA_964647015.1 uncultured Planctomycetales bacterium | reverse complement strand
GTCCGCGGAAGACGCCGAGCGGCTGGCCCAGTAATGACCCGCCGCCGCAAGTTTCCCCGCCGACCATTGCTCACATTCAGGGAGGCCGGACACATGATGACTCGCCTGACCGGCCTGGCCGCCGTGCTGGTTCTTGCCGCACTGATGCCCCTTTCCGGCTGCACCACGGCCGCCAAGCACGCGTTCTACGAGGTTCGCGGCGCCCAGGGTTCCATGCTGTACATTGATGACCTGGACGCGGACGAACTGCGGCCGTGCCAGTCCGTCAGATTCGAGCCGGCCACGACCACCATCGGTTCCCGCCTGTGCCCGCCTGCGTTTCTGCACGAATACGACCGCGCCGCCCAGTCCATGACGGAGAAGCTGCGTGACCAGTTCCCCGGCGGCACGCCCGTCCTGACGATCACCGGCGACGTCCTCTACTTCCAGAAGAAGGGTCTGCTCAGCGGGGCGCAATCACTGGTGCGCACCAGGTTCACCGTCGATGGTCGCCCGCTGGCCGACGCCATCGTCCGCGTCGAAAGCCGCGCCTTCCGTGAAGGCGACCACGCCGCCCTGGCCGAGGAAACCATCGATACAATCGGCAAAGCCCTCCGCCGACTCGCGGCGCCCGCGGGCGAGGAAGCATCCCCCAACGACGACGCGGACAGCTAAGGAGCCAACGCGCCCCCGGCCGGCGAAGACTTACGCGGCCGGCCTGGGCCCCCCACGCTCAGCCCACCGACTCCACCGTGCGAATCTCCGGCACGCGCTCGCGCATGTGCCGCTCCACGCCGGCAGATGGCTGACGGTGAACGCCGATAACGCCCAGAAATCCGACATCCGCCACGTCCCACGAATGCCACCACGCGTCTTGCGGCCGAGTGTTGAGGGCCAGGGCCTGCAGGTTCGTCAAGGCGATTGGGACACTGTGTGAGCGTTTTATATACACGGGGTCGAAAAGGGGGCGCGGTCAGAGTGGCGAGGGGTGATCGCTCGGCGGATTCTGTTACGGCATGGCGGGTCTTGTGCCCCAATGGAGGGTATTTTGGCATAACATGCAGCTGCGTCCAGCGGTGTGGGTTGCGCACAGTCCAGGCAGCCACACTTCAAGTCGGGATTTCCACCTTGAGCGCGCCTGCTGCGAGGTGTTATACTACACGAAGCTGGTCGGTCTTTCACGCCGGTCGAAAGGAGGTGCAGTTGAGCAAGCTTCTGCAGTTGATCTCCGAGACCTTCCCATCGTCCCCGAACCTTGCAAGCTGGTGATCTCGGAGAGGACGGACCGATCAAGCAAGAAAACGTCGCGGCTGCGCAAGCGGGTTCGGGAAGTCAGTTCCGTCCAAGGTGGTCTCGTGGCACGTCTGCCACTCTCATTATGGGGTGCATTTTCTGGATGTTCGACGCACCCGTGTAGTGTGCGCTGCTCGATAGTCGCGGCACATCGGCAGTGTCATCGTGAAGTCATCGGACACTTCGAGCAGCGGCACGCCGCCGCTCTTTCACGAGTAGTCACGTAGTGATGTTGTCCGTCGGATTGTCACATTGGCGGTTGAGAATCGAGTTTCGACACCGATCGTCAATTTGGACTTAGAGCCTATCCCATAACCGTTCCTGAAGGTATAATCCCCGCCATGGCAAGG
>CAZYGM010000412.1:0-1626 GCA_964647015.1 uncultured Planctomycetales bacterium | reverse complement strand
TCGATCAGGCGCGACTCGGGAACGTCGGCGGGCGTCGGCTTCAGGCGATACTGGTCCGGGCGTTCGGCCAGCACGCGGCGCAGCCATTCGGGTGAGTAGCCGCGCTCCTGGGGTTGGCCGTGTTCGTCCTGCACGTAGCCGTCGTTGTACTTCTGCACCAGGTGCTCGCCGAGTTGGCGCCAGCGGCGCACGACATCCTCGGCGTGCCAGACGCAGTAATCCGTGAGGTAGCGGCGCATAAGCTGCGCATCGCTGCCGGCCAGTTCGAGGGCGGTTTTCTCGACGGCCGGCTGAAGTGCCAGGAGCGTGCCTTCGAGGTCGCGCTGCACGGCCTGGATGTCGCCGATCATGTCAGAATAGCGCAGATTGGCGTAATTGCCGACGAAATTGAACACCCACCAGGCGGAGTCCCAGGAGAACTTGCCGAGGCTGCCGGTGGTGAAGGATTCGGGCAGCGCGTCGATACTGCAGTAGAGCGGGACGTAGCAGGTGGTGTAGGTATCATCGACGCCGTACCAGAGCAGGCCGCCGACGGGGTTGGGCAGCCAGTGGCGGGACTGGGCGACGAAGGAGAAGCCGGTCTGTTGGGTTGAGATGGGTCGTTCCCAGGTGTATTCGCCGTCGCCGACGGTCCAATTGATGGGTCGCCAGCGGTTGGGGGTGTTGTGCGGGCCGGCGTCGAGGCCCTGGGTCATGTCGAAGTCAGTGCCTTCGTAGTGATCGCGCATGAGCGCGAAGACGTCGGCGAGGGCGAGTGGGCGATCCGGCGTGATGTGGAGCGGGTAGGGCGCGGCGCCGTCAACGGCGCGGTGGTAGTCGGGCGAGAGATTCAACGAGGGGGCGGCGCGGCGGAAGATGCTCCAGACGCGGGCTTCGGCGTAGCGCTGATTCCTGGGGGTGGGCGGGCAGTAGGCGTCACAGTAGCGGAAGGGCCGGCCGGAGGCGGGGTCGTAGTAGCCGCGCTCGATGGCGAAGGAGATAACGTCCGTGGCGTAGAGGCAGTTTTCGGGGTCGTCGAGGGGGAACTCGCCGATGCGGGCCTTGTTGGCGTGGGCGCAGATCTGGCCGTCGGGAATGCGGACGGCGACCCACAGGGCGCCGTGGCGACCCGGACCACGCCCGATGATCTCAAGGAGCCAGGCCTCGTTGGGGTCGGCGATGGAGATGGACTCGCCCGTTGAGCGATAGCCGTAACGCTCGACGAGGCCGATCATGACCTGGATGGCTTCGCGGGCGGTGCGGGCGCGCTGGAGGGCCAGGCGCATGAGGTCCCAGTAGTGCATAACGCCGGCGGGGTTCTGGAGTTCGAGCCGGCCGTCAAAGGTGGTTTCGGCAATGGCGAGCTGATGCTCGTTCATGAGGCCGACGACGGCGTAGGTGTGGGCGACCTGGGGAATCTGGCCACGGAGCTGGCCGCCCCAGTCGCGAATGTCGAGCATCTCGCCGGGTGGGTAGTCGGCGGCGGGGTAGCGTTGCAGGCGCGGGTGGAACTCGCCGTCGCAGGTGTAGGTGATGATAACGGAGCCGTCGGCGGAGGCGCCCTTGGTGATAATGGCGTTGGTGCAGGCGCTGGCGGCGGTTTGGGTGGTCAGCAGGAACAGGGCGGGTGCCAGGAGGCGAGCCCAG
>CAZYGM010000411.1:0-1635 GCA_964647015.1 uncultured Planctomycetales bacterium | reverse complement strand
TCAATCGCCGAACTTGATGCCTTGGGCCAGGGGGAGTTCGGTGCCCCAGTTGATCGTGTTGGTCTGGCGGCGCATGTAGGCCTTCCAGGAGTCGGAGCCGCTCTCGCGGCCGCCGCCGGTTTCTTTTTCACCGCCGAAGGCGCCGCCGATCTCGGCCCCGCTGGTGCCGATGTTCACGTTGGCAATGCCGCAGTCGCTGCCGTGGTGGGCCAGGAAGTTCTCGGCTTCCAGCACGTGCTGCGTGAAAATCGCACTGCTGAGGCCCTGCGGGACGTCGTTGTGCAACGCGAGCGCCTCGGCCAGATCGGCGACGGCGCCCTTCGGGTCGCGGCTCTTGCCGTAGCCGATGATGTACAGGATCGGCGCGAAGGTCTCTTCCTGGACGATCTTGAACTCGTTCTTGGCAGCGGCGATGCAGGGCCGGACGTAGTGGCCGCCGGAGTACTCGGGGCCGTCGAGCTTCTCGCCGCCGTAGAGGACCTCGCCGCCCTCTTCCTTCAGCCGCGCGATGGCGTTCTGCATGTCGGCGACGGCGCCATGCGTGACCAGCGGGCCCATGAGCGTGGTTTCCTTGCGCGGGTCGCCGATCGGAATGGTCTTGTAGGCTTTGACCAGGCGCTCGACCAGCTCGGCCCGCACGGACTCGTGGACGATGATGCGGCGGGTGGAGGTGCAGCGCTGGCCGGCGGTCCCGACCGCGCCGAACAGGATGGCGCGCATAGTCATGTCCATGTCGGCGTGGGGCGTCACGATGATGGCGTTGTTGCCGCCCAGCTCGAGGATTGTGCGGCCGAGCCGGCGGCCGACGATCTCGCCGACGCGGTAGCCCATCTGGCAACTGCCGGTGGCAGAGACCAGCGGTATGCGCCGGTCGTGCAGCAGCCGCTCGCCGACCGTGGAGCCCTTGCCCACGACGAGCGAGAAGATGGCGGGATCGACGTTGTTGTCGCGGCAGACCTGCTCGGCGATGCGGATGCAGGCGATGGCGGTCAGCGGGGTCTTGCTGGCGGGCTTCCATAGGGTGGGGTCGCCGCACACGGCCGCCAGGGCACAATTCCAGCTCCAGACGGCGACGGGGAAGTTGAAGGCGCTGATGATGCCGACGACGCCGAGGGGATGCCACTGCTCGTACATGCGGTGGCGGGGGCGTTCCGAGTGCATGGTCAGGCCGTAGAGTTGGCGTGAGAGGCCGGTCGCGAAGTCACAGATGTCGATCATTTCCTGGACTTCGCCTTCGCCCTCGGCCTTGATCTTGCCCATTTCAAGGGTGACCAGTGCGCCGAGCTCGCTCTTGTACTCGCGCAGGCGGTTGCCCAGTTGCCGGACGACCTCGCCGCGTTTGGGGGCGGGGACCATGCGCCAGTTCAGGAAGGCCTCGTGGGCCCGGGCGACGATCTTGTCGTACTCCTCCTCGGTCACCTGGCGGACGGAGCCGATCTTGGTGCCGTCTATCGGCGTGATCACGTCCAGCATCGGGCCGGAGCCGACCCACTCGCCCGCAAAACCGCCCGCATGGCCATCAGTGATTCCCAGCTTCTTCAGCATGTCAGACATCGCCGCACCTATTCTCCACGAGGCTAATGCCACCCATTCGTTCCGGCGGCCAGGCCGCCCGACGCAGCCCGGCGCGCGTCG
>CAZYGM010000410.1:0-1648 GCA_964647015.1 uncultured Planctomycetales bacterium | reverse complement strand
GCAGGTCGGGCGGGATGACCGGAATGACTTCCAGCACCAGCCACTGGGCCTCGTTGGCGCTGTGCCGCACGGCCTCGACCAGCTTAAGCCGCTGGGACAGCTCCTTGATCTTCTGCTTGCTGCCGGTCTTGCGCAGCCCGTCCAGCAACTCGGTGGAGAGCGCCGGCAGGTCGAGTTGCGCCAGCAGTTCGCGGACCGCCTCGGCCCCCATGAGGGCACGGAAGCCGGTGTCGCCGTACTCTTCCACTGCCCGGCGATACTCCTCCTCGGTGAGCAGTTGCCGGCGCTCGAGCTTGGAGCCGCCGGGGTCGACCACGACGTAGTCCTGGAAGTAAATGATCTTTTCCAGGTCGGCGGTCTTCATGTCGAGCAGCGTGCCGAGCCGGCTGGGCATGGCCTTGAAGAACCAGATGTGCACGACCGGGGCCGCCAGGTTGATATGCCCCATGCGCTTGCGGCGGACGCGGCTGTGCGTCACCTTGACACCGCAGCGGTCGCAGATCATGCCCTTGTGCTTGGTGCCCTTGTACTTCCCGCAGAAGCACTCCCAGTCGCGCTCCGGGCCGAAGATGCGCTCGCAGAACAAGCCGTCTTTCTCGGCCCGGTAGGTGCGGTAGTTGATGGTCTCAGGCTTCTTGACCTCGCCGAAGCTCCAGGCGCGGATGTCGTTCGGCGAAGCCAGGGTGATCCGTACCGCGGTGAAGTCGTTGATCCGGTCGTAAACAGTCTCAGCCATTGGCTGCGCTACCTCTCGCTAACAGGTTAAGACTTGGCGTCCAGTGGCGAACATCCGGCCGGCCCGGGCCGGTCCTCCGCCACGCCGCTGCGGTCGGCCGGCGCTGACGAGCGCTGTACCCCGGCACTGCCGGGCCAGTCGTCCGTCCGCATCGTCAATCCGACCAGGCCTCCTTGCTTGCGAAACCCCAGCTCCTCCAGGAAGTCGACCTCGGTGCCCCACGCGACCACGTCGACGCGCCGAATGCCGTCGGCGAACATGCGCGCCAGCACGCGGCGCGCCATGGCCTCGGCAATGCCGGCGGTGTCGTGCTCGATGCGGCCGTCGGTACGCGTGACGGCCGCCGGCCCCTGGAAGTTAGGATCGAGCTTGCATTCCGTCAGGTAGCCGCGCAGACCGTCACAGACGCCGCGCGCCAGCCCGATCAGGCGTCCGCCGGCGCGGGCCGTGACGAAGGCGGCACTGCCGTCCATCATCTTGGCGAGCTGCTCCGGCTGCGCGGCGATGTCGTGCTTGAGGCGCTGGTAGAACTCGGCCAGCTCCTGCGGGCTCGTGTCCGTCCCGTCGCCGTATTGCACGGTGGGCATTGCGACGCTCCTGGGTATTGCCGGCCCCATGCGGCCGGTCAATGCGAACAAGCCGCCCGGACTAAATCAGGCGGCGTTTGTCGAGCTGGATGTTCAGGCCCAGCCCGCGGATTTCGTTGCAGAGCACGTCGAAAGAGACCGGGGTGCCGGCGTCCAGCGTGTGGGTGCCCTTGACCATGCTCTCGTAGATCTTCGTGCGACCCTCGACGTCGTCGCTCTTGACGGTCAGCAGCTCCTGCAAGACATAGGCGGCTCCGTAGGCCTCCAGGCCCCAGACTTCCATCTCGCCGAAGCGTTGTCCGCCGGTGCGGGCCTTGCCGCCCAG
>CAZYGM010000409.1:0-1659 GCA_964647015.1 uncultured Planctomycetales bacterium | reverse complement strand
GCCAGGCGCGCCGTCGTCTCGAAATTCAGACAGTCCGAAACGAACCAGCGGTACCCCGAGTTCTTGCCGAACGGCCCCCAGCGCGTCACCCCGTGCAGCGGCCGCGCGAACTGTGCCAAACCCGGCCCGTCGCCGAGCAGACCGTCCGCGCCGGTGCCGAAAACGGTCGGGAAGCGTACCCCATCAACCCACAGCTTGTAATCCCCCGCGCCCCACCAGTCGCTGCGCGGGCAGTCTATGCTGAAGGTACAGCCGACGATGCGCCCCGGACCGCTCGTCTCCAACAGCACGTAGTGATCCGCCGCGCACGGGTCTTCCCGCCGGAAACGGGCGTGAAACTGCAGCGCCTCGGCCGGCGGCGGCGTGCTGTCAACCCGGGCCCAGATGCTCAACCCCAGCCGGCGACCCGCATTGGCCTCGATCTCGATCCGCGCCGTGTCCCGGAACGGCATGGGGAAGTGGCAATACATGAACCGGCTTTCCTGCGTCACCTTGTTGGGATCGTCATACGTGCCGCGCCCCGGCATGGTCGTCCATTTGTTCGTGCCGCACAGCAAGCTGTTGAACGGCTCGTAGTCGAACCCGCTGCCGAAGAAGTCCATCAGCGGCGCCTCTACCGCCGGCTGCGCGGCGCCGTCGAAGTAGATCCGCAATATGCAGCGCCGCAGCGCGTACGGCACGCGCGGCAGATTGCGGTCAGTGAGCGCCACTTGCAGGGCCCGGATCACGCCGCCACCGGCAGCCGTCTCCGCCACCAGCCGTTCCCCGTCACGCAGTTCGTCGAAGCTGCTCAGCGGGTACGTCCGCGCTTCGCCCATGAGCTGCTGCTGGCTCCGCTTGGAGTACATGACGCTGCTGGCATCCTGCAGCACCGTCCTGACTAGCTCCAGCGCCGCCCGCGCCGCGTCGTCCAGCCGCGGCGTGAAGCTCTCCACCCGTGTCCCGCGCCGCAGCCGCACGTAACTGATCTCGTACGCCGACGTGCTGTTGCGGCACTGCACCTGGCAGCTTTGCGCGAAACCCAGCGGGAAATAGCAGTTGTGTCCGCCCCCCGGCGTCACATAGCACAACGGCGACCCAAACGGCGGCGTCTGCCCGTCGAACAGGGCCGCGAAGTCCAGCTCGAGCACGTTCTCGCGATCGAAGATGAAACGCAGGCGACCGGTCGGATCCGGCGACCAGATCCGCGTGATGATGCCCGGCCCATCCACCTCGGCCATCATCATCCAGCCGTCCTCGCCGGCGCGCTCGAACTGCCCGCGATCCTCTTCATGCGCCCACGTCACCGTCGCGCCGGTCGGGTCGAGCCGTGCCCGCCGGTCATAGCTCGAGAACATGCCCGAGTATTCCTCGGCCGGCGGGAACATCAGACGCTCAACGTCGATCAGGCGGTGCAGCAGATCGGCCTGCGTGAGCACCGCGGAAGCCGAGCTCTCCGCCGGCTGCGCCGCGCCGGAGAGGCCCGCCCACATCAACACCATCATCACGGCGATTGCCAGCATGCTTCTCACGTGCGCTACTCCCGTGCCGGGCCGCGGCGAGGGCGCCGCCCGGCTAGACGCTGAACTTGAAGGTGATCAGGTCACCGTCCTGCACAACATAACCCTTGTGTTCCAGTCGGATCTTCCCGGCCGCCTTGGCCTCCCGCATGCAACCCGT
>CAZYGM010000408.1:0-1706 GCA_964647015.1 uncultured Planctomycetales bacterium | reverse complement strand
ACCACGTCGCCCTCAATCGCCACCAGCTCAATGTCGCCGCCGTCGGCCTGAATGTACGGACGTACGCTCTCGATCACCTCGCGAACGCGCGCATCCAGCGGCTTGTCTGCCGAGGAAGTCTCGCTCATGGGAATCTCGCTCCTGCTACCGGCTCGGCTCGCTCACCGCCCATCGGCGGCCCACACCCAGCCACCGGGCCGGGCGAACTCAACCCTAAGCTACCGGGTCAGCACCCCGCGGGCAACCCACCACACACCCGCAATCGCCCCCGTCGCCCAGACCCGCTAGTCCACCACAGCACAAGCCGCGGCGGACTGCCACACGCGTCCGCTGCTCAAACGCAAACCGCCCCACCCGTCAATGCACCGCCAACTGAATGATGTTAATCACGATGCTCACGGCAGCCAGCGCCCCCAGCACGATCAGCCACATCGTCGTCGTTGCCAGCGCCGCCTCCTGCCGCGCCGCCCGCCGGGCGCTGCGCTGCACCGCCTTGCGAAGATATTCGGGCACCGCCTCCCCCTCCGACAGGTGCGTCAGGTCCGCATCCGCCAGATTGCGCGCGGCATGCTTGGGCGCCTCGCCCCGCGCCAGCAGCGTCAAGTCCGCCAGCAGCTCACGCGTGCTCGGGTACCGCCGGTCCCTGTCCTTCTCCATCAGCATCTCGATCATCGCCCCGCAGCCGGCACTCAGCCGCGTATTGAGATGATCCGGCGGCGTCAGCGGCTCCTTCAGATGCTTATGCATCACCGCCGAGGGCGTGGCCCCCTCGAACGGCACCCGTCCCGTCACCATGTGATAGAACGTCGCCCCCAGCGAGTACAGGTCCGCCCGGCAATCTATGTGCACCTCGCCCCGAATCTGCTCCGGGCTGATGTAATAAGGCGTGCCGTACGCCCGCCCCGCCTCGGCCATCGCAGCCTCGTGGTCCGCCGCCTCCCGCGCCAGACCCATGTCCGCCAGCTTCGCCACCCGGTCACGCGTCAGCATGATGTTCTTGGGCTTCACGTCCCGGTGGATGATCCCCCGCTCGTGCGCGTGCTGCAGCGCCCGGGCAATCTGCGTGATGATGCCGATCGCCTCGGATTCCTCATAGACCGTCCCCTCCGCCAGTTCGTCGTAAACCGTACAGCCCTCGACGTACTCCATCACGAAGTAGTGGTAGCCCCCCGCCTCGCCTACGTCGATCGCCTGCACAATGTTGTTGTGGTTGAGCTGCGCCGCCGCCCGACCCTCGCGATAGAAGCGTTCCACGAACTCCTTGTTCTTGCTCAGCCGGCGCGGCAACACCTTGACCGCCACGACCCGGTCCAGGCTCATCTGCTTGGCCCGGTACACCACCGCCATCGCCCCCGCCCCGCACTTGTTCAGCAACTGGTAGCCCGGAATCTGCTGGGCCGGCTGCCCCCCCGAATCGTCATTGACGCCCTGCAACCGATTGAGCTGCGTCCGCGTAAGAAATCCCAGATCAACCAGCACTTCGCCCATCGGCCGCTGCCGACCACGCGTCGCCAGCTTGTCCTTGTGCTCACTCGCGGTGCGCAGTTCTTGCGCCGTGACCAGTTGCCGGTCTACCGCGAACCTACAGATTTGGCTGTCTTCCGGGCTATCCGACATGAGTTGCTCTGAAAGCGCGAAAGTCGCAGGCGGTCGCCCTAAACCTTAATCATGCAATTCTACGCGGTTACGACCACAGATTCAAACGC
>CAZYGM010000407.1:0-1710 GCA_964647015.1 uncultured Planctomycetales bacterium | reverse complement strand
GTCCGCGAGTACCTGTCTGACGTGCGCCTGCGGCTGGAGGACGTTGCCGGCTGGCTGGGCGGCGACGGCCTCAAGACACCCGGCCTGACACCCGAGGTCCGGGCCTTCTTCGAGCAGACGCCGGCCCGCTACGCCGACGTGCTGGCCCGCGTTGCCGCACTGCTCACCGACACGGAAGACCTCAAGGACCTCCAGCTCGAGCAGCTTCACAGCAGCCTGACGCGCTGGCGCAGCGGCCCGCCGGTCCTGGTTGAGAACGAGCACGAGGCGCGCGTGGTTTCATTCTGGGAGCTCTGGCAACCGCCGCGCGACGGATCCCTGCCGGTTGGCCCGGACGGCGACGACCGCATGTTCCACGGCGAGGCGGCCATCTCGTCCGCGCTCTTGCAGCTTGTGCAGCAGGACAAGACCGCCGTGATCTTCACGTACTACGGCGGAGAGTCGCCGATACGGCCCGATTTCTCGCGCATGAACCCGATGATGATGCGCCAGATGCCTACGGCTCCTTACCAGCGGCTGGCCGAACTGCTGGAGAAGAACAACTTCGTCACGGCCGAGTGGGACGTCTCACAGCAGCCGGCGCCCCCGGCCACCGATGACACCAGCCGGCGCATCTACCTCGTCTTCCCGCCCGAGCCGCCCGAGCAACCGAACCCCATGCAGCCGGCGCCGCAGGCCGGCATGACGCCGGACGACCGCCAGCGGGTCGTGGACGCGCTGGCCGAATCCGGGATGGCGCTCATGCTGGCGGGCTGGCTGCCGCCGACCTCGCCGATCCCCGGCGCCGGCACGCCTTACGAGTACGCCGGTTACCTGAAATCCAACTGGGGAATCGAGGTTCTCAGCGACTACCTGGCAATCCAGTTCACGCCGCATCCCGAGAAGCCCGGCTGGTGGCTGCCCACCCGCAACCAGCCCCTGGTCATCGCGACCGACTGGACGGCCCGCCTGACCGACCACCCGATCAGCAAGCCGTCGCAGGCCGATCGGGCCGGCTTCCGCCTGAGCTGTCCGCTCCGGCTCGTACCGGAGGATGAGCGGCCCGCGGGCGTGCAGCTCGCTGCATTGGCCGAGGTCATGCCGACCGCCGACGTCTGGGCGGTTGCGAATGTGCAGCGCATTGATGAGCAACTGCGCGTCAACCAGGCCGTCAAGCCGGATGCGGGCGACGTCGCGGCGCCGTTTCCGCTGGCGGTGGCGGCGGAGCACGAGGACGGCCGCAAGCTGGTGGTGTTCAGCAGTGTGGAGTTCGCGGCCGACGCGGTCGCCATGGCTTCCGGACTGCGGCAGGTTGGCAACGCGTTCGTGCTGGGGCGGCTCTACCCGGCCAACACCGACATCATTCTCAACGCCCTGCACTGGCTGACCGGCGAGGCGGATCGCATCGCGGTTGGGCCGCGCGAGGGTGATATGCCGCGGCTGGGCGATCTCGACGAGCGCTGGGCCGCCCGCCTGCCCTGGTTCCTGGTGGGTATCTGGCCGGCGGCGGCGCTGGTGGTGGGCCTGGGCGTGTGGCTGGTGCGACGGAGGTAAGCGCGCATGAAGTTCTCGACAACGCTGATTCTGCTGGTTGTGCTGGTGGTCGTGGGGGGCGGGCTCTGGCTCTTCTCCGCGCACCTGCCGGAGCCGGCCGAGCCGGCCGCCGGGCCACCCGCCGCGCCGGACACCACTGTCAATGTGCTCGACCCCCAGCCGGACTATCAGAAGATC
>CAZYGM010000406.1:0-1735 GCA_964647015.1 uncultured Planctomycetales bacterium | reverse complement strand
CCCATCTGCGCCAGCGTGCGCCCGACCAGCTCGTCCATCTTCTGGTACATCTGTCGCAGAGCGTCGATGTGGCCGGCGCGCTCCTCGGCCTTAAGAGCCGGATGCCGGTCGTCGGAGTAGCGCCAGAACATGTGCTGCACGCGGTCCGAGGCGTCGAACACGCAGGCCACCAGCCCCTGCCGCACGCAACGCAGCGTGTCGAAGAACATGCGCTCCCGTTCGGCGTGAATGTCGTAGACCTGCTCCAGGAACTGGTCTTCCGTCAGGACACGCTCGGAGAGCGACCACGTGTCCTCCGCCAAACCCAGCGTGGCAAACGGCCCGTGCTGGCAGGCCAGGTACGTCGCGTACGTAGCCGGATGCGACAACGGCATGACCGGCTTGCGCGGGTCGATTTGCAGCGGTGTGCAGTACATCTCGAAGTACGGCCGGTAGCTCTTCAGCAGGAACCGGCAGATGCCATGCACCTTCACGCCCGGGGCGGCTCGAAACGCCAGCCGTACCCAGTCGGTGTGGCGATGGAGCGGCAACGGCACGCGCTGGTCAGCGATGTGCAGTACGGCCGCGCCGTTCTTGCCCGGTGTCACGCGAAACGGCAGGCGCAGCTCGGCTCGGTCGGCCCGCAGCGTGTTGGCCGGGCCGCGGACGAATGACTCTACCGCCCGGCTATTGCGCTGGACGATGATGCGGTCGCCGCCCACGTCGCCGTCCATGGTCGCGCCGGCCGCGCCGGTTTCCGTGTAGTGCGTGAACATACCCTGCGTGCCGCGCAGGTCCGGCACACACATGGCCGCCAACTGCACGCCGTTGAACTTGTCCGGCGGAAAGGTGATGGGCACGCGCAAGATGGCGCTGAAGACGCCCGCCTCGCCCAGCACGGTCCAGAACGGCTTGCTTTTGCGCAGCGCCGTTATCTCGGGCTTGCTGAGCGGGATGACATACGGCCCGAGGCGCAGCGTTCGCCGCGGCTCCCGCAGCCGCACGGAGGATATCATTGGTCGATAGTCGGCCGGGTTGCGGGTGATGAAGTCGAAGATGTTGTGCTTGCCCGGATTCGCTCCGGTGCTGAAGCAGGACCACGCGACCGGCGATAGCGGCGGCCAGGTCGTACCGAGCCGGCAGTAGCTGCCTTGTGAGCGCAGCCGGCTCATGTTCGGCAGCAGGCCTTCGTCCATGAACCGCTCGGCCAGCGTCGGCTCGAGGCCGTCAAGCCCCAGCACCACGGCTCGGCGGACGGCCGCGTTCTTGTAGGCCCGTCGCCCGCGGATCAGCCGCCAGACGGCGCGGATCGGCCAGGCGAGGATGGCAAGAAAGGCTGAGAACAGGGCGATGAAGACGGTCAGGAAGGAGCCGAACAGGGCGATCCCCGCCCCAGGGCCGATGTACGCCAAGGCGCCGTCCGGAACGCCGTGCGCCGGCCAGCAGGCGGCAATCAGCCACACCATGCCGGCCAGCGCCGCCACGTACTCGGCGGGCCGCAGCGGACGGGCCAGCCCGAGCGACCGCCACGTCTGACATATCGTGAGTCCTGCGCGGGGCAAGACCTAAGCTCCTGTCATGGCCGGAGATCCATGCTCGGTCCGGGCGATGTCAGAGGGGCCCGGCCGTGCTGAGCCACAGCCTCCGGCGGGCGGCGTTGCGGTTGGGCTGGCGCACGCCCCAGTCCAGCCAAACGCCCTGGAATAGTCCTTTATACAGAGATCGGTCACCCAGGTCGAGGGAGTGTGCCCCAGCG
>CAZYGM010000405.1:0-1748 GCA_964647015.1 uncultured Planctomycetales bacterium | reverse complement strand
TCGGCGGCTACTTCTTCGGCGGCGACATCAACGGCTACTACGTCACGTCCGAAGTAACCATCACGCTGAGCGACGGTACGGTCGTCACCTGGACGCCGAATGGCGAGGACGACTTCGAGTACTTCTTCAGCGACGTTCCGATCCTGTCGATGTCGGTGGGCGCGAACCATCCGCTGGGCAACCCGGTCTGGCCCACCGTCGATCACCTGTACGTTGGCCAGCAGATTCCTGAGCCGGCCGGCCTGCTGCTGCTCGGACTGGCCAGCCTGTTCATCCGGCGGCGCTAGAGCGACTTCGCAGCGCGTGCCGCCACGACAGTGCTAGCAAGAATGAAGCGGACGGGCGGGTGCCGGCCGGCGCCCACCCGTCCGCTCCTTGCGCAGGGGGGACAACAGTGCGCTACAGGCTGCTGAACAACTCCTCGGCACCATCCGGGATCGTTACGCTGCCCGGATCGTTCGCGGCTTGCTCGACGATCGCATTCCAATCGGCCGGCGAGTCGATCTCGTTGTCGCGCAGGAACTGCGCGATGATATCAGCCTGTTCGCGCGTGATGTTGAGGTTAAGGTCAGGATCGGCGGCGTTGGCCGCCTGCACCAGCGCATAGATCTCCGCGCCGGTAAGTTGTGACCACTGATTGTTGGCGAACTTGAGGGCCCCGGACACTTCCGGCGGCAGCGCCCCCGGGCATCCGAACAGGGGCAGCCCCACGCCAATGACCACGACCATGACCGCCAGCGCTTTCATCCGTCTTGGCATTCTTCTGTCTCCTTGCAGTAATTGTGCATCCTTGCCTGACTATCCAGTACGGACGGCCCAGTTATAGCCGATCAGGGCCCCCGGGGGGAGCAGGCGCGCGGTTTCCAGCCCGTGCGCGCCGGGCCGCACGGCCGGGCTTTGTCACGTATTGGATCGGCCGGAACCGGCGTGCGCTTGTGCCGTCCAGAGGCGCGCGGGCTGCCACCACTCACCGTGTCCTGTGCCGGCGCTGCCGGCGGACGGCTGGGCCGCGCCGCAAGCAACGTGCCTCGGCCAGGCGCTTGACGCTCGGCTTGGCAGGCTGTGCGGATGCGCCTGTGCTCGGCTTCTCGGCGGCCCAATTCGGTGCGGGCCGGCGTGTTGGGCCGGCGGGGTCGCCGGAATTGTAGGAATTTGTCGAGCCGGAGGCGCCCCTTGCCGGGCGCGCAATCGCCGGCCGAACGGTTTGCCGGACGTTCCCGATCGGATACACTCAACTGCTCTTTCGAACGGGAGTGCCGTCGGGGGGCTAGTGACGCGGAGACCTGGAGGCAGTTGCATGAACAGACGTTTAAGACTCGTGTATCTGGCGGTCGGCCTGGCCCTGCTGCCCGCCGTTTCGACAGCGCGCGCGGATGTGGACGTCCGCGCCCGGATCGCGGCCGCCGGCGGCGCCGAAAAATGGGACGCCGACGTCGTGATTGTCCTGGATGAGAAGGATGTCCGGGTCATGCCCAACGGCCTGGGCGTCGCGCGGGAGCACCGCATAACCAAGGTACTGCGGCCGGGTGGCATACGCAGCCAGGCGATTCAGCGGTTCCCCTTCGATCCGCACACCAATCGCCTGGAACTGATGGCCATCCGCGTGTACCGCGCCGATGGCACGGTCGAAGAAGTGCCGATCGCGCACCCCGCCCACCAGCCGCAGCCGGCCTCCGGCATCTTCTGGCCGACCGATCAGTACCTGATCGCCCTGCCGCGGCTGGAGGTCGGCGACGCGGTCGAGACCA
>CAZYGM010000404.1:0-1753 GCA_964647015.1 uncultured Planctomycetales bacterium | reverse complement strand
CCCTTTTCGGGCACCGGCGGCGGCGCGGACACGCGGCCGGACTCGGGCCGCGCGGTGCGCTCCGCTTCCCCGGCGCCGCTGCGCTCGGCCGCGGTCGGTGCCGCGCGCCCGCTCGCCGACGCTTCGGCCACCTGGGCGAACTCGGCCATGATCGCGGCCTCCTCCTCCTCCTGGAGCGGCGTCTGGGCCCCGACCTCAATACTGGCGGCCAGATCGGCGTTGGCGGCCAACTCGCTGACCACCTGCTCGGCCGCGGCGGCTTCCGCCGTCAGGTCCTCGGCCGTGGGTAGATCCACCCGGCGGCCCTGCTCGGCCAGCGTCAGGTTGTGCACGTGCGTGCCGACAATGTCGATCTGCTGGGTAAAGACCTGGGCCTGGGCGCGCGCCCGCCGCAAGTCACGCCGCACGCGCACTAGTCGGCCGGCAATCTGCTTGCGTTCGGCGTCGGAGCCGGCGGCGGCGCCTTGCTGCAGCGCGTTGCGCTCCTCGCCTTCCAGCGCTTCGATCCGCCGGTCGATTTCCAAGCGTTCTTGTTCGAGCGCTACGCGCTGCGCGGTCAGCGTGCGCACGCGTTCGACCGCGGTTGGTTTCAGTCGCAACAGCTTCCTGATTCGGCTCCAGATGGTCATCGTGCTGCTCGTGACGCCCAGCGGGCTGCGACAAACATGGACCTTGCCGTCATGGACGACCGTCATGAGGCGTGCGTCAGTCCGGCAGACCTGCCGAACGGCCGCCTCGGTCTGCGCTTCCGAAAGTCCTAGCTTGGCGGCCAACTCGGGAAGCGAGAGGCCGCGCGAATCCAACATGGCCGCGTTCTGGTCGAGATGATACAGCAAACGGCGTACGCGGTCGCCCTGGTCCTCGAACTCGACCAGGCGGGCCCAGGGGCTGCTCCGCACGGCAGCGGGCATGTCCACATCCCAACCGCCGTCGGGGCGACCGCCCATGAGGATCAGGCCGGGTGAGCCGTGCTCGCCGGCCAGGGCCCGGGCCTCGGGGGCAAAGCCGGTGGCGCTGGCGAGGATGACGCCGGTGGGGCGCTCGCGCTGCGGCAGGAGGTCGTAGCGGGCCAGGGCGTCCAGGACTTGCTCGCGGCCGATGGGCTCGGGCGGCTGGTCGGCCAGCAGTGCCTCCAGCGGCACGAGCACCTGGGCCCGGACGCGCGCCATGACGCGTGTGAACGGCCACGGCGAGCGGCGCCAGAAGCGCATCTGCACGGCGCGGGTGCCCGGCAGGCGGTCGATCAGGTCGCGGTCGAAGCGCTCGAGGCGGTTCAGGGTCGCTCGGACCGTGTCGGTTCCGTCGGGCATGGCCTCGACGACGACGCGGTCGGCCGGCAAGGCGCCGTGGATCAGGCGTGTGGCCCGCGCCTGCAACTGCCGGTGGAACTGATCCTCGAAGAGACGATGTCGGCTGCGTTCATCCATAGGCGTCCACGTCATCGGAAGCGGCGAGCGGCCGCCCGCAGCGGGCACAGAAGCGCGCCCCGCGCCGGTTCACGTACCCGCAGCGTGAGTGCGGACATACTTCATCCCGCACGCTGAAACGCTGCGCGGCGGTGGCAGCCAGCCGGGCCTCCTCGGATGTGCCAGTAATCGTGCGGATGATGAAGGCCACAAAGCGTACTGCCAGCACGACGCACATCACGAAGAAGCCGAGGAACCCGACCACGAAAAGGCCGATACTCACGACTATGATGCTGTCGGCCAGCAACACGGCGGGTTACTCCTCGGGCAAGACGGCCCCGCAGTAG
>CAZYGM010000403.1:0-1767 GCA_964647015.1 uncultured Planctomycetales bacterium | reverse complement strand
CCGCGCGGTCTAGCCGCCGGTCAGCACCGCCACGAACGGGTCGATGTCGAACGAATTGACGACGCCGTCGTCGTTGATATCACACACGCAGAGCAGATCGCAGTTGGGATACAGCGCGACCCAGGCGTCCGGGTCGGTCAGCGCCAGAACGAACGGATCGATGTCGAACGAGTTCACGGCGCCGTCGCAGTTGGCGTCGCCGCGCAACTGCCCGTGGCAAGCCACCTGGCACTCGTCGGGGATGCCGTCGCCATCCACGTCGCCGGCGCTGTAGGTGCAGCTCGGCCCGCTCAGCGTCAACTGAAAGTCGCCGGTAGCGCCGTCCTTGCCGGCAATGCGGATCCAGTAGTTGGTCCCGTGCGTCACGAAGCGGGTGAGTTGCGAAGCCTCGCCGCAGTAGTTGTCATTGCAGACCACCTGGTTCTCGATCGTGCCGGGACAGGCGGTGTGCAGCGACAAGACCGTGTCGAACGTGGATCCGCACAGCGAGATCGTCAACTGGCCGGAGCCATACGGCTGGTAGCGATACCACACGTCCGGGCTGCCGGGCAGGCCGTCGCAACTGGAAGACCCGTCGCTGGTCGCGCCGACCGTGGAGCCGAAGTAGCGGATGCCCGTGCAGGCCAGGTCGGATCCGCTGCACATGTCGCTGGCCGGCGTGTCGGGCGGCGGCGCCAAGTCACACTCGTCGGGGATGCCGTTGGGCTGGCAGTCCTGACTGAAGCCCGAGGCAATGTCACACTCGTCCGGAATGCCGTTGTTGTTGCAGTCCGGGCTGAAGCCCGACGCGATGTCGCAGTCATCAGGGATGCCGTTGCCGTTGCAGTCCACCTCGCACTCGTCCGGAATGCCGTTGCTGTTGCAGTCGAGCGACTGTCCGCAGCCGGGCACGTCGCAGAACCCGCCGGGCGGCCCGCAGTCAATGTCACACAGGTCCGGAATGCCGTTGTTGTTGCAGTCCCCGTCGTTGAGCGTCAGGGCGACCACGTGGGTGCCCCAGACGTCGTTGCCGTGGCCGTACTCCTGGATCGTCCAGAAAGTCGCTTCGTCGACCGGATCGAGCGTTGTGTAGCTGTAGTCGCCGAAGCGGTTACGCCCGTAACCATCGATCGTGTTGAGCGGGCCGGTCCCCGCCTTGTACAGCACCGGCGGCGACATCTCGCCCGGCGGATCACCCTCCAGCCGGCCGACGAAGTAGCAACTGGCGTACATGCTGCTGTTGGAGCCCGTGAAGCCCATCACCGCGCTGCCGTACTGATTCACCATGATGGACGGGAAGAAGTAGTGCATGCCGGCTTCGGCGACGGTGCCCGACTGGATCAAGCCACGCGAGGCCGCGTCGATCTCGTACCAGCGGCAGCCGGCGCGCCCGTCGACGTTGATTGTGTGGCAGGTCCACAGGGAACCGGCCCGATACAGCGCCATCATCAGCCGTGTGCCGACGGTATCCAGCGGCGTGGCGCTGCCCAGGGCCGGCGCCAGCGGCGGAGTGTTGAACGAGGGCACATTCACAGTGCCGAGGTTGTGGAGCGTGGGACTGTCCATGGGCGGGTCAACCCGGCGCACGCGCAGCTTATTGGAGCTGTCCACCGAGACAAAGTACTGCCCGACCGGCTCGCCGAAGGTATGGGCCGGCTGGATGGCACCTTCCCAGGGCAGCCCGCGAAAGGCCGTGATCGTCCCCAGTGCCGGCGTCGGCTCGAGCAACGGCGCCTTGTCAATCGCGAAGATGGACATGTTGCCGAAGCCGCCGACCATGTAGGCGGA
>CAZYGM010000402.1:0-1787 GCA_964647015.1 uncultured Planctomycetales bacterium | reverse complement strand
TCTACACCCTATCCTACACTCTTTCCCTACACGACGCTCTTCCGATCTCTATCTAGATAATGTATTTATCACAAATACAGTTAACAGTTCTGTAAACTTCTATAATGCCACAGGTTTGTCCAAAGCTACCAGTTATACTATAGGAATTAAGACAGTAGACACTTCAGGGAACATAAATGCAACTCAAATAAACAGCTCTGCTACAACATTGCAAGTTCCAACTATCTCTGATCTCGATGGTACGAGCATTACTACAAATTCTATAACTCTTGAATGGGAAGCTTCCAATGATACCATAAAGGTTGAGATCAGTAGAGATGGTACTCTTATAGGTGATGTCAGCGGGGTAACATCGTATACAGATGGTAACCTGACCAGCGGTACGACATACAGTTACACCCTAGTTCCATATAATAGAGGCGGATTGGCAGGTGAGTCAGTAAGTATCATTCTCATGACATCTTCTTCCACGAGCAGTGGTGGAGGAGGTGGCGGTGGCAGTAGCAGTAAAAGCAGTGGTGGAGGTGGCGGCGGAGCAGGCAGTGCTGAAGATTTTGCCAACGTTGCTATGAAAGATGTTGCAAATGCTTACATGCTGATGAATACGAATGTCACTTATGTGTTCACCAGAGAAGGTAATGCCATACAATCCATTGACTTGTACTCCCTTAAGAACTCCGGACAGATAACATCCACTATAGAGATGCTCAACAACAGGTCAAAGTTAGTTAACAGTACACCTGAAGGGTCTATCTACAAATATGTCAACATATGGGTAGGCAAGTTCGGTTTTGCTACGGCCGATAATATCAAAGATGCAAAAATAAGGTTCAAGGTCAATGCTTCATGGATGCAGACAATGGATGTAAGTTCCTCAGATATCAAACTACAGAGATATAATGGCAATGTATGGCAAGTGCTACCTACTACCCAGATTAGTAATGCAACTGGCTATGTGATATTTGAATCTCAGACACCTGGTTTCTCCCCTTTCGCCATTACTGCAGTAAAGAAGGCCTCAGTACCTACAGATACTGATACAGAAGCAAAAATGCAGAGCATTGCTTCGGAAAATGCAGGCAATACTCCTTCCCAAGAGGAAGTTGTCAGTACAGGGCAAACAGAATCAAAGAGAGCCAGTGGATGGATATTTGTTATTGGAATATTTGCTGTAATGGGAATAGTAGCTGGGTACAATTGGCTCTTGAAAAGGTAAAAAAGGTGCTGGGCCATTTCCCGGCACCTTAGAGAGGTTCATATGTTATCAAGATTTTTGTGCTTCTTTATCCTAGCACTGGCATTTCTGGCATCTCAGGCATATGCTTACAGTTCCGATGATGTTGAATGGGTATCCGCAAAAACAGCAACTCTCCACTGGGGAAATTCTGTTGCTGTTGACAACTATACCATTGTAGCAGAAGATTTCAGCAAGGATGGTTTTGCTTTCATAAACATTTTCAAAGATAATAATTTGATCGATTCTGGAGCTTTGGGTCTCTCGGACGATCTTGTATACAGAGATACTGAAGGTGGCAATGATATTAAGGTATTTGTTAGTACTCTCAGTCTAACAGTCGATGACTGGAAAGGAAATCTTAATGATCCCACTGTTACAGTACAGATATACAAGCGGGGATTGCCTGATCTTGATGTTAAGGTGAATATCGAAAAAGATAGCTATGACCCGACTAGACTTTCTACCCCTCGTTTTATAGAAGGTAACGTAACCATCAAGAACGTGGGAGATGCAAAAGCCAGCAACGTTGTGCTAAATGTGGATACTGCTG
>CAZYGM010000401.1:0-1788 GCA_964647015.1 uncultured Planctomycetales bacterium | reverse complement strand
TGTGGGTCGGGCTGGCCGGCCATTTCCTCGGCTACAACACCGTCTTCATGTGGGCTTGGCGCTACCGCGAACCCGTCATGGACATCC
Source organism: uncultured Planctomycetales bacterium (assembly GCA_964647015.1). Taxonomy (GTDB): domain Bacteria; phylum Planctomycetota; class Phycisphaerae; order UBA1845; family Fen-1342; genus JAAYXS01. Next base: position 1,701 of record CAZYGM010000401.1, on the reverse strand, counting down.
TGGAGCGCATCACTGGGAACCGCTGCACCTACGCCAACGCCAAGATTGGCGGCTGCCGCCGGGACGTACCGGACGAGTTGCTGCCGGAGATTGAGCGGGCCGCTGCCGCGGTCCGTGGCCCGACGGAAATGCTCACCAAGGCCGTGCTGGACGATCCCGTCCTGCACGCGCGGCTGAAGAACGTCTGTGTGCTATCCACGGCGGACGCGCAGCGCTGGTGCGTCACCGGGCCGACCGCCCGCGGATCGGGCCTGCCCATCGACGTGCGCCGCGATTTCCCCTACGAGGCCTACGACCAACTCGACTGGCAGGTGATAACCGCCCCCGAGGGCGACGTTTTGGCCAAGGCCAAGGTGCGGCTGCTTGAAACGCTCGAGTCCACCCGCATGATTCAGCAGGCCGCGCGCGAGTGCCCCGGCGGGCCGATCGACGCCCACGTCGCCGAGGTGCCGCCCGGCGAGGCCGTGGGGCAGGTGGAGGCGCCGCGCGGCGAAACCTTCCACTATGTGCGCAGCGACGGCGGTCGCAACCCGGTACGCCACAAGATCCGCGCGCCCAGCTTCGTTAACGTGCCCTCCTTCCGCGCCGCCTGCATCGGCCAGCATATCGCCGACGTAACAATCGCGCTGGCCGCGGTAGACCCCTGCTACAGTTGCACGGAGCGTCTCATCGCGGCACGCGACGCGGAGTCCGGCGACACGCGCTACGACGGCAAACACCTGCTCGAACTCTCACATCAACGGACGCGCTGGTTCGAACGGCAGCTCGGCGTTGCCCCGTTTGACCAGCGCTGGGCGCGCCGATTTCAGGAGCGGCTGGCATGAACGCGTGGCTCGCAAACGCCGGAGAGTTCCTCACTCACCCGCTGATGGTGCCGCTGACCGTCACCGCCCTGGCCGGCGCTCTGGCCTGGCTCGCGGCCCGCCGCGCCGTCGTGCTGGCCCGGCTCGCATCGATACTGGCCTGCGCCGCCGCACTGGTTCTCGGCGTCCGCCTCTTCCTCGCCCCGGCCAGTGAGCTCACGGTGACCTGGCTCGCTATCGAGGACTTCCGGCTCACCGTGGCGCTGACTAACCACACCTTCGGCGTGCTGATCGCCGCGGGGGCGGCGTTCTTTGGACTGCTGGTCGCCGTCTACGCGCTGGCATCCGAGCGCGGCGACCGCGGCGAGGGGCGGTTTCACGCCTACCTGTGCTGGACGGTGACGGGGGCCTGCGGCGTCGGGCTGGCCGACGATCTCATCTGGCTGCTGATGTGCTGGGAGCTGGTCTCACTGTGCCTCTACCTGATGCTGAACCTGCGCAGCGGCGAGGCTCCGGCCGGCGCCGCCAAGACCTTCGCCATCGTCGGCTTCGGCGACGCAGCCATGCTGGCAGCCATCGCGCTGTTCGGCGCCACGCAGGGCACCTTCCGCATCAGCGAGCTGTCGATCACGGTGGACACGCCCCTGCACTACCTGTGCTACCTGCTCTTCGTCGCCGCGGCCCTCGCCAAGGCCGGCGCCATTCCCCTGCACAGTTGGATCCCGGCGGCCGCCCCGGACGCCTCGGCTGCCACGTTCGCCCTGCTGCCCGCTTCGATCGACAAGCTGCTGGGCATCTACCTGCTCGCCCTGTTCTCGCTGCGCGTGTTCGTGCTGGACGGCGCGCTGCGCGCGGTACTGATGATCATCGGGGCGGTTACGATCCTGGCCCCGGTGCT
>CAZYGM010000400.1:0-1813 GCA_964647015.1 uncultured Planctomycetales bacterium | reverse complement strand
CCTCCCCCGCTGTCCGGGCCAGCGGCAGCCGCGCGCCGCGCGGGATGGTCGCCTGCGGCCCCGGCACATCGTTCAGCAGGACGACGGCCGCGCGACGGCAGTAGTCGTCAAAGCGGTCGGCCGTCATGGGCTCGATGGCGGCGGCGGGCGTCCAGCCCCAGTAGCCGTCACCGGCCAGCAGCAGGTAGTAATCGTCCTGCTCGTCGAGCAGAAACACGGCTTCGCCGAGAAGCAGGTCCGTTTGGCGGTCGGCCGTGCTTTCGGGCTGCGTGTAGGTGAGGGTGCTCGCTTGCCGGCACACGCCGAAGAGCCGGTCGCCCAGCCGGGCACGATTCGGCAGCGGCTCGACGGCGCTGGTTACGTCCGTTGCGCCAGCGCTCAGCAGCGCTGCCACCAGGCCGGCCGTAAGTTGCGGGGCGTTCGTGCGCCCGCGCAGCACGACCTCCGTGGGGCCGACGTCCGGCGTCACATCGAAGTACACCAGGCTGTGGTTGGTGATGGCGACTTCGGCGTAGCGGCGACAGAACCAGGCGGTCTGTTCGCGCGGCAGCGACCCGGTCGGCCAGATGGCTTGGGCCAGGCGGTGGGCGGGCGCAGCGTCGGACTCCGGGCGGTCGGCCGGCTGAGCCGCCGCGGCGGCTGACAAACGGTTGGAGCAATTCGGCCACAGCAGTGCCAGCCCGAGAGCTGCGCAGACGACCGTTGAGGCAGGGCGCACCAGACACCTCGCAGTGGTTAAGAAGCGGCCAAAGCTACTCAGAAGAACCCATTGTGCCAGGGACGAAAGTCTCCGGCCATGCTCATGCGGGCGGCGAGCTACACGTCCGTGCGGCGGTAGTACCAGTCGACGTAGTCCTGGTCGGCGGCCGGCGGCTCGCCGGCCTGCGCGGCGGTCTCCGGCGGCGGCAGAATCGCTTTGTCCCCCGGCTGCCAGCCTTCCGGCGTGTAGACGCTGTGCCGGTCGCAGGTCTGCATGGCGGTCACGAGCCGCACGATCTCGGCCACCGAGCGGCCCACCGCCAGCGGGTAATAGAGCATGCCGCGCAGGATGCCCTCGGGGTCGATGATGAACGCCGCCCGAACGGTCGAAGTGTCGCTGGCCCCCGGCTGGATCATGCCATATGTGCTGGCCACCCACATCGAGACGTCCTCGATGATCGGGAAGGGCACCTGCACGCCGAACTTCTCCTTGATATTGCGGATCCACGCCAGGTGGGAGAAGTTGCTGTCGATCGACAGCCCGAGCAGCTCGCAGCCCAGGGCCTGAAACTGCTCGTAGGCTTGCGAGAAGCCGACAATCTCGCTGGCGCAGACTGGGGTGAAGTCGGCCGGGTGTGAGAAGAGCACCAGCCAGCGGCCGCGGTAGTCGCTCAGTCGCTTGCGTCCGTGGGTGGTATTGGCCTCGAAATCCGGGGCGGGCTCATACAGCCGCGGCGTGAGGCGCAGGTTTTCGGGGTCGATGACGCGGTTTCCGACGCGTATGCCGTTCATGAACAACTCCTCCAGGCTGTCGGCTCCTCTGGCGGGCCGCCGCTAGCCGATCACGGGATACTTCCGGCACATGGCTGTCAGGTCGGACACCAGGGCCGGCAGGTCGGCTGCCGAGCCGCGAAACTCGAAGCTCAGGACGGCGCCCGTGCCGGGCGGATAAGTCGTCAGGCCGCACCAGCGCACCAGCCCGGCAGCAGTCAGCTCGGCCCGTAATTCCACCAGGTCCTCCACTGTGGAGAGCGCGGCCTGGCCGTGGCCCCGCGCCTGGGCGGCTTCCAGATCGCGCAGGAAGTCGGCCAGGTCTTCAGCCCGCAAGCGGCCG
>CAZYGM010000399.1:0-1831 GCA_964647015.1 uncultured Planctomycetales bacterium | reverse complement strand
TGACAGGTACTGGTCGAATGCGTCGCGGCTGACACCGCGCTGCGCGAACTGCTGGTCAACCAGCGCCTGCACGTCCGCGATAATGACCTCGTGCGGCAGGCCGCTGGCACGCAACCGCTCGAACTGCACCGCGTTGACCCGCACATCCACCGGCCCCGGCCGCAGCGTCTCCGACCAGACATCGTCGGTCATGCTCAACAGCAGATCCAGGTCCACCCGGCTCGCGACCGTCACCCGCACGACGCGGTCACCGTCGTAACGCTCTATCTCCGCCCGCGCCGCGGCGACCAGCCCAATCACCACGGCAACCACACCAATCCTCAGCGCATTCACCATCATTCGCTCCTCGCACACACCGGCCATCCGCCAGAACGATTCGCAGTCTTCGATTCTACTCGCCGATGCGTCACTTCCCAAGCTAATCCCCCAAGCACCCCCACTCGACCAGGGCCGGAGCGAACTAACCTAAACCCGGCACGTCCACGCCCTTATTACGCGCCACCTCGATCGCTAGCTCGTACCCCGCGTCGGCGTGCCGGAAGATCCCCATGGCCGGGTCGGCCGTCAACACGCGCTCTAATCGACGCTCCGCCGCCTCCGTCCCGTCCGCCACAATCACCATCCCCGCGTGCAGCGAATAGCCGATCCCCACCCCGCCGCCATGATGCAGCGATACCCACGTCGCCCCACACGCCGTGTTGCCTAGCGCGTTCAGCATCGGCCAGTCCGCAATCGCGTCCGAGCCATCCTTCATCGCCTCCGTCTCCCGGTTCGGCGATGCCACCGATCCGCAATCCAGATGGTCCCGCCCGATCACAATCGGCGCCGACACCTTGCCGCTCCGCACCAGGTCATTGAACACCTTGCCCATCCTCGCCCGCTGCCCATACTTCAACCAGCAGATCCGGCACGGCAACCCCTGAAACGCCACCTTCTCATGCGCCATACGAATCCACCGGCACAACGCCTCCTCCTCCGGAAACGTCGCCAGCACCGCCTCGTCCGTCGCGTGAATATCCTTTGGATCACCCGACAACGCGCACCACCGGAACGGCCCGGACCCCTCACAGAACAGCGGCCGAATGTACAGCGGCACGAAGCCAATCACGTCAAACGCATTCTCTACGCCCGCCTCCTTCGCCTGCCCCCGCAGGTTGTTGCCATAATCAAACGTCACCGCCCCCCGCGCCTGCAGCGCCAACATGCCCCGCATGTGCTCAGCCATCGTCCGACTCGATTCCCGGACATAGCGCTCCGGATCACGCTCCCGCAACTCCAGCGCCTCGGCGTAGCTCATCCCGTTCGGCACATACCCCGTCAGCGCATCATGCGCCGACGTCTGATCCGTCAACACATCCGGCGTAATCTCCCGCTCCAGCAGCGTCTGCAACAGGTCCGCCGCATTGCCCACCCAGCCGATTGACACCGCCTCCCCGGCCTTCTTCGCCGCTAACGCCCACCCAATTGCCTCGTCAAGGTTATCGGACATCTTGTCCAGGTAGCGCGTCTTTAGTCGCCGCTCGATCCGCTCCCGGTCAACCTCCGCCGCCAGGCACACCCCCTCGTTAAACGTCGCCGCCAGCGGCTGCGCGCCACCCATACCCCCCAACCCACCGGTCACAACCAGCTTGCCCCGCAGCGACCCGCCGAAATGCTGCTTCGCTGCCGCCGCGAAACACTCGTACGTCCCCTGCAGGATCCCCTGCGTCCCAATGTAGATCCAGCTCCCCGCCGTCATCTGGCCGTACATCGTCAGCCCGAGGTCCTCCAGCCGGCGAAACTCATCCCACGTGGCCCACTTCGGCACCAGCATCGAATTGCTGATCAGCAC
>CAZYGM010000398.1:0-1871 GCA_964647015.1 uncultured Planctomycetales bacterium | reverse complement strand
TTCCACGCCAACGGCACCTTCTGTCACGACCGTGAACAGGTCCGCTGGGTGGTCGGGCGACCGGGTGACCGCCACGTGTACTTCAGCAAGATCGAGGCCATCGCCGCGTTCACGTACGAGTTCGAACGGCAGGAAGCGATCGAGGTGTGCCGCGACATACTCCGCGAAGGGCTGCCCGCGCTCGTCGCCGATCATTACCCCCGCCCAGAAGACCTCAGGTGAGGCGGCTTGCCCCCGCCGTGCGGCGGTCTGCCCGCGCTGCCAAACCGGCGTGCAGCATCATCAACCCCGCCACCACCGCCGCCACTAACAGCATGTGCTGCCGGGGTTCCGGGACGGGCCCCCAGGTGTTCGCGAGCGCGGTCATGCTCCCGTCGCCGCGGCCCACTTGCGCTGCCACGTTCCCCAGCACCGCGCCGGCGCTGGTCACCCGGAAAAAGAACTCCGCCGCCTGGCCGCAGCGTATCGCGTGCGCCGGGTCGGCTGTCCAGGCGCGAAAGACGTCGTCATCCGCGTCGTATTCCCAGCCGGCCGGCACATTGAAGTAGTAACTGTTCGTATACGGCACTTCGAAGCGCGTGATCGGCTCGAGCCCCAGGTTCGTCAACTCGTAAGTGTACACGCTGGCCCGCACCCAGACGCGCAGACGCACGTCCTCGGCCTGCACGTCCGACAGGACAGGCACCGCGGCCAAAGCCAGGATGAGCGGCGTGATCAACATGTCGCCATTATAGCAGGCGGCGCGTGAATACCATGCGGCAAATCACGCGCGCCGGCCGCCTCCGCTCGCGCTGCCGGGCGGCGCAGTCAAGCCGGCTTGGTTGCCCGGACGAGCGAGTCCATGTACTCACCGTGGCACACCAGTTCGGGATCGCGAAATCCGCTCGCTTCCAGGTCGGCGCACAATTCCTCAAAGCTGAACGTCCCGCCGCCCTCCGTCGCTACCAGCATATTGATGGCGAATAGCGCGCCGGCCGGCGGCCGCGTGTGGCTGGCATCCATGACCACGTCACGCAGAACCACCTGTCCGCCGGGGACCAAGGCGGCGTAGACCTTGCGGAACAGGCCACGGTTCTGCGAGCGCGAATTCTGATGCACGATCGCTCCCAGCCAGGCGAAATCGACGCCGCCCGGCAGGTCATCCTCGTAGAAGTCGCCGGCGACGAGCTGCACGCGTTCCGCCAGCCCCTCCTCCACCATGCGCCGCCGGGCCAGCGGCATGGCCGCCGGCAGATCAAACAGCGTACCGACCGCCTCCGGCACTTCACGCAGCAGGGCCGTCGTCCACGTGCCCGTAGCGCCGCCCACATCCAGCAGATGCTTGAAAGAAAGTGGCCGCAGGGCGGCGACCAAGCGGTCCGCCAGCGGGGCCGAATGCCAGTGCATCGCTTCGATAAAGGCGGCCTGGTCCGCCTCCTCGCCGCGCACGCTGGGCGCGCGCGGAACCGGCCGACCGGATTGCAGCACGGCGGAGAGCTGGGCCCAACGCCGCAGACAGTTTGTCTGGTGCTGCAGGGTGGCCAGCAGGCCGGGTCGCTCCGGGTCGTTGAAAACCGCGGTCACTTCGGGCGCGACCGCGAACTGCTCGCCGCGCTTCTCCAGCAATTCCAGGGCAACCAGAGCATTCAAAAGAGCCGTCATGCCACGCTGGTCGGCGCTGCACAACTCCGCCAGTTGTGCGCCCGTGAGCGGTTCCGCAGCCAAGCGACCCAAAATGTCGAAGTCCACGGCGGCGGCCAGCACGCAAGCGGGCTGGTGGCCGCGGAGCATTTCGAGCAGCGCCTCGGCCGTCCAGTTACGAGCCATAAATGACCTCACATTTGCCGGAACCTCTCCCGGCGGGGTGCCTTGCGGCCTAGTGTTCCTCGCCC
>CAZYGM010000397.1:0-1884 GCA_964647015.1 uncultured Planctomycetales bacterium | reverse complement strand
GCATCATCCTCTCCGATGAGAAGGTCAAGGCGGTGTTGGTGAACATCTTCGGCGGCATCGCCAAGTGCGACGTAATAGCCGATGCGCTCATCAAGGCGGCCCGCGAAGTCGGCTTCAAGGTCCCCGTGATTGTGCGGCTGGAAGGCACCAACGTGGAGGTCGCCCGCAAGATGTTGGCGGAGGCCAACATCCCGCAACTGACGCCGGCCACCGACCTGACCGACGCAGCCAAGCGCGTCTGTGCGTGCGTCTAGCCGGGCGGCATAGTCCCGGCCCACCGCCGCGCGGACATTCCGGAGCCCCAAGCGCGTGATGTCTCAACTGGCTCAGGTGGTGCAGCGGTTCTCACAGGCCCGCGTTCTGCTGGCGGGCGACTTCATGCTCGACCGCTACATTCTGGGCGATGCCGAGCGCATCAGCCCGGAAGCGCCCGTGCCGATCCTGCGCGTTGTCGAGCGGCAGGATCGCGTGGGGGGGGCCGGTTCGGTCGCCCTGAACGTGGTGGCGCTGGGGGCCGCCGTGCACTGCATTGGCCTGCTGGGCCCGGACGCTTTCGGCGACCGCGTGGCCCGCTTTCTGACGGAGGCCGGCGCGGACATTTCCGGGCTGCACTGCGCCCAAGACCGCCCGACCATCACGAAGACGCGATTGGTCGGCTTGGCCGAGCACCGCCACCGCCAGCAGATCTTGCGCGTCGATGACGAGATCATTCGCCCGCCGTCGGCGGATGACCTGGCCGTCATGCTGGCCGGCGTCGCGGCCGCCATGCCGGACATAAACATCGTCTGCCTGGAGGATTACGGCAAGGGGCTGCTCTCGCCAGAGGTTTGTGGGACGGTGATTGAAGCGGCCCGGCGGCGGGGTGTGCCGGTGTATGTTGATCCGGCGCGCGTGGCTGGCTGGGAGAAGTACCGCGGGGCGACGCTCCTGACGCCTAATCGGGCCGAACTCGAGATCGCCGTCGGACGCCGCCTGGGTGACAGCGAGCTTGGCGACGCGGCGGCCCGACTCATCGACCGCATCGGCCTGGATGCGCTCGTCATTACGCTGGGTCGCGATGGCGCGTTGCTGGTCGAGCGCGGCGGCCGGCGGGCCAATTTCCCCACCAAGCCGCGGGCCGTGTACGACAACACCGGGGCCGGCGACGCCGTGCTGGCCATGATGGCGGTGGCGACCGCGGCCGGGGCGACGCGCGATCAGGCCATCACGCTGTCGAACATCGCCGGCGGGCTAGAGGTCAGCAAGTTCGGCTGCGTGCCGATTACACGGGACGAGGTGCTGCGCGAGCTGTCCGAGGCCGCCCAGCACGGACTCGGCAAACTCCGGCACCTGGACGAGCTGTGCGGGGAACTGACGGCCCGGCGGCAGCGCGGCGAAACGGTCGTGTTCACCAACGGCTGCTTCGACATCCTGCATCCCGGCCACGTGGAGCTGTTGGAGCAGGCCAAGGCCCTGGGCAGCCTGCTGGTCGTCGGCCTGAACAGCGACGCCTCGGTGCGGGCGCTCCACAAGGGTGACGACCGGCCGATCCGGAGGCAGTCGGACCGAGCCCGCATGCTGGCCGCGCTCGAGGCTGTGGACTATGTGATTATCTTCGACGAGCCGACGCCGGCGGCGACGATCGAGCACATCGGGCCGGATGTGCTGGTCAAGGGGGCGGACTGGGCCGGCAAGGAAGTCGTGGGTCGGGAGTGCGTCGAAGCTCGGGGCGGGCGCGTGGCGCTGCTCGAGCTGGTCGAGGGTTACAGCACGACGGCCGAACTGCAGCGTATCCGCGCGAGCATTAAGTCTTGACCGACCGAGGCCGCCGAGCATACCCCTGTGCTACCGTGCGTACCAACACCGTCAGCCGTGCGCCTGCCGCACGGGCCTGCCAAGCAGGCT
>CAZYGM010000396.1:0-1913 GCA_964647015.1 uncultured Planctomycetales bacterium | reverse complement strand
GGCCGGCTTCGTCGTCGAGCGCGACGGCGCCCGCGTGACGTTGCCGCCCGAGGACATCGAGCACGTCACCGTCCGCGGCGCGCTCGTCCCCCGCATCGAATACGGCCTGCCCAGCGTCGTCCTGCAGTGCGACGCCGCCGGCGCCATCTGGGCCATAGTGCTCTTCCTGCCGGTCCCGCTGCTGGCCGCGATTCGGCTGACGTGGATGCTCCGCGTGCAGACCGTGCGGCTCTCCACCTGGGACTCGATCAAGCTCACCTTTGCCGGCAACTTCTTCAACTTCGCACTGCCCGGCATGACCGGCGGCGACCTCATCAAGGCCTACTACATCACGCGCTTCACCAAACACAAGACTGAGGCCGTCACCACCATCTTCCTCGACCGCGCCGTTGGCTTGGCCAGCCTGGTATTGATGGCCGGCGTGATGATCGCGCTGACGCATGATCCCCAGGAGTTCGCCGACCTCATCGTGCCGCTCGCCGTGATTCTGGGCGGCTTGGCGCTCGGTACGGTCATCGTCTACAGCCGGCGCATCCGCCGGGCCCTGCGGCTGCGCCAGTTGATCGAGCGCCTGCCGATGACCCATCAACTCCAGCGGATCGGCGAGGCCACGCTGGCCATGCGCCAACACAAGCTGCTGGTCATCGGCTCGCTGATCCTGACGTTCATTCTGCAAACCATTGTCATCGTCAGCGCCATCGTCATGGCCCGCGCGCTGGGTATGCACGGCAGCTTCGCCTTCTTCTTCATCTACATCGCCATCGGCTTCGTGATATCGGCCGTCCCGATCTCGCCCCCCCAGGCCATCGGCGTCATGGAGTTCTTCTACGTCTGGTTCTTCACCGCCAACGAACTCAACACCGCGTCGCAGGCCTTCGCCCTGGCCGTCGCCGTCCGGCTGATCCAGCTAATCTGGGCGCTGCCCGGCGTGCTGGTGCCTTTGCTCGGCGCCCACATGCCCAAGCGCAGTGAACTCCAGGCCTTGGAAGAGGCGAAGGAGCCCACCAGCGCAGTTTCAGGACCATGAGCAAACTCAACGGACTACTGCACCTCTGGCGTCGCCCCGCCATCCAGCACGGTGGGGCCTTCCTGCTGCTCGCTGTGCTGATTCTCGGCGTCCATCACAGTGCCCTGGTCGGCGGCCTGTTCATGGACGACTACGCCCACTTCCAGCAACTCAAGGAGTCCGACTGGTCTCTTGCCGGCCTGACGGACGCCTGCCGCCTTGAGTTGATCGGCGGCATCGCCGAAATCTGGTTCCTGCCCGAGTGCACGCTACGGTTCTTCCGCCCGTTGGCTTTCGGCCTCATGAAGCTCACGTACACGCTCGCGGACTGGGACCCCTTCGCCATGCACGCGGCCTCGCTGGCCTGGCACCTGCTCACCTGCACGCTGCTGGCAGTCCTGCTTCGCCGCCTGGGCGCAGCACCCTGGCTGTCGTGGGGTGTCGCCGGCTTGTTCGCCATTCACCCCGGGCAGATCACTCCCATCCAGTGGCTGGCTTGCCAGACCGAGCTGATGGTCACGTCGTTCCTCCTGGCCGCTACGCTCTGCTATCTCCGCTTTCGCGGCTGGTCCGAGCCCGACGACGTCTTTCTGCGTAGACCGCGCCCACCGTACGCCTGGGCTCTCGTGGCGCTCCTGTTCTTCGCCGCCGCGTTGGGCTGTCGCGAGAACGCGATCGCCTTCCCCTTCGTCATGCTGCCCCTGGAATTCCTATTGCGAAAACGCTTCTCCCGGCACGTCGTTCTCTTCTGCGCGGCCGCCGGGCTGATTGTCGTGGCCTACCTCTGGCTCCGCTCCGCCGCCCTGGCCGGCATGTCACTCCCGCCCTATCCATACGTCTATCACCCCGGCGATCCGGGCTTCCTGCGCTTCATATTCGACAAAACCCTCTACTACCTCCTGGGCGA
>CAZYGM010000395.1:0-1927 GCA_964647015.1 uncultured Planctomycetales bacterium | reverse complement strand
CTCGGCGTCGCCGTGCAGGACTTGCAGGCGGTCAGGCCGGCCGCCGGCGGCGATCTTGCTCTGCAACCGGCTTACCATTTCCTCGGAGTAGTCCAGCCCGATAAGGCGTTCGGCGTGTGGGTCGTCGAGCAGCGAGATCAGCAGGTTGCCCGTGCCGCAGCCGACGTCTACAAGCTGGTAGGGGCCCCCGCCGCGCCAGACTTGCCAGTGGGTCAGCTCCTCCCAGCAGGCCCGGATGCTGGGGAAGAAGACCAGTTCGCTGAGGCGTGAGCGGTCATAGGAATCGGCCCAGCGGTCAAAATGTGAGCGCGCGGCGTGCTTGACCTGCTCGTGGTGATCGGGACAGGACGGCGTGGCTGGTGGCATCGAGTCAATCCGTTCTCAGTCGGCTGGCCCGGCGAATCCTCTGCGCGTGTTATAGGGGCTTGCGCGGGCAGCCACCAGCCTCCGCAGACCCTCTCGGCTGACTGTGCGACCGCTTGAAACGGCGGGGCGCGTCGGTGACACTGCCGGCCTGGCGCGGCGGGGCGCCAGTCGTGAAAGGCCGCGGCCGGTGTGCCGCACAACAACTGGGAGCTGGCTGGTTGACGTGGGAAGGCTGGGTGACGGTGGCGGTCATCGTCGGGGTATTCCTGGCGATGCTGCGCGGGTTGGCCACGCCGGACGTCCTCCTGCTGGCCGGGGCTGTGGTCGTGGCGGTGCTGGGCATCATCACGCCGGCGGAGCTGCTCAGCGGCTTCTCCAACCCGGGGATGCTCACGATTGCCGGCATGTTCGTCGTGGCGGCCGGCCTGCGGGAAACCGGCGCGCTTGACCGGCTGGGGCGCGGCATGCTGGGGGCGGCGCGGACCGGCGGGACGGCACTGGCCCGGCTCGCGCCGCAGGTCACGCTCTTGTCCGCCTTCCTGAATAACACAGCGGTCGTGGCCATGCTGCTGCCCATCGTCAGCGACTGGTGCCGCCGGCATGGCGTTTCGCCCTCCCGGCTGCTGATGCCGCTCTCGTATATCACGCTGCTGGGCGGAGCTTGCACGCTGATTGGCACCAGCACGAACCTGATTGTCAGTGGTTTGATGGCGCAGACGCCGAGTCTGGCCCCGCTGGGATTCTTTGAGCCGGCGCGGGTCGGGCTGTTGGCCGTGGTGGTCGGGTTGGCGTACTTGGCGCTGGTCGGCCGGCGCCTGCTGCCGGATCGGCGCGATTTGATGGTGGAAATGGGGGCACACGCCCGCGAGTACCTGGCCAACATGCGCGTCGCGCCGGGTTCAAGCCTGATAGGTCAGGCAGTCGAGCGGGCGGGTCTGCGGCGACTGCCGGGACTGTTCCTCATCGAGATTCAGCGTGACGACCGCATCATCGCCCCGGTCGAGCCGGACGAGGTCCTGCAGGCGCACGATCGGCTGACTTTAGCCGGGGTCGTCAGCACGATTGTGGATCTGGAGCGCATACCGGGGCTCGTGAGCGAGGAGCATGAGGAGCACGGGGCCGCCGGTGCGCCGGCCGGGGAGCGCCGCTACTGCGAAGCCGTGGTCTCCGGAACCTCGCCGCTGATAGGCCGGACCATTCGCGACTCGAACTTCCGGGCCATGTACAACGCGGCCGTGGTGGCCGTGCACCGGGGCGGCACCCGCCTGACCGGCCGCGTGGGCGATATCGTGGTCCGGCGCGGCGACACGCTGTTGCTGCAAACCGGGCCGCATTTCGTCCCGGCGCACTGCAACAGCGCCGATTTCTACCTCGTCAGCAGCGTCGAGGATGCCCGGCCGGTGCGGCACCAGCGCGCCTTCGTGGCCTTGTTCCTGCTGGCGCTACTGATCGTGCTGCTCATAACGGGCGTGATTCCGGTGGTGGTGGCGGCGCTGGCGGTGGCCGGGCTGATGATCGCCACGGGCTGCGTGTCGGCGGGTGTGGCGCGCCGCTACGTGCA
>CAZYGM010000394.1:0-1940 GCA_964647015.1 uncultured Planctomycetales bacterium | reverse complement strand
CCTGCGCATACATCACGCTCCGGGCGGCCGGGGTTATGGGATAGGCTCTAAGTACTACCGCAGGGTCATCCTGGGGCAGTGGTGCCTGCCGACCGCGGATAACTACCTGGCCGGCCGCATCATGACCGCGGCTTACTGCCCGGGTACTGCCAGCAGCTATGCCAGCGGCAGCTACATGCTTGACGGTCAGGATTGCGTCCACGTGCTTGGCCCGGTGGGCGCTTACGGCGGTTCGTACAACGACATCGTGACGCCGATTGCTGGCGCCATGTGGGACGGCACTGTGTCCCACGGCGGCAAGGCAGTGGTCTGGCGGCCTGATCGCCGGGTGTACTACTCGGCCGGTCACACCGGTCTGTACTACACCACGGGCGATTGGGTCCAGTTGACGTACAACATGTGCATCTGCTCCTCCCCGCCCTTGGGTGCCTGCTGTAACGTCGAGACCGGCGAGTGCCAGGATTATGTCGTCATTTTCGATTGCGCGGCGTATCCGCTCGAATGGCACCACGCGCCGCGCTGCGACCAGCTCGACCCGCCCTGCGGCAACCCTGGTTGCTGCTGCGACGACTACGCAGCCGTGACATTTGAGGAGTTAGCGGCGAACTGCAGCGGTCGCTTCCTGCCCGGCGTACTCGGCGACGATTGCGCGGTTGACGCCTTCAACCCGCCGTGCGGCGAGTACTTCCCCTGCCAACATTCCATCGCAATGTGGGATGACTACGGCGACGGCTGGAACGGCGGCTTCATCGACGTCTACGTCGGTGGCATGCTGGTTCTCGAGGGCCTGACGCTCTCCAGCGGTGCCGGACCCGGCTATGCGCATTTCCAGGCTGAGCATGGCGAAGAGATCACGACGGTCTGGACGCCGGGCGGCTGGCCGTACGAGGCGTCATATTGCATCTACAGCTACGACGGCAGCGAGCTGGGCTGCGATGGACTCGACGGCGTTGATCCCACGGGCATCACGGTCTACGGCTCGTGCCAGGAGCCCGTGTGCGGCAACGGCATCTGCCAGCCGAGCGAGAACTGCGTGAGCTGCCCGGAGGACTGCGGCGAGTGCGAGTGCATCTCGCAGTTGCCGAACCAGTCCAACGGCATCTTCTCGGATATCGACTGCGACTTCTGCTCTGGCGATATCCAGATCGTGGCCGAGCAGTTCATTATGTGGGAAGACACCACGGTCGTTGGCGTGAACTGTTGGGGCGGCTACTACCCCGAAAATATCCCGACGGCCGAGGACGCGTTTACGCTCATCTTCCGCAATAACTCCGGCGGCCTGCCGGGCGCCGAGATCGCGAAGTTCGGTCCGCTGGTGGGAAGCCGCGCGCAGACCGGCGTGGTGCTCTTCGGCGTGCACGAGTACCTGCACGAGCTGCCGGTCAACCTGCAGCTTGCGGCCGGCACCTACTGGATCGAGCTGTTCAACGACACTTCCGGAAGCACGGAATCGTGGTTCTGGGAGGCTGGCAATCGCGATCCCACCAACGGCATCGCGGGTCAGGCATACACGTTCTACGCGTATCCGTCTGAGTCGTGGTCGTTCGATAGCAGCACGGACATGGCGTTCGAGCTCATTTGCGAGTGAGCACTACGCCGAACCGCCGCCGGCGTTAGCCGCGGACCTGTTCCCGGCTTGCCTGGCAGCCGGCCGCCGGCATGTCCGGCCGCAGGCCGCCCTGCGAGGTGTGGTTCTCCGGTGCCGCGCGGCGTTCGACGATCGGCGAACGATGACACAAATAGCGCCCGAGCGAGCGGATGGCCTGGTCGCACGAGCACGTAGGGCCGGCTACTGCCCCTCGCTTCGTTGGCGGTGCCGTGTCACGGCGAAGCGCCGCCCTCTAACTTCGCCAATACCCGCCACCAGCCGCCAACCGCCAACAATCCCGCCCCAACACTTTGACCCCACCCCATTCACGCGCCATATATCAATTGCTCAC
>CAZYGM010000393.1:0-1983 GCA_964647015.1 uncultured Planctomycetales bacterium | reverse complement strand
GAGGAGTATGAACGATTACGTCCGAGATGAGTTCTGGCGACGAAATGACAGGTGCGCTGCGTGCTGCGAGTCGCTCGACGGGCGAAGCGCCGCCTGCGCAAGGGCCGACGCCAATGGCGCGCCGCAAATGCCTCGGCGAGCTGTGAGGTTGGCGGGTGAGTAGTGGAGTTCCTCAAGGATGGCGCCCAGTTCAACCGGCTGGGCGTCACCTTGGTCCGTACGTTAGGATAGGGGACATGAACGTGTCGGTCCTTTCCGCCGTCGTGGCTGCCCTCTTGGCGGCCGTCGTGGGCGCGGTGCTCGGGCTGCTCTATTCACTCGACATGGCGTGGGCCTCCTCGTATGGCTGGCCGCAGGCCCCGGACCAGCCTGGCTTCCTGGGCCTGATCCCCGGCTTGACGCCCGCGCTGCTCAGCTTCGTGATACCATCGCTGAGCCTGGATCACCTGGCGGAACTCTTTGGACTTGACCGGACCGGCGAATGGCTGGCAGCCGGAGCCTGCGCCTTCGCCATCTGCGTCGTCTCTCTCTTCGGCACGTGGCTGCTGGCCGGCACGCTGACGGCCCCGGCCTACATCATCCTGCTGGTGGGCCTGCTTTGCCTGGCACTCGGAACATCCTTCGGATGCAGTTCGGACAAGGACATTGTGTAGCATTCACGAATATCGCGCTGCGGCGGGGTCGCCGGCCGACTGCCGCAGCCATTGTGCCCAACCCAGGTTGTGCGGAGATACCCTTGTATCTGGAGTACCACTGATGCATCGCTCTGAAAGACACTGTGGCATTACCGGTCTGATGCGCTGTACGATGCTGATTGCCTTCGTGCTCATCTTCTGGCAGATGGCTAGCACGGCGGGCTGCTCAAGGCCACGGCAGCAATTCGAAGAAGTCCGGGCAAGTCGCTTCGTGCTCGTCGATGACGCCGGTCAGGAACGGGGCGACTTGGCCGTGACCTCGGATGGCGCGGCGCGCCTGCGGATCGAAGGTGCCGCCAACGACTTGTCAGTGTGGGTCGGCGTCAACGAAAACGGCCCTTCAGTCGCCATACTCGACGAGGCTGGCAAGGTCGCCGTGGAGATGACCGTCTTCAAGGGTGACCGCATAATCGCGCTGCGTGACAGCGAACGTATCCGAGTCGGTCTGCGCGCCTGGCAGAATGGTAGCGCCACTGTGACTCTTTGGGATCAATCGGGCAAGAAGCGCGCTCAGCTCGAATCTGCTGACGAAGTCGCCGGATTTGTCACGTTCGATCCGCAAGGCGTAGTGCGCGGCTCGTTCGGCGTTGCCGACCCCGGCCTTCCCTCGAATGTTCTGTACGATGAGGCTGGACGACCACGCCTCGGGCTCGTGTTCGAATCCGATGGCTCGGCGCGTCTCTTCGTGCTCGACGAAAACGGTAATACTGTGGGCGCATTTCCGTGATACATGACCGGCTGACACGCCTGACTCGCGCGCCTCGGCACGCCCGCCGACTTCGACTGGCACTACGACCTCGCCCTCTACTACACCGACGCCGGCCTGCTCTGGCGCGTGTTATGGGACCGCTGGACGCTGGACGCCCAGGGCGGAATCGACGATTATGAACGCCTCGCCGGGCGGGAGTTCTACTACGACGGCCTCGGCGAACGCTTCCTAACACGGGATCTCGACGTGACCCACGCCGCCCCGGAATACTGGACGCCCGTCAACCCCTGGGACTGGACCGACACCGTCGGCCTCGACCCCTGGGCCGACTTCGGCGCCACCATCACCGAACCCCCGTCCGGCCCCTGGACGGCCACGACCTTCGAGCTCCGCCGCTACCTGCCCGGCGTCGCCGAGCAGGACCTGGGGCCGCCGAGCGAGCCGATTGTGTACCGCCACGGCGATTTGTTGGATTCCACCATGCTGCTGACGGACGAAACCGGTTCCGGGACGGCCACGCTGGAGGTATGCTGGCGCGTGGCGGTACGGCCCATGTGCACCAGCCCTTGAGTCGGTTCC
>CAZYGM010000392.1:0-2011 GCA_964647015.1 uncultured Planctomycetales bacterium | reverse complement strand
CCTGGCCGAGTTCACTCACCAGGCTGACCTCGCCGGCCAGAACATCGCCTTCGTGCGCTTCTACCCCCTCCAGTACACGCCGGCCGACCAGCGGCTCGTGCTGCACACGTCGATCGAAGTAATCCTGGAGGGCGATGCCGGCTACGAGCACGCCGGCTTGCCCGCCCGCACATCCGCGCGCTCCCGCCAGATGTACCAGCAGATGGTTGACAGCCTGGTCGTCAACCCCCACGACGTCACGCTGCGCACGGAGCCGACGCCCGCCGTTTCTCGCAGCCTCCCCGCCGGCAACTACGAGTACGTAATCATTACCCAAAGTAGTTGGGTCAGCTACTTCCAGCCCCTGGCCGACTGGAAGACCCGCAAAGGCGTACCCGCGCTCATCGTGGACACAGGCTTCATCAACGGCGCGTACGGCGGCGCGACCGCGCCGGAGCGCATCAAGGCCTTCATCATGGATGCGCACAACACCTGGGGCACGCCCTACTTCATGCTCGGCGGCGACACCAATGTGGTCCCCACCGGCACGCGCGAAATGACGGTCCCGGGACACGACCCCGACCTGATCCCCAATGACACCTTCTACGCCGATTTCGGCACGAACTACATCTGTAACGTCAACGTCGGCCGCGCGTCCGTTCGTTCCGCCGCCCAGCTCAGCGCCTTCATCAACAAGATCCTGACCTACGAACGCACCCCGCCCTCCGGCAACTACGCTACCAGCGCCGCCTTCTTCGGCTTCGACCTGCACAGCCTCGACAGCGGCGAGGGCGAAGCGTGTAAAACCACCATCCGCAGCAGCTACGTCCCGGAAACCTGGCTGTTCAATCGCGAGTACGACAGCGAAGCTGGCGGCCACAAGAACGACGTCCTCGCCTACCTGAACCAGGGACACCACCTGGTCAATCACATTGACCACTCCTTCACAACCTCCATGGGTGCCGGTTCCACCAACCACTACACTTACATATACAACAGCGACGTCGGCGCACTCACGAACGGCAACAAACAGAGCATCGTGAAATCGGTCGGCTGCTGGGCCTGCGACTTCGACAACTCCACCAACTGCATCGCCGAGGCCTTTATCCGCAACCCCGGCGGCGGAGCAATCGCCTTCATCGGCAACTCCCGCTACGGCTGGTACTACTCCTTCAGTGGCGACGGCCTGTCGCAGACCTACGACCAGCACTTCTTCAAGTCGATCATGCCCCCACCCAACGGCGACGGCATTCCCAACCTGGGCGCCGCCTTCTCAACCTGCAAGAACGACGCCTATGCCACCGATCCCACCGCTACCATGCGTTACATCTTCGTCGAGCTGACACTCCTGGGTGATCCGGAACTCCCCGTCTGGTCGGCCGAGCCGCAGGAGCTCATCGTCACACACGATGACATCCTCACGGTCAACGTCTTCACCACCTTCCCCGTCCAGGTGGCCGACGCCGACGGCCCGCTGCCCGGTGCCACCGTCTGCCTCTGGAAGGGTGATGAGGTCTACGAAATCGCCCAAACGAACGGCAGTGGCGTAGCCACTTTCTGGTTCGCCCCCACCTCTGAGGGCGAGATGTTCGTCACCGCCAGTAAGCAGAACTACCTGCCCTACGAAGGCCAGGCCTTCGCCAGCGACGGGAGCGGCCCATACGTTCTGACCGTTCTGATCGAGGGCCACGGCACAGTCACGCTCGATCCCGATCAGCAGACGTACGAGTTCGGCACGCCCGTCCAGGTCGAGGCCCTGCCCGCCACCCAGTGGTGCCTCTCCCACTGGTCCGGCGCTCTGGCAGGCTCGGATAACCCCCAAACCCTGACGATGAGCGGAAACCGCATCCTGACCGCCCACTTCCTGCCCGACTGCAACGAGAACGGCATCCCGGACAACATCGATATCCTCAGCGGCACCAGCCAGGACTGTAACGCCAACGGCATCCCCGACGAGTGCGACATTGCCGCCGGCACCAGCCAGGACTGCCAACCAAACGGCATCCCCGACGAATGCGACCTCGCCCCGCCC
>CAZYGM010000391.1:0-2020 GCA_964647015.1 uncultured Planctomycetales bacterium | reverse complement strand
CCGGCCATCATGATCGACAACGACGTGCATCACCGGGTCAAGCCGAACAAGATCGAGCTGGTCCTGGGTCCGTACCGCACCGGCGAGCACGACCAGGCGGAAAGGAAGGCGACCGCATGACACAGCGCATTACCAGCCCCAAGGATCTGAAGAAGCTTCAGGAGACGGCGCGGCGCGAGATCGACCTGCGCGGCGGCCAGAAGGACATACGCATCACGGTGCACATGGGCACCTGCGGCATCGCCGCCGGGGCGCGTGACGTGCTGACGGCGCTGTTGAACGAGCTGGGGCCGGCGGCCGACAAGGTGACGGTCACGCAGAGCGGCTGTGCCGGCCTGTGCGACCAGGAGCCGATGTTAACGCTGACGGACAAGGCCGGCGGGTCGTTCCGCTATGGTCGCCTGGACAAGAACAAGGTTGGCGAGATCGTGCGCGAGCATGTGGTGCGCGGCCAGCCGGTACTCGAGTACATGATCAAGGTGTGAGGAAGGTCGCGTGGCGAGGCAGGGCCGGTCGCCGGCGGTTCTCGCACTGGAGATAGGTCACCCATGAACAACGTCAGAAGTCACATTCTCGTCTGTACCGGCGGCGGCTGCATCGCCTCGGGCGCCCTGGAAGTCAGCGCGGCGCTGCGCGAGCAACTGGAGCGCCACGGTCTGCAGGACGAAATCAAGGTCATCGAGTCCGGCTGTCTCGGCCCGTGTGCCGTCGGACCGGTGGCGGCGGTCTATCCGGACGGCGTTTTCTACCAGAACATCCGGCCGGATGATGCCGAGGACATCGTCCAGGAGCATCTGCTCAAGGGCCGCGTGGTGGAGCGGCTCATTCACAAGACGCCGGCCGGCGAGACCGTGTCGGGCCTGCACGAAATCGGCTTCTTCCAGAAGCAGGTCAAGATCGTGCTGCGCAACTGCGGCGTCATCGACCCGCTGCGCATCGAAGAGTACATCGCCCGCGACGGCTACCAGGCGCTCGGCAAGGTGCTGACCGAGATGAGCCCCGAGCAGGTGTGCGCCGAGATGAAGAAGTCGGGCCTGCGCGGCCGCGGCGGGGCGGGCTTCCCGACCGGCCTGAAGTGGGAGTTCACCCGCAAGGCCGCCGGCGACGTGAAGTACATCCTGTGCAACGGCGACGAGGGCGACCCCGGTGCGTTCATGGACCGCAGCGTGCTGGAGGGCGACCCGCACAGCATCATTGAGGGTATGGCGATTGCGGCGTACGCCATCGGCGCCAAGCAGGGCTATGCCTACGTTCGGGCCGAGTACCCGCTGGCGGTCGAGCGCTTCGAGCACGCGCTCAAGCAGGCGCGTGAGTACGGCCTGCTGGGCCGCGACATCATGGGCACGGGCTTCGATTTCGACATCGAGGTCCGCATGGGCTCCGGCGCGTTCGTGTGCGGCGAGGAGACGGCCCTGATGACCAGCATCGAGGGCAACCGCGGTGAGCCGCGGCCGCGCCCGCCGTTCCCGGCCCACCAGGGCCTGTGGGGCAAGCCGAGCTGCCTGAACAACGTCGAGACGCTGGCGAGCGTGCCGGTCATCATGCTCAAGGGAGCCGACTGGTACGGTGCGTATGGGACCGAGAAGAGCAAGGGCACCAAGGTGTTCGCCCTGGCCGGCGCCATTAACAACACCGGCCTGGTCGAGGTCCCGATCGGCATGCCGCTGGGCGAGATCGTTTATGACATCGGCGGCGGCCTGCCGGGCGGCAAGAAGTTCAAGGCGGCCCAGATGGGCGGCCCGTCCGGCGGCTGCATTCCCAAGCAGCACCTGAACGTCCCGGTCGATTACGAGTCGCTCACTGAACTGGGCGCGATCATGGGCTCGGGCGGCATGGTCGTCATGGACGAGGACACCTGCATGGTGGACGTGGCCCGCTTCTTCCTGGACTTCTGCCAGGATGAATCCTGCGGCAAGTGTCCGCCCTGCCGAGTCGGCACCAAGCGCATGCTCGAGATCGTGACGCGCATCTGCGAGGGCCACGGACAGGAGGGCGATGTCGAGCGGCTGATCGAGCTGGG
>CAZYGM010000390.1:0-2024 GCA_964647015.1 uncultured Planctomycetales bacterium | reverse complement strand
TGGGTGGCGGCGGGCGTCTACTACCCGGACGAGGGCGGCTCCCATGTGCATAACAACCCGGGCGAGTGGTTCCGCCTGAACCACGACAACGTGCGACTCTACGGCGGCTTCAGCGGGAGCGAGACGGCCCGCGAACAGCGGGACTGGGCGGCCAACGTCACCGTGCTCAGCGGCGACATCGACCAGGACGATACCACGAACGCGCACGGCGTGATCACCAGCACAACCGGCATTGCCGGGGCGAACGCCTACCACGTGCTCTATGTGGACAACTCGCCGGTCACGGCGGCCACCGTGATCGACGGCTTCACCGTCACGGGCGGGAGTGCGACTGGCGAGGCAGTCAACGAAAAACGCGGCGGCGGGATGTTCTGCGCGGGCTACGCCCGCGGCATCGGTCCAACGTGCAGCCCGACGCTGCGCAACCTTGTCTTCAGCGGCAACTGGGCGCAAGTCTACGGCGGCGGGATGTACCTTTATGGTTATGAAGGCGGCGGCGAGAGCAGCCCGTCGCTGGCGCACGTCACCTACAGCGGCAACGGGGCCGGCGACAGCGGCGGGGGGATGTACAGCCGAGGCTATCAAGAAGGCGAAAGCAGCCCGTCGCTGACCAACGTCGACTTCAGCGGCAATTGGGCGTCTAGCTTTGGCGGCGGCATGTACAGCGAAGGCGACGACGACGGCGTGAGCAGCCCTGTGTTGGTTGATGTCGTTTTCAGCGACAACCAGGCCGAAACCTACGATGGCGGGGGGATGTACAATTACGACTCTGGCTATGCCAGCGAGAGCAGCCCGACGCTGACGCGCGTCACTTTCAGCGACAACCAGGCCGGGCGCTATGGCGGCGGGATGGCCAACTACGGCTATTACGGCAAGATCCGCCCGGCGCTGACGCACGTCACCTTCAGCGGCAACGAGGCCGGCGAAAGCGGCGGCGGGCTGGCCAACCGCGGACTTGCCGGCGAGAGCAGCCCCACGTTGAGCGACGTCACCTTTAGCGGCAACCAGGCCGACTACGACGGCGGCGGGATGTACAACTACGCCTCTGGTTATGCCGGCGAGAGCAGCCCGTCGCTGACCGACGTCACCTTCAGCGCAAACTCGGCTTTGGCGGGCAACGGCGGCGGCATGTACAACCGAGGCTATCAAGAAGGCGAGAGCAGCCCGTCGCTGACCAACGTCGCCTTCAGCGGAAATTCGGCCGACAACGGGGGCGGGATGGTCAACTTCGCCTCTGAAGCAGGCATGAGCAGCCCGTCGCTGACTAACGTGACCTTCAGCGGCAACTTGGCCTTTTACAGCGGCGGCGGCATGTACAACTACGTCTCCGGCGACAGCGCAGGCAGCCCGGCGCTGACCAATGTCACCTTCGGCGGCAACTGGGCGCTTGACCGCGGCGGCGGGATGTACAACTCCGGCCCTGACCCGGTTGTGGCCAATACGATCCTGTGGGGCAACGCCGCGTCGGAGGGTCCGCAAATCTACAACGACAGCGCCACGCCCATGCTGTCCTACAGCCTGGCGGAGGGCGGCTGCCCAGCCGGCGCTGTGTGCGGCGCGGGCATGCTCTACGCGGACCCGCTCTTCGTGCAGCCCGTCACCGCCGGCCCCTCACCCACGACGGCGGGCGATTACCGCCTGCAATTCGCCTCGCCCGCCATCGACACCGGCAACACGCTCAGCGTCACCGTCGCCGCCGACCTGGACGGCAACCCACGCGTCGTCAACCACATCGTGGACATGGGCGCATACGAGGCGCAGAACGTCTTCATGCTGCATGCCGGCGTCGCGGGCCAGGGCACGGTGGCAGTCGACCCGCAGCAGGACGAGTACCTCTACGGCACGGCGGTCACGCTCACGGCGCAGGCCGCCGCGTACCATGTCTTCGCCGGCTGGCGCGGCGACCTCGACGGCACGGATAACCCCGCCACGATCACCATCACTGAGAACAAGACGGTCACCGCCGCCTTCGAGATCCTGACCTACACGCTGAGCCTGGCCGCGGACCCGCCCCAGGGCGGCAC
>CAZYGM010000389.1:0-2024 GCA_964647015.1 uncultured Planctomycetales bacterium | reverse complement strand
AATACAGAGGCCCCGGGCAGCCGGACGCCTCGGAAGCGCCGTGCCATCGGCCCCGCGACACAATGGTGTCCGACCAAGCCGACACGCGACGAGCCACGCCTCGCCGACCGCGCCCACGAGCCCCGTCCGGCCGCTAACAGCCGAATCTACGAGGCCTTAAGCTCTAGCCGGTCCGCCGGCTCGCTTGCCGCCCCCAACCCGCCCATTGGACGGCCGCGCACCCAGCGGGTATATCCTCCAGGGACCATGACGAGCTCCACCGCGGCCCTGCTGGCCGACCTCAACGAGCCCCAACGCCGCGCCGTTACCCACCGCGACGGCCCCCTCCTCGTGCTCGCCGGCCCCGGCAGCGGCAAAACCCGCGTCATCACCCGCCGGGCCGCCCACCTGGTCCACACCGGCGTCCCCGCCCGCAACATCCTCGCCATCACCTTCACCAACAAGGCCGCCGACGAGATGCGCCACCGCATCGAACAGCTCGGCGTCAGCCGCGGCATGTGGATCCATACCTTCCACGCCCTCGGCGTCCGCCTGCTGCGCGAATTCGGCACCCTCGCCAGCGTGCAGCCCGGCTTCTCCATCTACGACGAAAACGACAGCGCCCGGCTCGTCAAGGAAGCCATGAAGGTCTGCGGCGTCAACGAGATGCTGGTCCGCCCCGACGCCATTCGCGCCGCCATCAGCCGCGCCAAGAACAAGCTCCAGACGCCGGCCGACTACGGCGAACGCGCTGACCTGTTTGACCAGCAGATCATCGCCCGCGCCTACGACGCCTACGAGCAGCTACTCGAACAACGCAACGCCGTCGATTTCGACGACCTGCTCATGCGCGTCGCCATCGTGCTCCGTGACCACCCCGACATCGTCGAACGCCTCAACGTGCGTTTCCGCTACGTCCTCATCGACGAGTACCAGGACACCAACCGCGCCCAGTACCTCATCGCCCGCCACCTGTCACAGCACCACCAGAACATCTGCGCCACCGGCGATCCCGACCAGTCCATCTACGGCTGGCGCGGCGCCGACATTGGCAACATCCTGGAATTCGAGCGCGACTATCCCAGCGCCGTCGTCGTGCGGCTGGAGCAGAACTACCGCTCCACCGGCAACATCCTCCAGGCCGCCGCCGCATTGATCGCCCGCAACCGCCGCCGCAAGCACAAGGACCTTTGGACCGATAACGAGGCGGGGAAGTGCGTGTCCGTCTGGCGCTTCGAGGAGGGCCGCGACGAGGCCGAGCACCTGGCCGACACGATCTCCGCCCTGCATGCCGCTGGCCACCCCTACAGCGACGTGGCCGTTTGCTATCGCGTCAACGCCCTGTCGCGCGGACTCGAGGATGCCCTGCGCATCCGCCAGATACCCTACCGCATCGCCCGCGGCGTCGAGTTCTACAACCGTCAGGAAATCCGCGACACGCTGGCCTATCTGCGCGTGCTGGTCAATCCGGCCGACGAGGTCGCCCTCGTGCGGATCATCAACACGCCGGCGCGCGGTATCGGCAAGACCACGCTCGAACGGCTGCAAGCCTACGCCGCGGCGCAGGGCCGGCCGCTGCTCACCGTCATGCACGCGCCCGAGCAAATCCCCGGCCTGAAGAACGCCGCAGCCAAGGTGCGGGCCTTCGTCGACCTGCTCGACCGCATCAAGGCCGCCGCGGGCGACGCCGTCGCTGGCACCGTCAGCACCGCGCTCACGCTCTCCGGCCTTGAAGCCGCGTTTCGCAAAGAGCGTGAAGACGGCGGCGAAGACCGCCTCGCCAATGCCCAGGAGCTCGTCACCGCCGCCCGCGCCTACGAGGAGGAGGCCGATGAGCCCACCCTGGCCGACTTCCTGCAACGCATCGCCCTGGTCAGCGACCAGGACGCCGTGGACGAATCCGCCGGCGTCGTCATGCTCATGACCCTCCACGCCGCCAAGGGCCTCGAATTCCCCGTCGTCTGCATCGTCGGCCTCGAACAGGGCTTGCTGCCCCACGAAAACGCCCTGCGAGAATCAGTCGAAGTCGAGGAGGAACGCCGCCT
>CAZYGM010000388.1:0-2040 GCA_964647015.1 uncultured Planctomycetales bacterium | reverse complement strand
CTGGGCGTACTCGCCCGGCGTCCAACTCAGGACTACGTCGCGCGGGATGTCGACCCCCTCATACTCGGGAACCGGGTCCGTGGCGGTCTGCGAGGTCGGTCCCTTGCCCGCCATGACGTCCAGGACCTCCTTGGCGCTCAGCGCGCGCGTATAGAGTCGCACGTCGCTCAAGTAACCTTGCCAGTTTTCCTGTGCGCCGCTGTAGCCGTCAGCGCCCATGTAGAACGGATTCTCATCGAGGGTCTTGGTCATCGTATTGGTGAGCATCACCTCACCATCACGATAGTAGGTCAGAGACGCTCCATCCTTGACCACGGCATGATGGACCCAAACGTCGGCGGGAATAGAGGTGTAATTGATTCCGTTGACGTAGGAGCCGTCGTCGTTGTAGTTCTCGAACCGCGTGGGTGTGAATTTGATGAACTGAACGGGGGATGCCGTTCCGCCGTAGCGGTTGCCCAGGATGGTGTCGTTGTTCGTCGCTTGGGCGGCGGGCTGCTTGGCCCAGAAGGCCCAGGTGAAACCGTTGGTCATCGTCATCGCCGGAACAGTCACGGGGGTCGTGACGTACGCGCCGCTGCCGTCGGCCCCGCTGAAACTGATGACCATGCCACGCTCGGCGTCGTTGACCCAGACCGAACCGCCGGCTCCCAGACCCGCATTGGGATTCATGACCGTGCCGTGATTCCCGTAGTCGGACGAGTCCAGAACGACGGTGCCGGTCCCGTCGTTCAGCTTCCACCAGGCGATGAGCGCCGGATCGCCTGCCTGCGCCACCGGCCCGGCCATCAGGCCCGCCACAAAGGCACAGAGCGTCAATACAACCAGTTTGTTCCTACCCATAATTGTCCTCCTTCTCAGACGTGATGCAGACCGATGACACAATCGTTTTCAGGGCCACAAACCCTGCCCGCCTTCCTTCGCCGTCGCACGCATTTCGTCTGCCGCGCAGGCGCTATGAAGGTGTGAAACGCCATGACTCAATCTCCTCACCTGTTCAGAGCAAATGTAGGGCTTCTGCGGCACCTCCTTTCTTCTCGGATGCGGGACGCTCGTTGCTGCAGAGTTGAAGCATGGGTGGTGTGAGTGCAGACAGCCCACCTGCCCCCTTTTGGCTGCATGCTCGAAAAGACACTCCTCACTCAGGGCCTCCGGGTAGATCTGAACCCTGAATCCTCAGTACGCTCCGGCGTTGGTGCGTCGACCACCGCGTCCCGGAACCAACGCCCCAGACCATATCCACTTATAGCAGATTCGAGCCGCCCGTTCAACAGGATTCCGTCCTCGCTCGGCCGAAATACCCGACGCCCAAAGAAGCAGGGGCCCGCATCTGGTCGCAAACGCGGGCCCCTGTGCAGCCATCCTCAAGACAATCCTGCTACCGGTCCGCGGGTCGGCCATAGCTGATATCGTCGATGTAGACGATACCATCGCCGCCGGCGTTCGGGCTGGTCTTGCTGCCGATGCCGATGACCATCTTCTCCACGCGGCCGAGGTTCACGCCGGACAGCTCGCTGTACGGGATCGCCCATTCCTGCCAGGTTGGACGCAGCACGATCGAGTCATCGGCACTCACAGCCGTTGCGCTCTTGCCGGCGGCGTCCTCGATCCGTACGTACATCGGCGATGGATCGTTGCTGGCCAATTGCCCGCCGCCAATGTCCTGTGTCTGCCATGAGCCGGTCACGTTGCCGGTCGTGCCGACGTTGGAGAACTCGGCGCTCGTCGGACTGGCTCCGGCGTTGTTGCTGACTAGCGCCAGGCCGATATAGACTTCATTGGCCATCGGGATGGTCAGAGTGGAATCTGCGGCGGTGGCCGTAATGCTCACCCACGTTACGCCGTCGGCGCTTCGCTCGGCCTTCAGGCTGTCGCCCGTGCGCGTCAGCTTCACCCAGTAAGGCGCTGTCAAGCCCGTCTGATTGATGCTCAGGCTCGCCTGGTTCGCGGTCGGACGGTGTTGGAGAGCCACGCCGTTACCCGGCGTGACCACCACCATGGCGTGCTTCGAGCCCGGATCGAGGGTCTCGCGGATCATCA
>CAZYGM010000387.1:0-2065 GCA_964647015.1 uncultured Planctomycetales bacterium | reverse complement strand
CGACGGCCGGACTTCACCAGACGCTTACGGCAGCGGCGGGCCGCTACGCCGGGCCGGGGGATTTGCGGAAGGTGAAGCCGTCGCCGGCGACGTCCACCGTTATCGCGTCGCCAGGGGCCAGGTCGCCGGCGATGATCCGCTGGGCCAGGGGGTTCTCGAGCTGCTGCTGGATCAGGCGCTTGAGCGGGCGGGCGCCGAAGGCCGGATCGTAGCCGTCCGCGGCGAGGCGGTCCTTGGCGGCGTCCGTCAGCGTTAGCGTCATCTCGCGCTGTGCCAGGCGCGTCTGCAGATGCCTGATTTGCAGATCGACAATGCCGCGCAGGTTCGCGCGGCTCAGGCGGCGGAAGATGATCGTCTCATCGATGCGGTTGATGAACTCCGGGCGGAAGTGCCGCTTGAGGACCTCCTTGACGCGCAGCTCGATTTCGAGGTCGTCCGCGCCGCCCTCCGTCAACGATTGAATTTGCTCGCTGCCGATGTTGCTGGTCATGGCGACGATCGTGTTGGTGAAATCCACGGTGCGGCCATGGCCGTCGGTCAGGCGGCCGTCGTCCAGCACTTGCAGCAGGACGTTGAAGACATCCGGATGGGCCTTCTCGATCTCGTCCAGGAGGATCACGCAATAAGGCCGGCGGTGCACGGCCTCCGTCAGCCGGCCGCCCTCCTCGTAGCCGATGTAGCCGGGCGGGGCGCCGATGAGGCGGGCGACGCTGTGCTGCTCCATGAACTCGCTCATGTCCACGCGCACGAACGCGGCCTCGTCGTCGAAGAGGAACTGCGCCAGGGCCTTGCACAGCTCGGTCTTGCCGACGCCGGTGGGGCCGAGGAAGAGGAATGAGCCGATCGGGCGATGCGGGTCGCCCAGGCCGGCGCGCGAGCGGCGGACGGCATCTGACACGGCCCGCACGGCCTCGTCCTGGCCGACGACGCGCTCATGCAGCCGGGACTCCATGCGGACGAGCTTCTGCTTCTCGCCCTCGAGCATGCGGGCGACCGGCACGCCGGTCCACTTGCTGACGACTTCGGCGATTTCCTCGGCCGTGACTTCTTCGCGCAGCAGGCCGCCGCCGTCGGCGTGCAGCTTGGCCAAGTGATCCTCGCGCTCTTTCAGCTTGGCTTGCAGGGCGGGGATCTCGCCGTAGCGTATGCGCGCGGCGGTCTCCAGGTCGCCGCGCCGTTGGGCGTCTTCGAGGGCCGTCTGCTGGGTATCAATCTGCTGCTTGAAGGCGCGGGCGGCCTCGATCGCGTTCTGCTCATTCTCCCAGCGGGCGGTCAGGGCGGCGTCCTGCTCCTTCAACTCGGCCAGCGTGCGCTGCACCATCTCAAGCTGCTTGCGGCTGCCCTCGTCCTTCTCCTTGCGCAGGGCCTCGCGCTCGACTTCGAGCTGGACAATGCGGCGGCGCAGTTCGTCCAGCTCGGCGGGGAGCGAGTCGTTCTCGATTCGGAGGCGGCTGGCGGCCTCGTCGATCAGGTCGATGGCCTTGTCGGGCAGGTGGCGGTCGGTGATGTAACGGTGCGAGAGGGTGGCCGCCGCCACCAAGGCGGCGTCCTGAATGCGCACGCCGTGGTGGGCGTCGTAGCGCGGCTTGAGGCCGCGCAGGATGGCGATGGTGTCGGCGACGCTGGGCTCGCCGACGTAGATGGGCTGGAAGCGGCGTTCCAGGGCCTTGTCCTTTTCGACGTGCTGGCGGTACTCCTCGAGCGTGGTCGCGCCGATGCAGCGCAGCTCGCCGCGCGCCAGGGCGGGCTTGAGCAGGTTGCCGGCGTCCATGGCCCCTTCGGCCTTGCCGGCGCCGATCAGCGTGTGGAGCTCGTCGATGAAGAGAATGACGCGGCCGTCCGAGTCGACCACGGCCTTGATGACGGCCTTGAGGCGCTCCTCGAACTCACCGCGATACTTGGCGCCGGCGATCAGGGCGCCCATGTCCAGCGCGACGAGCTTCTTGTCCTTGAGGGCCTGGGGGACGTCGCCGGCGAGAATCCGCTGGGCAAGTCCTTCGACGATGGCGGTCTTGCCGACGCCGGCCGCACCGATGAGGACGGGGTTGTTCTTGGTGCGGCGGGC
>CAZYGM010000386.1:0-2069 GCA_964647015.1 uncultured Planctomycetales bacterium | reverse complement strand
CCTCGGCCCGGCACATGGCAATCAGCGCCTTCATCCGCCGCGCCGACTCATCCAAATGCTCGCTGCGCGACGCGGTGTCCAGGTTCGGCCAGGTCAGCACGGCCAGCAGCGCAATCAACGAGATGACCAGCAACAGCTCGAGTAGCGTAAAGCCTGTCATCCGCCGGCGCTTCACCACAGCTCTCCGTACACTGGCGCCTCAGCCGAGCCCCGGACGCGACCCACGCAAGCCGCAAGCGGTCACGCGCGGGCCGCGCGGTCCGCCGGTCCGCCGTCACGAAGCTAGTCCCTTTCCCAGTTCGTGATGTCGTCGTCGCTGCCGGCGTCGCCATCCGGACCCGCACTGGAAAGATCGAAGCGCCGCTCGTTGTAGCGGCCGGGGTACTCGTAAACCAAGTCCTGATTCCAGGCATCCTTCAGATCCTTGGCCTTGATATACGGGCCGCCCCACAGCTTGCGCTCCTCCTCGTCGTCCGGCTGGTCGATCAGCGCCCGCAACCCGCCGCGGTCCGCAGACGGATAGCGGTTCATGTGCGTCCGATAGAGCTCGAGCGCCGTGCTGACCTTCTCGATCTGGATCTTCGTGATATCAACCTTCGCCCGCTCGCCGGTACCCGTCAGGCTCACCGCCACGGCCGCCGCCAGCATGCCAATGATCACTACGACGAGAAGCACTTCCAACAGGGTGAAAGCCGCTCGGTTCCGACGATTCTTCCTGGGTTCTCTCATTGGACTCTCCACAGTAACTCTCTGCCAGCAACTCCGCGCCCGGGCCTACTTGAAGCCGGACGTGGCCATCATCAAAATCGGCAACAGCAACGCCACCGCGATGAAGCCGATCATCACGCCCATGAAGACCAGCATCAGCGGCTCCAGCAGCCGCACCGCAAAATCGATCTGCTGCGCCGTCCGCTCCTCCTGCGTGCGCGCGATCTCGATCAGGACCTTGTCAAGCGTGTTGCTCTCCTCGGCCACCGCGATCATGTCCACGATCACCGGCGGAAACACCTTGCTGGCCGCCAGCGGCGCCGCCAGCGGCTCGCCATGCCGCACGTTCTCCGCCGCGCGCTCCACCGCCTCGGACAACACCGGGTTGCCGGTCGAATCCTTGGCAATCCGCAGCGACTGCAGAATCGGAATGCCGTTCATCAGCAACGTGCCGAACACGCGGCAGAACCGACATAGCGCCACCATCGTGTACACCTTGCCGAAGGCCGGCAACCGCAACTGCAGGCGGGCCCGCAACTGCCGCCCGCGCGCACTCCGCAGGTACGCCATGACCCCTACCACCGCCACCGTCACCAGCGCGATGATCACCAGGTAGTGCTCCGTGATCCCGTCACTGATTCCGAATACGATCCGCGTCGGCCACGGCTGCCGCTGCCCCTCCAGTACGCTGCGGATGCCCGGCACCACGAAGGTCATGATGAAGACCACGGCCGCCACTGCCCCCAGCAACAGGATGCAGGGGTACATCATCGCCCCGATGAACTTGTTCCGCAGGGCGTCCTGCCGCGACACGAAGTCGGCCAGCCGCGATAACACGTCCTCCAAAAAGCCGCCCTTCTCGCCCGCCTTGACCATCGAGGCATGCAGCTCGGGAAAAGCGTACGGGTGCTTCTGCATCGCGTCCGCCAGCGAGTCGCCCCCGGACACGTCCTCGTGCACTTCGCGCAGCACGCGCGCCAACGCCGGCGACGCCGACTGGGCCGACAGCACCGTCAGGGCCCGCAACAGCGGCACCCCGGCCCGCAACAGGTCGGCCAACTGCTCATACATCATGCCGACCTTCGCCAGCTTTACACGCCGCGCCCGCCCCGTCAGCAGCGACCGCTCAGCCGTCTGCGCCTGCTCCAGATGCACCGGCAGCAACGCCCGGTCACCAAGCATGCGCGCCGCCGCCGACGTGGTGTCCGCCACCAGCGTGCCACGCACTTCCTCGCCCGTGGCGTTACGTGCTCGATAAGCAAATGTCGGCATGGTGCTACACTGCCCTGCCTGGTTGCGCGGCCGGCCCGGCCGCTAATATCTATTCTACTGCCCGGTTATACCGGGACGCCCCCGGGGTG
>CAZYGM010000385.1:0-2073 GCA_964647015.1 uncultured Planctomycetales bacterium | reverse complement strand
CTCAGGCCGCGCAGCTCCTCGGCCAACTGGCTGATGCGGGCCGCTTCCTCGGGCAACAGTTCCGCCGACAAGGGCGCGAACTGGAGGCGCCCGCCGACCACGTACACGTCCTTGGGCCGATTATCGCGCGTGCTGGGCCGCTTGCCGCGGACGCCCGGGTCGCGCGCCTTGCTGAAGTCGTGTGAGTGCAGCGGGATAATGAGCATCTCCGTGAAGTTCACGTTGCGCGGCATCTGGACATGCTCAAGCGGCACGGCACGCACGCCGCCCACATAGCCGAAGGCCTTCTTGATAGCCTGCATGAATTCGATGAAGCGGTCTTCCTTCTTCACCTCGCTCATCGCCAGCAGCAGCACGAAGAAGGTCAGCAGCAGCGTGACCATGTCGCCGTAGGTCACCATCCACGCCGGGGCGCCTTCGGACTCCTTGCGTTCCTTCTTGGCGACGGCCACGGCGGCGGCTCCTGCGGACTAACTCTTGCCGGTCTGACGCTCGGTGGCCTGACGCTGCCGCGCGTCCAGGAAGGCCATCAGCTTCTGCTGCACGATACGCGGGTTGTCGCCCGCCTGGATCGACATCACGCCCCGGATAATCAGCAGCTTGCCGGCAATCTCCTCCGAGCTGCGCAGCCCGAGCTTGTCGGCAATCGGCATGGCGAAGAGGTTCGCGATCAGCGAGCCGTAGAACGTCGTGATCAGCGCGACGGCCATCGCCGGGCCGAGGTCGTCGGGGTTCTGCATGTTCTGGAGCATGATGACCAGACCGATCAGCGTGCCGATCATGCCGAACGCCGGCGCGTACTTGCCGATCTGGTCAAACAGCGCCCGCCCGCTGGCGTGCCGCTCCATGATGGTCTCGACCTCGCACTCCAGGGCCGCCTGAATGACCGTCGGATCCTGCCCGTCAATCGCCATCCGCAGTCCGCGCGTCAGGAACTCGTCGTGCTTGCCGTCCGAGAGGTGCGATTCCAGGCTCAGGATGCCGTCGCGCCGCGCAACTTCCGCCAGGCTGACCAACGCCGTAACGTACTGAACCGGGTCGATCGGCTTGGTCAGGAAGGCCTTCCGCAGCACGCTGGCAACCTTGAATACCTGGTTCAGCGGGAAGGATATCAGGGCGGCTGCCAGCGACCCACCGCCCACGATCGCCACCGACGCCACGTCGATGAACGTGCCGATGGACGTCTTCATGGCGATCGACCCGACAATCAGGACGACGCCCAGTATCAACCCGATAACTGTTGCTATGTCCATGTAGCCCTGCGCGCGTTTGCAGCGGATACTCAAGCGGCACGCGGCGCTCCGCCCGCGCCCATCCGGAATCTACTTGTGTATCGTCGTACCCCCCGCCGGCGTTCATTACCCCCGCCCGCTCACGATCAGGAGTCCGGGCCCTCCCCGGGCAGGTGCGCGGCGACCTGCCGCAACTCAGCTTCCGCTAACTCACGCTGGCCGGCCTGCACCAGCCGACCCAGTGCGCTGCGCAAGTGTTCGGCTGCCCGGACCCACTCCCCCAAATAGCGTGAGTAAATCAGCCCCAGCAGCAACTGCACCTGCGGGGCATCCGGCGCCGCCCGATAAGCCGCCAGAAACGCCTCGTACGCGCCGGCAGCCTCGGCGTGCCGCTGCGCCTGGGCCAGATAATTGGCCACCTCCAACTGTGCCTCGCGCGGCAGCGCCTGCTGGGCGTCCAGGCGCCGCAACTCGAGGTAGCAGTTCGCCGCGCCCGCCAGGTCCCGCGCCGCCAGACGCTCCAGCGTTTCCTCACGCAGTTGCTCCGCCGGCGAAAGCACCAGCGGCTCCAGCGGCCGCGACGCCATCTCCTGCACTCGCACCGGCCGGCCTTGCGGCACTGCCCCGCCACTCCCGGGCAGACCCGCCCGCCGCTGCCAGCGATTCCACACCGCCAGCAGATCAAACTGGTTCCGCGGCAGCGCCCGCAACGCCAGCATGCTCATCCCCACGCAGAACCCGAACGCATAGCCGCCCAGGTGCGCCGAGTACGCCACGTTCGACACAATCCCCGATTCCAGCCGGGGCGCCAGCACGTTGTCCCACAGAATGATCTTGAACA
>CAZYGM010000384.1:0-2080 GCA_964647015.1 uncultured Planctomycetales bacterium | reverse complement strand
CTCACGCTGTAGCGGCCGTCCATCGCCGCCATCGCCTTGCCGCCCCACAGCAGGAACTGACCCGCCCGCGGCCCGGCCCCCCAATCGACATACTTCTTCACGAATTCCGGCGCGGTCGCGTCGCTGGGCCGCGAAGCCCGCGTCAAGGCCGCCGCGTAGTCAACGATGTATTCCGTCACCGGCACGGCCGCAATCAGCTTCTGCATGTTCAGCACCTGCCGATCACTCAGCACGGTGCGCAGCGCGGGCGTCTCCTCGCCCGTCGTCTGCGTCAGGATCTTCTGCTCCTCGGCCAGCGTCGGGTAATCCACCCAGACATTGAACATGAACCGATCGAGCTGGGCCTCGGGCAGCGGATACGTACCCTCCTGCTCGATCGGGTTTTGCGTTGCTATGACGAAGAACGGGTTCGGCAGCGGATACGTCTGCGATCCGCTGGTCACCTCGCGCTCCTGCATCGCCTGCAACAGGGCCGCCTGCGTCTTCGGCGGCGTGCGGTTGATCTCGTCCGCCAGCACGATATGCGCGAATACCGGCCCGCGCACGAAGCGAAACTCACGCCGCCCGTCCGGCAACTCGTCAATCACGTTCGTGCCGGTGATGTCGGAGGGCATCAGGTCGGGCGTGAACTGGATGCGCTTGAAGCTCAGGGAAGTGATGCGCGCCAGCGTGGACACCATCAGCGTCTTCGCCAGCCCCGGTACCCCCACTAGCAGGCAGTGGCCGCGCGTGAAGATCGCGGCGAGCATTTGCTCGATCACGTCGTTCTGCCCGACGATGTGCCGCGCCAGTTCGTCGAGAATCAACTGCTTGGAGCGGTGGAATTCCTTGAGCAGCGTTTCGAAGGACTCTTTGGCCATGCCGTCCCAGTCGTTTCGTTGCGCCGGGCGCCGTCAGCTAAGCGGTCGCGGCAGCGCGCCGGTCTCGTAAGCCCGGGCCAGCCGGTCGTACGCCGCCCGGTAGGCCAGGAAGCGCACATGATACTCGGCGCGCGACGGCTCGTCAGGCGCCTTGTCGGGATGATAGTTCTGCGAGACCTGCCGCCAGGCCTGCTTGAGCGCCGCCGCCGTCGCGTCCGTCGGCAGGTCGAACAGCGCCAACGCCTCGCGCAGCTCCAGCTCGGCCGCCCGCCGCTGGACCTGCTCCGCCACCACCGTCCGCTCCCGCGGCCCGGCCCGTTCACGCAGCCAGCGCCAGTCCCAAACGTCCGGCAAGAGCGCTCCGGCGGTCGTGCCCAAGATTGCTAGCGAGCGGGCAAACGGCCGCCCACGCAGCCGCAGCAGGCTATCCAGCACCAGCCCGGTCGTCGCCGCGATCTTCCCGCCGATCCGGGCGGATTTGCGGCGCTGGGCGGCGTACTCCCCGACCAGGAGTGGCGCGATGTCCCGCTGCCACACCCGCCGGAGGAAACGTTGAAAGGCTTCGTTGTCGCGTGACCGTGTTGCGGCCATGTCAGTCGTGGGCGAACATGGTGGTTACGCGGCCGCCGGTGGCGGCCGACCTGCGAGGTTATACCACGCGGTCGGCGTTGTGGGCAGTCATGTCGGGAGTCGGTAGAAGTGCAGGACGCTCCGGAATTCGATTTCGCGGCCGAGGCGGGCGACCCCTGGGGACCCTTCGTGGGTGTGGCGTGCGTGGCGGCGGCTGCCTTGGTATTGGCGGCCATGGGTCGGCGACGCTTCCCGGTTGGGGTGAGCCAGGCCCTGTTCGTGGCCGGCGTGAGCGGCGCCCTGCTGGCGGGCTATGCGCCCAACCAGGCCGGGCCGGCGCAACCGGTCGCCGTTTGCGCGTTTCTGACCGGCATGGCCGTGCTCTGGCACCTGATGCGCCGCTGGCTGGCGCGCCAGCAGAAGCAGGCCGCCGACGGCGCATGGGCGCAGGAACTCGCCCTGCGCAGCCGCATCGCCGGCCACGCCGTCGTCATTTGCGGCGTGCTGCTGGCGGGTGTGTCACTGCGACTGCCCGTTGATCTCGACCGGCAAACCTGGCTGGCCGTCAGCCTGTGTCTGATGATCCTGGTGGGGCTGTCGGTCCAGCGGTTGGCGGGGGGCGGCGGCGGCCTGAGCCAATACGCGATGCT
>CAZYGM010000383.1:0-2147 GCA_964647015.1 uncultured Planctomycetales bacterium | reverse complement strand
CGGCGATCTGTGCCCGTCGAATCTCCCGCGCCTCAGCCGAATCCTGCGGCCGCGCCACCCCCAGGTGTCGCGGGGTCAGCGGCCACTCCGTGTGTTGCGACCAGGCCCGTGCCAGGCCGACCAGCGCCGCCGCAGCGCGGTCCGGCAGGCCACGCTCCGCGAAGCCCGCCGCCGCGTTGCTCAGATGGTCAAGTGCCTCGGCGGTCTCATGCAGATCGAGCCGCCCCAGCCCCAGGGCGAGGCCGCATTCCGGCCGCGCCAGCAGGCCGGGCTGCTCCTGCTCCAGTTGTTGAAGCTGGGCCGCGCCGGCCTGCCACTCTTGGCGCGAATCGCCACGCAGCAGCAGCAGCGCCTGCAAAGCCGCCACGTCACGCCGCACCTGGGCATCACGCGTCCGGCCCAGCAGCGATTGGCTCAGTATGCGCGCCCCGGGGTAGTCGGCCCGGCGGTACAGCGTCAGGATCTCGCCAACCTCGGGCGACCAATCGGAGGCGAGCGGCGGGTTGTCCGCCGCCGCAGGCCAACACGCCACACCAGCCGCCAGAACTACGGCCCCGGCCAGCAGCAGTGCCCCGGCAATTCGCGGCAGTCTTGCACACTCGCTCATACCCTGAGAAGTCGGCATCATCACCGCTCTGCATGTCCTTCGGTTACGGCGCGGCAACCCATGCGCCACACCCACCAACACGGCAGCGTCCGCCGCACAGCCGCGCGGCGGACTTGCCGATACGTAATCCTAACTGGTTCGGCAACCGCCGGGCCGTCAGCGTTGCCGCACAAACCGCGCCGTGGGCAGGTTGGCCTGCGCGAGCACGGGCTTGAGGTCCCGCAGGAAGCGCTGGGCATCCTGGTAGTAGCCCGCCGTCGGCGCCAGTGTGGGCCGCAGAACCTGCCAGAATGCGTTGAATTGGCGCATCAGCGCCTCGCGAACGTACTTCGCCAACATGCTGGCCAGCGCCACTGGCAGATGTCGCTGATCGGCATCCACGCAGAATTCGACCAGCCAGTCCGTGCGCTGCGTCGCCAGGCGGTAGCGGCTGGACTCCTCGCCCGCCGCCAGCACGTGCAGATGCCGCCCGGGAAAGGCGGTCAGCAGGAGTCCGCGATAATCCTGCCGGCCGCCCAGGCGATCAACGAATACGTACACATCCTGATCACCCGCGTGAACCGTGGCTCGGCTGATCAACCGCAAAACGAACTCCAGCAGGACGGCGGCCTTGTTGCGCGTCTGGGCGACGCGTTCGTTGAAGACGCTCTCCGGCAACACTTCCGCCAGCAGTGCCGTGCAGCGCACGCCGGCGGCCACCATGGTCCGCTGCAAGCGCTCGGCAATCGCGGAGAACGCGGACCGTTCCGGGTCGAGCGGCAAGGGCCGGCGCAGATCGCGATACCAGGGTGGCGGGTCGGCCTGACCCGGACAGAGCCCGCCCAGCGCGTCGATGAAGGCCGCCAGCGAATCGGTCGCCAGCCCCGCCGCACTGGCGCAGGCCAGCACGGGCCGCTCCAGGGCCGCCAGGTCGCGCTTCTGGTGGAAGATGCGTTTGGAATCGTCAATCGCCAGGCGCCATTCGCGGCGCCCGGGCTTGCGGCAGACGACATCATCCAGCCGCTGCCAGAAATCAGCCGCGACCGCGCGCGGCTCAACCTGCCAGACGCTGGCGCCCACGACGAGCGGACCCAGCAGCGGCCCGTAGCCGGCTTCGTCTATGCCGACCACCAGCGGCATGTCACCACCCCAGCGTGTAGAAGACGACCGTGAAGAGCGCGTCGGCCCCGATCAGGGCCACAATGCTCTTGACCACCGTCGTGGTCGTGGCCTGCCCGACGCCCTCGGCCCCGCCGCGCACGTTCAGCCCCTCGTAGCAGGCCAGGCTGGCGATGATGGTGCCGAAGACGCCGGCCTTGAACAGGCCGGTGAAGTAGTCGCCCAACGAGAGGGCCGCCTGGGTGAGGTCCATGTACATCCGCGCGCTAACGTCCAGCACCAGCGTGGCCGTCAGCAGCCCGCCGAAGACGCCCACCACGTCCGCCAGAACCGTCAGCCCGACGAGCATGACCATGGTGGCGATGATGCGCGGCACCACCAGGAAGCGGATGGGGTCGAGCGCGTGCGCCCGCAGGGCCTTGATCTCCTCGCCTTCGACCAT
>CAZYGM010000382.1:0-2153 GCA_964647015.1 uncultured Planctomycetales bacterium | reverse complement strand
TGCTCTTTCAGGACGCAGTGTTGCAGGTCGCCATGCGCACCGCCCAGGAGGTCATTGGCCAGCAGGCCCATCAGCAGGGACACCAGGATGATCGTGGCCAGGTAGACGATGACGGTGCGGCGACCCAACTCATGCCACAGCACACCCAGCGAGCCGATGTTGGTGGCCGGCCCGACCAGCAGGAAGACAATGGCCGCGCCGGGACTGACGCCGTTGGCGATCAGCACGGCCGCGATCGGGGTTGAGGCCTCCGCACAGACGTACAGCGGCACGCCAATCAGGACCATCAGCAGCATCGAGCGTACCTGGCCGCCGAGAATCTGGTTCAGCACGTCGGGCGGCAACCAGGCCTGAATCGCCGCGGCAGCCGCGATGCCGAAGAGAATCCAGCCGAACAGGCTGTCGAACAGGTCAACGAAGGCGAAACGCAGGCCGGCGCGGACGCGCTGGCGGATTGGAAGGGCGGTAGTGGTGGTTGCGGCGGCCGGGTTCGGCGACGAGGCGCAGCAGGGGGGTGGGGTGGCGGGCTGACGCGCTGAAGCGCAGCAGGCAGCCGGGGCGGCCGGTTCAGCGGCGATTGCCGGTGGGCTGTCGGGGAAACGCCGGTCGATGAAGTTCTCCACAAGTCCGGCAGTGACGGCCGTGATGCAGGCGGCGATGGGGCGGAAGATCGCCATGGCACCGCCGAGCAGCGAGTAGGTGAGCAACACGGAGGGGCCGCTGATTTCCGGGCTGGCGATTAGGAACGAGAGTGTGGCGCCCTTGCTGGCACCCTTGCGCCGCAGTGTCAGGGCGGTCGGCAGCACGCTGCACGAGCAGAGCGACGCCGGGGCGCCGACCAGCGTTGCCAGGAAGACGGAGCGCGAGCGCTTGGCGCTGAGGTACCGAACCACACGAGCGCTGGAAACCATGGCGTCGAGCAGCCCGGCGATCAGGAAACCCACCAGGATGAAGACCGCTGATTCGCGCAGGATTTCCCACATAGTCAGCAACACAGCCGTCTACCTGTGGTTGAGGGTGCTTACGCACCCGCGCGGCCCGCACAACTTGAGTATATCCCTGCCTGGGGTGGGCTCAAACCGACGCACGGTCCAGCGGAACGCCCCCCCCAAGACGGCGGCACCATCAGAACTTGACCTTCAGCACGGGGCGCAACAGCACGGCGATGACAATCGACAGTACCAGGAACGTCAGCCACCACGGCACATCGAAGCCGAAGATGGCGGTGCTGCGGCGGGGGTATTCCACGAGCACGGCTCGGGCCGGCGAGTCGGCCGGCAGGGCCGGTTCGGCGGCATATAGCAGGCGATCCCACAGGCCGCGGCCCGGCCGCTGCGGACTCACAATGCACAGGCGTCGGGCGTCGTCAGCCACCGTCAGGCTCTTGGTGACCAGGTGCTGGCCGAGTTGCCAGCGCAGCTCGAACGCGCCGGCCTGCGTCGGGCGGATGCGCCAGTAGATTGCGTGCTCTACCTCGTCGCGCAGGGCCGGGGTATCGGCGACGACGCCGTCCGGCAGCTCCAGGCCGGCCTGGCGGCAGTGCGGCCAATCCTCCGGGGCGACGTGCAGCACGACGACGGCCGACTCGCCGGGAATCAGAGGGCGGTACTCGTAGCGCAGCGCCAGTTGAACCAGCAGGAACACGAACGGCACCAGCATGGCGGCGAAGGCCGGCAGGGCGTACCAGAAGCGCAACCCGGCCGCGCGCAATAATTGCGCCTGGCAACGCAGCGTGACGCCCAGTTCCTCCTTGAACAGCCGCATGCCCAGCAGGTTGGCGCGGACGCGGTCGCCGACATCGGCCAGGGCCCGCTGGTTGGACGTGTAGCGGAACATGCTGCCCGCCAGCACGGCCGCCAGCGCCGACCAGACGACGAGCACGAGCCAGGCCGGCAGGGGCGCCAGCGGCACCCACAGCAGGTTGGTCAGGCCGGTCAGGATGGCGTTCAGCAGGTCCATGATGCCGGTCGGCGGCTCCTATTCAATGTAGCCCAGGCCGCGCAGCCGTTCCTCAATCTGCTCGTCGGATTCGGCGTCGGCGAACTTGGCCAGCTCACGCTCGATCAGGTGGGTGATGAACTCGTCCACCGACGAGTAGCCGGCTTTCTTGCTCAGTTCGGCGACCCGCTCGTAGAGCGCCTTGTCGAGCTTGA
>CAZYGM010000381.1:0-2157 GCA_964647015.1 uncultured Planctomycetales bacterium | reverse complement strand
CCTCGACGCAGGCCCTGTTCGCCCGCGTCGGCGGCGGCATCTACACCAAGGCCGCGGACGTCGGCGCTGACCTGGTTGGCAAAGTGGAAGCCGGCATTCCGGAAGACGACCCGCGTAACCCGGCGACCATCGCCGACAACGTCGGTGACAACGTCGGTGACGTCGCCGGTATGGGCGCCGACCTTTACGAGAGCTATTGCGGCTCGATCCTTGCAACCGCCGCACTCGGCGCCGCCCTGCCGCTGTCGGCCGTCGCGGCCAGCGGCATGAACCCGACCAAGGCCGTCCTGGCCCCCATGCTGGTCGCAGGACTCGGGATCATCCTGTCTATCGTCGGCATGTTCATGGTCCGCTGCAGGGAAGACGCCAGCCAGAAGAATCTGCTCCGGGCACTGTTGTTCGGGACGCTCGGCAGCTCCGTCCTGATTCTGGTCGTGATCGCGGTCCTGGCGATGACCGACTGGATCAGTTGGGGCATCTTCGGCTCGGTGGTTTCGGGTCTGGTCGCCGGCGTGCTGATCGGGCAGTTCACCGAGTACTATACCTCCGACGAATACAAGCCGACCAAAGGCATCGCCGACCAGGCGAGGATGGGCCCGGCGACGACAATTATCGACGGCTTCGCCAATGGCATGTATTCCTCCGGTCTGCCGGTCATCACGATCGTGATCGGCATCCTTTGTGCCTACGGCTTCGCCGGCGGCTTCACCAACGTCGCGATGGGTCTCTACGGCATCGGCTTTGCCGCGGTCGGCATGCTCTCGACGCTGGGCATCACCCTGGCCACCGACGCCTACGGCCCGATCGCCGACAACGCCGGCGGCAACGCGGAGATGGCCGGCCTCGGACCGGAGGTTCGCAAGCGGACCGACGCCCTCGACTCGCTGGGCAACACGACCGCCGCGACCGGAAAGGGCTTCGCCATCGGCTCGGCCGCTCTGACCGCCATGGCCCTGCTGGCCGCCTACATTGAAGAGGTACGGATCTGGATCGGTCGCTTGGCTTCCGAGGCCGAAATAGGCCTGTACCAGGTTGGCCAGGTTGTGTTCTACCGAGGTACCGAAGCCAGCGCGGATGTCAAGGCCGCGTTCGGCGCGCTCCAAGAGGAGGGCCTGAGACTGGTGGGTAGTGGGAGCGCAACAATGGCCGACTTTGTCAACGCCTACGATCTGACGATCATGAATCCCAAACTGATCGGCGGCCTGTTCCTTGGGGCCATGATGGCTTTCGTCTTCTGCGCCATGACCATGAAGGCCGTCGGTCGTGCCGCCGGCGCCATGGTCGAGGAGGTCCGCCGGCAATTTAAGGACATCCCGGGCATCATGGAAGGCACCGGCAAGCCGGACTATGCACGCTGCGTCTCGATTTCCACCAAGGGCGCTCAGCGAGAAATGATCCTGCCCTCCCTGCTGGCGATCATCGTACCGGTAGTAACCGGTCTGCTGCTCGGCGTGGCGGGCGTAATGGGCCTTCTGGCAGGCGGCCTGACCGCCGGTTTCACCCTGGCCATTACGCTCAACAACGCCGGCGGCGCCTGGGACAACGCCAAGAAGTACATCGAGAAGGGCGCCCACGGCGGCAAGAAGCTCCCGGATGGGACGAAGAACCCGGTGCATGGCGCCGCGGTGATCGGCGACACCGTAGGCGATCCGTTCAAGGACACCTCGGGGCCGAGCCTGAACATCCTGATCAAGCTGATGACCATGGTCAGCGTGGTGTTCTCCGGCGTGATCGTCAAGTTCGCGCCGGCGGTCAGTCAATGGCTGCACCTGGGCAACCAGTAGTCTCTGACCCGTTGCGCCGGCCACGCGACGTGGTTGACGCAACCAAGCATTCCAAGTAAGCTGAAAGGGTGGCCGTTTTGGCCACCCTTTTTGTTTTGTGACCGGGAGTTTGAGGATTGAAGAAAGCAAAAGACAGTAACGCCAAGGACTTTGCGCTGGCCGCCGCCAGACTCGCCGACGCCAACCATTGCACCGAGATCACGGTCCTGGACCTGCGGGGCGCCTCTCCGGCGACGGACTACTTCGTGATCGCCACGGGAACCAGCGACCGGCAGATGCGCACCGTAGCCGACGAGATCTCCGAGGCGGGGCGGGGCTTGGGTTTTGCACGCTTCGGCCGGGCCGGATACGAACAGGGACGCTGGATCCTGCT
>CAZYGM010000380.1:0-2161 GCA_964647015.1 uncultured Planctomycetales bacterium | reverse complement strand
AACATGCTGCGCGCCGCGCAGGCGGGCGCGGTCGTCTGTCCGGCCAGCCCCGGCTTCTACCTGCGGCCGCAGACGATCGACGACCTGGTGGACTTCGTGGTCGGACGCGTGCTCGACCTGCTGGGCGTCCGGCACGAGCTCAACACGCGCTGGGATCCGCGGCGGCCGGCGGCCGGCGACGCGCCCACGGCGTGAGACGAGACTGACCAATGCGCGGACTCGCCGGGACCATGTGGACATGGGGGCAGATGATCAAGTTCAGCCATTCCGTCTTCGCGCTGCCCTTTGCACTGCTGGCGATGTTCCTGGCGGCGCGGCCGGCGCGGCCGACGGTTGCCCAGGGCGTGCTGATCGTGTTGGCGATGGTGGCGGCGCGCAGTGCGGCGATGACGTTCAATCGCCTGGCCGACATTCGTTTCGACGCGCAGAACCCGCGCACCGCCAATCGCGCGCTGCCGCGCGGCCTGATCAGCGCGGGCACGGCGTGGGCGTTCTTCAGCGGCGCTTGCCTCGTGTTTGCCGCCGTCTGCGCCGGCTTCTGGTGGCTGCTGAGTAACGTCTGGCCCCTACTGCTGTGCGGGCCCGTGCTGATGCTCCTCTGTGCGTACTCATACACGAAGCGCTTCACGCGCTGGTCACATCTGGCCTTGGGCGGCGTCATCGCGCTGGCCCCGGTGGCGGCCTGGATCGCCATCTCACCTGAGACGCTGGGGTTGCCGGCCGGGCTGCTGATGATCGCGGTGGCGTGCTGGATCGGCGGGTTTGACGTCATCTATGCCTGCCAGGATGTTGATTTCGATCGCCGGAGCGGCCTGCGCAGCCTGCCGGCGGAGTTGGGCCTTGGGCCGGCGCTGTGGCTGGCGCGCGGGTTGCACGTACTTACGGTCGCCGCGTTGTGCGGGGTCGGGCAGGCGGCCGGGCTCGGGCTGCTTTACTACAGCGGAGTGGCGATTGTGGCCGGCCTGCTGGTAGTTGAGAACGCGTTGGTCAGCCCGGGGGACCTGCGCCGCGTCAACGTGGCGTTCTTCACGATTAACGGCGTGGTCGGGCTCGTGCTCGGGGCGCTCGGAATCCTTGACGTCGTGCTGCCATGAACAAGCGCGCGGAGCGTCTCAAGCGGCCTGCTCGGCGACCGTGGGGTGGTCGGCGGCGGCGCGTCTCGGCC
The DNA here is from genome assembly GCA_964647015.1 of uncultured Planctomycetales bacterium. GTDB lineage: Bacteria > Planctomycetota > Phycisphaerae > UBA1845 > Fen-1342 > JAAYXS01. Next base: position 996 of record CAZYGM010000380.1, on the reverse strand, counting down.
TGGCACGTGGCACTGCTGTGGGCCCTGTTGCTGGCGCCGCTGCTGCGCTGGGGGCTTCCGGACCGCAGTCGCGATGAGTTGCTGTTTGGCGGGGGGCCCGCCTGGCCCGCCGAACGCTATGACGCCGGCAGAGTCCTGCAAGAGCGGCGGGAGCGGGCCGCCGGAGCCGACACTGATTTGAACCCCCTGGCGCGTCGTGATCAGGTTGTGGTGCTTACCGCGGACGAGGAGGCCCGCGCGGAGATCCTGCGGCGCTACCGGCTCTATTCGCGCCAGCCGGACGAGATGATCACGTTCATGGCCTTGCAGCGCATGCAGCCGCGCCGCCTGGATTTCGATCCGAAGCTGTACCAGTACGGCGGCGGGTTCATCTACCTGATTGGCGGCGCGGTTGCGGGCGCGGCACTGCTCGGCATCACCCAGCTCAGCACGGATGTCGGCGTGTACCTGGAGCGGCCGGAGCTGTTCGGGCTGTTCTACGTCGTGGCGCGGGCCGTGGTGCTGCTGTTCGGCGCGGCGTTGCTGGTGGGGGTCTGGAAGCTGGCGGGGCGAGCGGGCGGGCGCTCCGCGGCCTGGCTGGCGCTGCTCCTGCTGGCTTGCACGCCGGTGATGATCACGGGTGCGCTGGAGGCCAAGCCACACGTACCGGCCGCGTGCCTGGTAGTGTGGGCCACGCACAGCGCGCTGGACTACCACGCGCGTGGCCGGCGGCGCGACGCATTGCGCATGGGCCTGCAGGCCGGATATGCCGCGGGGCTGGTTCTAACTGGCGTTGTGGCGGTTGCCCTGTGGCCGGCGCTGGTCCTGGCGCGCCGGGTGCGTGGCGGAAGCCGGCCTGCTGACCGGTCGGGCCGGGCGCTGGGGATGCTGGCCGGCGCCGGCCTGGCGGCGTTGGTGCTCGTGATCACTAATCCGTACATCCCGCTGAATCTCCTGTTCCGGCGCGCGTCGCTGGCGAGCAACCTGGACAACTCGCTGGCGATGTACGCGGGCCAA
>CAZYGM010000379.1:0-2183 GCA_964647015.1 uncultured Planctomycetales bacterium | reverse complement strand
AAGACGTCCAGGAAGAGATCAACCGCGACGACCCCAAGGCCGGCGGCGACGGCCCACCCCCCAAGTTGAACCCCCCCGCCGAATCACAGCGCCTCAACGACGGCTCCGCCGACCACCGCGCCCCCAACAACACCGCCACCGCCCACAACGACCGCATCGAATCTTCCGACCAGACCGAACGCTAGCCGCCCCGTAAGCGCCCCGCTCCGCCCGCCCACGCCGCCAGCCGTTCTCCCCCCGCCCGGGTGGGCGCGCTCCAACCTAACAGATACGATGCCCGTTCACGCGAGCTGCCTTGCCGTGCGGCCACGTGTCAAGCCGCGCATCACTGCAGCCGTCCTTCGGAGTCTCCATGACCGAGTTCGCGACCACCGCACTACTCCTGGCCACCTTCGGCGTGCTCCTGCTCATCTGCGCGCTGCTCGGCCGGACGGTCGAGCGGCTCGGCCTCCCCATCGTCTTCGTCTTCCTCATCCTCGGCATCCTCGCCGGCTCCGAGAGTATCGGCGGCATCGAATTCGACGACTATCAGTTCGCCTTCCGCCTCGGCACCATCGCCCTCATCCTCATCCTCCTCGACGGCGGCCTGAACACTTCCCTGCAGACCGTGCGCCGCTCGCTCGCCCCCGCCGCCATCCTCGCCACCATCGGCGTCATCCTGACCGCCGCTCTCGTCGCCCTCTTCGCCCGTGCACTCGGCCTAACTTGGCCACAGGCCGTACTACTGGGTGCCGTCGTCTCATCCACCGACGCCGCCACCGTCTTCGCCGTCCTCCGCGGTAGCCGACTCCAACTGACCGCCCGCGTCGGCACCACCATCGAGCTGGAATCCGGCTTCAACGACCCCATGGCCGTCATACTCACCCTTACCGCCATCGAGTGGATCTCCAGCCAGGACATCCCCACCTGGCGCCTCGCATTCGACATCCCCGTACAACTCGGGCTCGGACTAACTGTCGGCCTCGCCGCCGGCTACGCCGCCAGCCTCCTGCTGACCCGCGTCCGACTCTCCACCGCCGGACTCTACCCCATTCTCACGCTCGGCCTGGCACTCATCGCCTACGGCGTTGCCACCATCCTCCAGGGCAGCGGCTTCCTCGCCGTCTTCGTCGCCGCCATAGTCGTGGGCAACGCGCAAATCCCATACCGCAGCGGACTTGCCCGCATCCACGACGCCCTCGCCTGGCTCAGCCAGATCGCCATGTTCCTCATGCTCGGACTGCTCGTCTATCCCTCCCAACTCCTACCACTGGCCGGCGTCGGCGTCCTCATCGCCACCTTCCTCGCATTCGTCGCCCGCCCCCTCGCCGTCCTCATCTGCCTGCTGCCCTTCCGGCTCCCGCCGCGCGAGGTCGCCTACATCGGCTGGGTTGGCCTGCGCGGCGCCGTACCCATCATCCTCGCCACCATCCCCGTAATGTCCAACGTCGCCGGTGGCGCCGAGGTCTTCAATCTCGTCTTCTTCGTCGTCGTCCTCAGTGCCGTCCTGCCCGGCGCAACCATCCGCTGGGCCACCCGCCGCCTGGGGCTGGAGACGCCCGAGTCGCCGCAACCCCTCGCCGCTCTCGAAATAAACTCCACCCGCCTCCTCAGCGGCGACCTGCTCGCCTTCCACGTCAGCCCCGCACTCGCCGTCTGCGACGCCAGACTCTCCCAGATCCCATTCCCACCCGCCTCCGCCGCCGTGCTCGTCGTCCGCGGCGAGGAGCTGATCGCCGCCCGCGGCAACACCACCCTCCACGCCGGCGACCACGTCTACGTCTTCTGCCGCCCAGACGACAAACCCTTCATAGAGCTACTCTTCGGCCGCCCCCAAGGCGAATGACCAACCAATCCCAGTCAAGCCCCCCGCCCCGCCCGAACCGCCCCGCGCCTGCAAAGAAGCGGTCTTCCTGACTAACCCCCGCCCGGCTGCACAGCGCTTTCTGGGACCAATCCCCCCATGACCAACCCGCCCGCCACCCGCTTTTCCAGACAATTTCCCCCTGACAAAGCTCCTCCGCGCGGTATAATGACCTGGCCTCCTGGATTCCGACCACGCCCGGCTCGGCCGGGCGCCAGGGGCCTGACCTCACGGGGAGCGTCGGCCCAGTACGCCTTCAATTCGCCGGGAGGCAAACAGGGGCACGCCCATGCGTGCAGGCACGCGCCATCGGGCTCCGCTCACGGCCGCCGCGGCCGTG
>CAZYGM010000378.1:0-2184 GCA_964647015.1 uncultured Planctomycetales bacterium | reverse complement strand
GTTATCAGTGAGGTTGCCCGCCGCCACCTGACGTGGGCGCTCGTTGACGGCGTTGGGCCGCTGACTTTCACCCACCTGCTCAATCGCTTTGGCGACGCGGAGCGGGCCTGGGGCGCCACGGCCGGGCAGTTGGCGGACGTGCACCGCATCGGCGTGAAGCGCGCCGACAGCATCGCCCGGGCGCGGGAGTCGGTCGAGGTTGAGAGTGAGATCGAGACAGCCGCCACCCACGGGGTGCGCATTATTTGCCGGGAGGACTTGGACTACCCGCCGGGGTTGCGGCAGATTCCAGACGCCCCGATCGTGTTGTATGTGAAGGGTGAGTATCGAGATACGGACGCCATCGCCGTGGCCGTCGTGGGCAGCCGCCGCTGCACGATCTACGGCAGTGAGCAGGCGCGGCGTTTTGGGGAGTTGCTGGCGGGGGTGGGCATAACGGTCGTCAGCGGCCTGGCACGCGGGATTGACTCGTTCGCGCATCACGGGGCGGTGGATGCGGGCGGCCGGGCGGTCGCCGTGCTGGGATCCGGCCTGACCTCGATCTACCCGCCGGAGAACCAGGCCTTGGCCGCCAAGGTGCTGGAGCACGGGGCCTGGATCAGCGAGTTGCCCATGCAGGCGAGCGTGCGGCGGGAGAACTTCCCGAGCCGCAACCGGATTATCGCCGGCATGACGCTTGGCACGCTGGTGGTCGAGGCGGCTGAGCGCAGCGGCGCGCTGATCACCGCGCGGCTGGCGAGCGAGTACAACCGTGAGGTTTTCGCCGTCCCGGGCCGGCTGCAGGAACCCATGTCGATTGGGACGAATGCGCTGATTCGCAGCGGGGCGGCCAAGCTCGTGAGCGGCCTGGATGACCTCCTGGAGGAGCTCGGCGACGTCGGCTACCAGCTTCAATTGCGCCGCTCGGAAGGCGGTGGGGGGGTGCTCACGGGAGAGGCCGGGCGGCCGGCCGCGCCAGCGGCGCGGTCGTCCGGTCCCGCGCAACTCTCCGCGGCGGAGCGGCGGGTGTTGGAGGTTGTGCCGCCCGATGCCGTCCTGCAGGACGTCGTAATGCGGGCGGCGGAACTGCCGCCGGGCGAAGTACTGGCGGCTCTGACGACGCTGGAGTTGAAGGGGCTGGTCAAGCGTTTGCCGGGGAATCTCGTGGCGCGCCACGCGCGGGTGTAGCTACTGTTGCCACAAGAGAACACTGCGGACCCGGGCGAGCCTGTCGCGCGCCCGGGTCCGGCGGTGTTGTGTTTCAGTCGTGCGCCGTGCTACGGTCGGCCGTCCTCCGGCGGCGTCTGGCTGGTTCGCCCGCAGCTACTGAACCCCAGGCTGATTGACTGCGGCTCGCCGAGTTCCGCGCTAAGGATGCGGTCGATACGCGACTTGCAGGCCGTCAGGTGCGCTGCCGAGGCGAAGTCCAGGCGGTCCTGTCCGGCGGTCACGACCTCGCCCAATTCCCGGGCGAGCTTCTCCAGTGAGAAGTGCAACATGCCGTGCAGGTCGGGTGCCAGGCTCTGGCCCGGCCGGCGTCGCACGAGCGGCTCGGCCAGCCCCAGGTATTCGCGCTGCAGCGAGCGCCGCATGCTGGATAAGTATGGCTCACTGTCCGACCACTTGCCGCCGCGCAGCCGTTCAACGCTGGTGGCGTCCGCCCAGCAGGCCTCCTGTAACCGCCGCAGATATTCGGCCGCGGTCAGCTTGTCCGGCGCGGCGGTTTTCAGTTCGGCGTCGTAGATTCGCCGGATGAATTCCGGGTTGAGGCGATCGAACAGGTTCCACCATTGGAGCAGTCCTACGATGTCGTGGATCGGGAAGTCCATGGAGTAGCTGATGGATGTGCCCGGGTGGGACCAACGCGACGGCGCCAGGTGATTGAGCACCTCGGGCGGGAAGCTCAGGAACTTGTCCGTGTACAGGGTTTCCTCGATGAACGCCAGGGCCTGGCGCTGGCGTGCCGCATCCACCAGCACAAACGGCGCTGGCGCGTTGGCGTCGCCACGGTGCGCCCGGCTGAAGTACTGGCCGCCGATGTAGCGTCCGACGTAATCCAGCACAAACGTCTTCTCGCTGAGCAGCGTCAGGAAGGCGCGGCGCAGGAAGTACCAGCTTTCGGCGTCCTTAACGGCCCACTCCAGGATGTTCGCCATGCGCTGATCGATCAACTCGATGCGCGAGCGGGCCCAATCCAGCGGGTCC
>CAZYGM010000377.1:0-2189 GCA_964647015.1 uncultured Planctomycetales bacterium | reverse complement strand
CTGTCGCACGTGCCACGACGGTACGGTTGTGGACTCGCGCCGACGGGTGTGGGTCGAGCACGGGCACCAGGAGGGGCTGGCGCCGCCGGCGGGGATGGCCGTCCCTGGCGACTTGCCCTTGGTCGACGGCCGCGTCGTCTGTCGCACGTGTCACTCAGCACACACGCGCGGCGGCTCGGGCAACGCCCTGAAGGATGCCGTGTTTCTCCGCGTGGAGCGCCACCCCGGCGAGCTCTGCGCGAAGTGCCACCCCGGCTTTGACGCGGGCCCCACGGAAGGGATGCACCCGCTTGGACAAGTCGTTCCAGGGGTGCCGGACTACGCCGCCACCGAAGACCCCGGGCTGGAGGTGGCGGACATGCCCACCTGCCTCGCCTGCCACGTGGCGCACGGACCACGCGCGACGCACCTGCTGGCGATCAACCCCGCGACGAACGACGGCTGCCTGGTATGTCACGCAACCATCAACGCCGCCGTGTTCGCCGTCAGCGCGCGGCACGTGCACGGGCGGGAGCCACTGCTGAGTGCGGCCCAGCGGGCTGCCGTCGCGAGTCTTGAATCGGCGGTTGGCCCGCGAGGCGAGTTACTGTGTCGAAGCTGCCACCGAGTGCATCATGCCCCGGTCGTTGAGAACCTATTGGCTTTCGACCCTGCGGCAAGGGAGGGCTGCGTCGCGTGTCACCCAACACAGCGCGGTGTAATTGGCACGCCGCACGACCTGAGCCGGTCGCAGCCCGAGACGCCGGCCGGTGCGGCGCTGAGCCGTGACGGCAATGGCGGGCCGTGCGGCGGATGTCACTGGGCCCACCGGGACGCCCGCCCGCCCCGACCGACGGACCAGGATCGCCTTGGGCTCTGCGCCAGTTGTCACGGGGCGAATGATGTTCTCGCTGCCCCCGGGCTCGGTGAAGCTAACCATCCGCAGGCGGATTGCACGGCATGTCATGATCCGCACGAGCCGCTGTACGCACAGTTCATGAAGGCACCGCCGACCCAAGTCTGCGTCGAATGTCACGCGGAGTCCGCCCGCGTGGTGGGTGGTCCCCATGATGTCGTCGGCGGCGCGAGCCGGTGGCCGGCGCATTCGATAGGCGCTCAGGACACGTGCCTGGCCTGCCACCGGCCCCACGGCGACACGCCCGGTGATTTATGGCGCGGCGGCCTCGCGGCCGGCGTTGAGCCACGGGATGCAGCCTGTCTCGCTTGTCACTCGGACGCCGCGCCCAGGACCGCGAGCCCGGTCGCCCTAGTGCATCCGGAGGAATGGTCGTCTGCCTCGCTGCTCGACAAACCGGCCACCGCGCCCGAGGATCCGCGAATCGAATGCCGCACGTGCCATGATCCACACCGTTCCACCGCCAAGCTCTGGCGGTTGGAGGCCGGCGCGAAGTCACAGCAGCTTTGCCTGCCTTGTCATGACGCGATGGCCCACATCGACATGATCGGCCATGGTTCGACGTTCCTCGCCGCCGCGGGATTCGAGACAGACGCATGCCGGCCGTGCCATCGGGTCCACGCGGACCCCGCGACGGTGGACTTCCCGCTCCTCTGGCCGCGGGAGTTGTGTGCCGACGATGGCGGTTCGCCGCCTGACCATATCTCCGCGGACGACCGCTGCCTGTGTTGCCACCGCGACGGTGGCCCAGCGCCGGCACCGCGGATAGCCACCCATCCGGCCGCTGAGATGTACAATCCCGAACTGCCGGGGACGCCACGCCATCTGCCCCTGTTCAACGCCGACGATGTGGTCGACCCCAGCGGGAAAATTCGGTGCCACACCTGCCATCTCACGCACGGGCGGACCGAGCCGATACCGTTGCCGGAAGGGCTCCAGGTTCTCGGCCCGCGCGAGCTGCGGGCGCGTGTGTGGCACATCCGTCGCTTTGTTACCCCCAACGTATGCACAACGTGCCACGGGGCTGACGCGCTGCGACGGTTCATGTACTTCCACGATCCGGCGCGGCGCGGCGGGCCGATCGAGGTGAAACAGGCCATGTTACGCCAATGACGCTGGCCGCCGCGTGGATCGCCGCCAGGTGGTCGGCCCGTATCAGTTGCCGAACGGTGGTGACGCCGGAGCGCCCGCAATGGATTCGCCTGCACATCCGGCGCTGCCGTAACTGCGCGTGATAGCGGTGTGACCGGCCGCATCGTCCGGAAGCGGAAGGCCGGCCGGCCCATTCGCGACA
>CAZYGM010000376.1:0-2204 GCA_964647015.1 uncultured Planctomycetales bacterium | reverse complement strand
ACGGACTTCATCTGGGCTCCGGGTGCCACCAGTGACGGCTTGTTGTGGTTCTACGACAACGGCGCCATCACGCAGCCTGGAACGTCGAGCGACCAGCGCGACCGCTCGTTCTGCTTGTACACGACGGACCTGTTCGGCGCCTGCTGTGACGTGGCCACCGGCACTTGCACGAATAACGTCGCCGAGAGCGCCTGCCTGTCGATCCCGGGCGCGCAGTTCTACCCCGACCAGACCTGTGCTTCGGTCGAGTGCCTGCCGGTCGCGGCGGCCTGCTGTAACGCCGTCACCGACCAGTGCGAGGTCCTGACGCAGGCCGAGTGCAACGCGCTCGGTGGAACGTGGCAGTGGCTGGGCGTCTTCTCGACGTGCCAGGCGGACTGCTGCTACGTGCCGTGCCCCGCGGGCGGCACCGTGGCGGATGAGCCGGACTGCTACGACGGCTACGTTGACACGTACAATTACGGCTGCTTCATGGATGTGCCGACCTTCCCGGCTGACTGGGATCAGATCGTTGACAGCCAGGTCATCTGCGCCACGATGGGTACTTACACCACTGGCGGCAGCGACCTGCGCGACTTCGACTGGTACTACTACGAGATCCCGGCCGGCACTGCCAAGGTCGTCCGCGCCGTGGTCGACGCCGAGTTCACCGCCGACGTGTACTGGCTCTGGCCCGACCCGTTTGAGGAAGGTGACGGCTACTGCCCGGCCTACGTCATTTCGAACGTGGCCGGCTTGCAGTGCCTGGACGTGACGGCGTCCGCGGCACTCGGCGGCGGCACCTACTACGTCGCCGTGTCGTGCCTCGGCACGGTCCCGTGCGGTACGCCTTACACGCTGCACATTGAGACCGGCGTGGCCGGCGGCTGCATACTGGTGGACGATGAAGGCGAGTTCTGCGTCGAAACCAGTGAGCCGGTCTGCCTGGCCTACGGCGGCACGTGGAATGAAGGCGAAGATTGTGGCGGCGGCAGCGGCCCGCCGTGCCTGGAGCGCGGCGACGCCAACTGCGACGGCCTGGTGAACTCGTTCGACATCGACCCGTTCGTGATCGCGCTGACGCAGCCGGCGACGTGGCAAGCCACGTACAGTTGCGACTTCCTGTGCGCGAACGACATCAACTGCGACGGGTTCGTCAACTCGTTCGACATTGACGGGTTCGTCCAGTGCCTGACGGTCGGTTGTCCGCCCTGTCCGTAAGTCGCTGATTACACAATCGGCCGGCGGAGCGCTACGCGGCGCCCGCCGGCCGCTCGGCGGCATTCCACCAGGTTGAATGTCGCCGGGGCCTGAAGGCAGCGATCCGTCGTTGCCGTAGTGAAGACAACGCCGGCCGGAGACGCACCTGTCTCCGGCCGGCTTTTTTCTGGGGGGCGTTAGTGCTGCGGGCGACCGGCGAAGAGACCGGGCAGCGGCACGAGCCGGCCGGACTGGCCGTCATGCACCGCGATCTGCCCCTTCTCGTCGCGCATGCAGAAGCCGCCGAAGACCCCGTCGCGTCGCAGGGCGTAGAGCTTGAGCTGGTAGTCGGGCTCGCCACGCTGGTCGCGCAGGCGTGCCTCAGTTCGAGCTGCCACGCGCATCAGGGCCGTGCGGCAGGCGTCGGCGGGGGTGGCGCCGGCGCGCATGAGCTCGACGACGTGGAAGCAGGTGCAGTTGAGGAGGTTGGCTTCGCCGCGGCCGGTGGAGCCGCAGGCGCCGACTTCGTTGTCGATGTACAGGCCGGCGCCGATGATGGGCGAGTCGCCGACACGGCCGGGCAGCTTATACGACCGTCCGGACGTTGAGGTGCTGCCGCCCAGGTCGCCGCCGGTGGTCAGGGCCAGGCAGGTTATGGTGCCGTAGGTGAACGGCAGGCCGCAGTCGCGCAGTCGCTCGGCAGCCTGATCGCCGGACTCGGGGGGGACGCGGTTGTCTGCGCCGGAGCGCTCCTCCCTCCATTTCAGCCAGATTTCGCGGGCCTCGTCCGTCAGGAGGTCTTGCTCCTGAAAACCATGTGCCAGGGCGAAGCGCAGGGCGCCGTTGCCGACCAGCAGCACGTGGTCGGAGTGGCGCATGACGAGGCGGGCGACGCCGGCCGGGTTGCGGATGTTCTCGAGTGCGGCCACGGCGCCGGCCTTGTGGCTGGGCCCGTGCATGACGCAGGCGTCCAGCTCGACCACGCCGTCCTCATTGGGCAGTCCGCCGTAGCCGACCGAATGGTC
>CAZYGM010000375.1:0-2206 GCA_964647015.1 uncultured Planctomycetales bacterium | reverse complement strand
TCGTTGCAGTCGGGCTCGCACTCGTCGGGGATGCCGTTGTCGTTGCACTCGGCGCTGTAATCGCAGGCCGGCCCGCTGAGAACGAGCTGGAACTCACCCGTCGCGCCGTCATGGCCGGAGATGCGGATCCAGTAGCTTTGGCCGTGGATGACGAAGCGCGTGAGCTGTGAGGCCTGGCCGCAGTAGTTGTCATTGCAGGCGAGCTGGTTGGCGGTGGTGCCGGGGCAGCCGCTGTGCAGCGAAAGCACGGTGTCGTACGACGATCCGCAGAGCGAGACGGTCAACATGCCGGAGCCGAACGGCTCGAAGTAGTACCAGACGTCCGGGCTGCCGGTTGAGTCGCCGCAGGTGGCCGAGCCGTCGGGAGTGGCGCCGGCGGTCGTGCCGAAGTAGGTGATGTTGGTGCAGGCCAACTGGGCGGCGGCACAGTCGTCCGCGGCGGGCACGTCGGTCGGTGGTGCCAGGTCGCATTCGTCCGGTATGCCGTTCGGTTGGCAGTCCTGACTGAAGCCGCTGGCGATGTCACACTCGTCGGGGATGCCGTTGCCATTGCAGTCGGCGCTGGTGCCGGCGGCGATGTCGCATTCGTCGGGGATGCCGTTGGCGTTGCAGTCGAGGCTGGTGCCGGCGGCGATGTCGCACTCGTCGGGGATACCGTTGTCGTTGCAGTCGGCGCTGGTGCCGGCGGCGATGTCGCACTCGTCGGGGATGCCGTTGCCGTTACAGTCCAGGCTGGTGCCGGTGGCAATGTCAACATCGTCCGGGACGCCGTTCTCGTTGCAGTCGTTAGCCAGCAGGGCGACGAACGGCTCGATGTCGAAGACATTTACCCGGCCGTCGCCGTTCAGGTCGGCGTTGCCGGCGGCGCAGTCGGGGTATGCGGCGGCATATGCGGCGGGGTTGACCAGCGCCAGTACGAACGGCTCGATGTCGAGCGTGTTGAAGCGGCCGTCACAGTTGAGGTCGCCGAGGGTGAAGTAGCGCAGATGGGGGCTGGGCATCAGTGTGACAGGGCGGACGCCGTCGTCGATGGTTACCAGGAAGGAATCACGGCCGGGCTGAGTGCCGGCGGTGAATTCGACCGAGAATGTGCCGTCGCCGTGGTCGGTAATCGGGCCGATCGTTGAGCAGCCGTCGCTGTCAGGGGCATGGGTCACGGAGATGGCCGGGAGGCCTGGCGCTACGGGCTCGCCGCGCCAGTCGCGAAGCGCGACGTGCAGCGTAGTAGTGGAAACGCCGTTGGGTGGGATAACGGGGGGATCGAACGTGGCGGTTGTCTGGATAGCGTCCGGCCGACCTGCCAGGCCGGCCCGCCAGGCGTCGAAGAGTGCTTGAAGCTGGAGCACGGGGTCGAGGTCGTCCTCGTCCTGGAAGGCTACGTTGATGCGGAGGAAGTAATCGCCGTCGGTGCAGCCCGCGGCGTCGCAGAAGGCGTCATCGATGTCGCCGATGCGGGCAACGATCATGCCGCCGATGTGGCCGGCCTTGGTGAAATCCGGGGGTGGGCAGCCGCAGGCGGTGGCGTAGGCGAGATGGCAGGAGCAGCGACCGTCGCCGCCGGCGGTGCGGGCGGCCTGCATGCCGGCCATGAGCTTGGCGGGGATATCGCCGGGCGTATCGAGCAAGGCAGCTTCGATGGCGGGGACGACGCAGCCGCCGGCCAGGATGTTGCCCTGGATGGCATAGACAAGCGAGCCAGCGGCGCCGACGACGCCGCCGCGCCAGGCGTAGGTTTCGGTGCCGGAGAAGGTTAGGGTTCGTCCGCGCGTATCGGCGATGCCGTACTGGCGGGACTGGTGTCCGGTCACGCCGGCGAGGAGGGCGAGGATTTCGGCCGGTGGCGTGCCGAGTTGGAGGTGTTCGAAGATTATCGGGCGGCGCAGGCCGTCGAAGTCGCCGGAGGCCTGGACGGCGGCGGCGCCTTGGCCGACTACGACGACGGGGACGCGGGCGAGCAGGTCGTAGTCCAGAAGGCAGGTGACGGTTCCGACGGCGACCTCGCGGGTTTCGGCGTTGGCGATGACGATGGACCAGGTGGCCTGGGCGGGTGTTGGCGTGAGGGCCAGCAGGGTGGCCAGGACGAGTGAGAAGCGAGCGACGGCGATATGCATGGCGACGCCTTTCCGGGAGGCGTGTGCTCCCGTTGGCAGAGGTCAGCCCACGAATGGTATGGTGGTTGGGGTGGGAAGCGCAAGTCAAGCATAAT
>CAZYGM010000374.1:0-2222 GCA_964647015.1 uncultured Planctomycetales bacterium | reverse complement strand
AGCGGCCGTCCATCCATGCGGCGGATGGCCTCACAGAACGTCTCGTACTGCTGCTCTTCGGTGGGAATACGGGAGTTGGCCAGGAACAGGAACTCGGAGCGATACAGTCCGACGCCGGTCGCACCGGCCTCCAGCGCGGCGCTGGCCTCCTCGGGCATTTCGATATTGGCGTGCAGCGCGATGGGTACGTCGTCCTGGGTTACAGCAGGCAGGTCGCGCAGGCCCTGCAGGCGTACTTCGAAGCGGCGGTACTCGCGCTGCTGGGCCTTATAGCGCTCGATGGTGGCCGGGTCAGGATCGGCGATCACGACGCCGTGCGAGCCGTCGACGATGATGGTATCGCTGCCGGAGGCGTCGGCGGTGATATCGTTGAGGCCCACCACGGTTGGGATGCGGAGCATCCGCGCGATGATGGCCATATGCGAGGTCTGCCCGCCGACGTTGAGCGCAAAGCCCAGAATCTGCTGGCGTTTGAGCTGCACGGCCTGGGAGGGTGTGATGTCGTGGGCGACGATAATGACGGGCTCGGTCAGCCGATCGATGTCCTCGCGGGCCCGACCGAGGATGTGCCGCAGGACACGCTTCTCGATGTCGTAGAGGTCGTGCACGCGCTCCTTGATGTACGGGTTGGGCACGGCCTGGAAGGCGCGCTGCTGGCGGTTGAGCTCCTGGCTGAAAGAGTACGCGGCGGTGCACAGCCCCTTCTCGACCTGCTGGACGACCACCTCGCGCAACTTGGGATCAGCGATGAACTTCTCGTGGAACTCGAAGATGGCGGAGGTCTTACCGCCCAGCTTGCGCGCGGCGGCCTCGCGCAGCTCGTTCACCTCCTGGCGTGAGGCTTCCAGGGCGGCGTCGAGCATGCGGACTTCGTTGGCGACCAGGGAAGGGTGAATCGTCCGGCGCGGGATGCGGTACTCTTCCGCGTCCAGCACCAGGGCCGGTCCGATCGCCACCCCAGGCGATGCGCTAATCCCTTTTTTCGTAATCATCATCAGCCGCGATAGCGCGGCGCCTCCGACGCCGACCCCCGGCGTCGAGTCATGCCGTCAGCTCTCCCGCTTAGGTCTCGCCGAAACCTGATTCGATCAACTTCGCCAAGGCCAGCACAGCCTCCTCGGCGTCGTTTCCGTCGGCCACCAGGCGGACGGAGGTGCCGTGGGTAGCGACGAGCATGAGCAACTCCATGGGGCTGCGCCCGTCGGCCTCACGGCCGTTACACTGCACCCTGACCTGGGCCGCAAAGCGCTGCGCGGTATCCACGAACTGCATGATCGGTCGAAAATGCAGCCCCTCCTTGTTGGGAATCACCACGTCACGTTGCGCTGCCACACCTGCAACCACACACCTTTCCAGTCCGCAGGATGTGCTGTGCCCCACACCTACGCCACGAGCATCTTCTCGTCCGCTTCCTTCAACAAGTCGAATATCTTCTCCTGGTCGTCCGCCTGCCGCAGGAACTTCCGGAACTTCTCCTGCTGCAGATGGCGGAAGACGAGGTCCATCGCGCGGAGGTGCTCCTCGGGCTGATCCGCCGGCGAGACAATGAGGAATATGCCGAAGACCGGCTCGCCGTCCAGCGAGGAGAAATCAATCCCGCAGCTACTCCGGCCGACCGCGGCCACGACGCGCTGCAGACCGTCGATCTTGGCGTGCGGGACGGCCACACCCTTGCCGAAGCCGGTGGTACCACGCGTGCGTTCCCGGGTGATGATGGACTTAACGACTGAATCAACCAGCCCCGCGTCAATCAGCACGCCGTCCGCCAGTATCTGAACCAACTCGCGAACGGCCGCATTGCGGTCAGTGGCCTTGAGTTCGGCGATTATCGACTTTCGTTGAATGAGGTCGAGCAGTTTCATGCACACTCCCGTATCCCCACGTGCAGCCGGATTACTGGGGCTCCGGCGTCGCCCGCGGCGGGTGCTTGCGGTTGCGCAGTCGCTCTTTGTGGCGCGTCAATTGGCGACTGATCTTGTCCAGTATCAAATCCATCGCGGCATAGGCGTCCGCATGGGTCTCGGTGGCAACGAACGGTTCGGCGGAATCGGCGTGGACGATGATGTCCGCTCGGTGTATGCCGTCCTTGCCCTCAATGATCACCTCAACCGACTGAATGCGATCGTAATAGCGGGTCAGCTTGCCGGCCTTCTCTGTGCAGTATTCCTTCAACGCATCGCTCACGCCCATGTGCCGGCCCGAGACGGTCACCTGCATGGCTC
>CAZYGM010000373.1:0-2232 GCA_964647015.1 uncultured Planctomycetales bacterium | reverse complement strand
CCGGCGGCTCGGCATCCTCCACGGTGAACCCCCGCCCCGATAGGTTGATATCGAGCGGCCGCACCTCTAGGCCGAAGCGACGGGCGTCGTTCAGTACCGTGCGGGGGGTGTAGAAGCCCATGGGTTGGTTATTGAGCACGGCGCACAGGAACTCCGCCGGGTAGTGGGCCTTGAGCCAAGCTGTGGCGTAGCTGATGACCGCGAAGCACACCGAGTGGCTCTTGTTGAACCCGTAGGCGGCGAACCCCTCCAGCTGACGGAAGACCTCCCGGGCCGCCTCCAGCGGTACTCCTCGGGCGAGGGCGTGGGCGACGAAGGTCTCGCCGATCTTGGCCATCTCCGCGCGGCTGCGGTCCCGGGTCATGGCTCGGCGGAGCGAATCGGCATCGGCCGGATCGAACCCGGCCACGGCCTGCGCTATGCGGAGCACCTGCTCCTGGTAAACGATGACCCCGTAGGTATCGGCCACCGCCTCGGCCATGGCGGGGTGGGGGAGGGTGACCGGCTCCAGACCCCAGCGGCGGTCTATGAAGGGGCCGATCATCTCGGCTTCCAGCGGCCCGGGACGGTAGAGGGCGATGGCCGCGATAACGTCGTCGAAGTCCCGCTCCTGGAGGCGGCCGGCGAGGTTGCGCTGGCCGGCGGATTCCAACTGGAACAGGCCGATGGAGCCACCGTTGCTGATGATCTCGTAGGCGGCGGGATCGTCGGGCGGCAGGTCGTAGGGGCGGATGCGGCGTCCGGTGCGCTGCCGGATGATGTGCACGCACTCCGAGACGGCCGAATGAGTGCGGAGCCCGAGGATGTCCATCTTGACCAGGCCCAGGGCGGCAACGTCATCTTTGTTGAATTGGATCACCACCACCCCTTTCGCCGCCCACTGGAGCGGGGCGTAGTAGGTGATGGGCCTGTCGGCGATGACGAACCCCCCCAAGTGTGTGCCCAGGTGTAGGGGGAAGGAGTCGAGACGCTCGACCAGGTCGAGGAAGCGGGCGTAGCGGCCTTCGGGGGTTGCGGGACGACCGGGCGTGACGCCTCCCTTGCCGTCGGCCTTCGGCGGCAAGGCCGGTGAGGAGTGGGCGCCATCCTGCAGCGGCGAGTCGCGCAGTTCCGGCCAAGCGCCGGCCAGGTACTCCCGTATTCGCGCCGCGTCCCCGTGGTGGGGCACATTCTTGGCCAAGGCGTTGATCTCGGTAGGGGCGAATCCCAGGGCTTCGGCCACGATGCGTACCGCCGAGCGGGGGCTCATGGTGTTGACATTGGCCACCACAGCCACGTTCTCGTTTCCGAAAGTCTTATAGATGTGGTCTATCACCTCGTCCCGGCGCGACGAACAGAAGTCCACGTCGATGTCGGGCATCTCCCGGCGGTTGAGGTTGAGGAACCGCTCGAACAGCAGGTTGTGCCGGATAGGCTCGCTGGCCGTGATGTCGAGTGCGTGACACACGACGGAGTTGCCGGCGCTCCCCCGCCCGCTGCACGCGATGCCGCTGGCCCGGGCCCACCTCACGATATCGTGTACCACCAGGAAATAATGGGCGAACCCCATTTCTTGGATCATACGGAGCTCCTTCTCGAGAAGCTCCACTGCTCGAGGTGGCACCGGCTTGTACTTCCGGGCGATCCCTCGGAAACAGCGCTTGGTCAAGAGCGAATAGGCCGTTTCATCGGTCGGCACGTCGACACGCGGGAAGTGAAAAGTGCTCAGGTCGAGATCGACGTCGCACCTTTGCGCGATCTGCCACGTGGCTGCGAGAGGTGACGACCGGGCTGTGGCGGGAGCTGCATCGTGGAGACTTTGCCCATGAGTACTACTCCTCATAAATGAAATATTTCTTGCATCCTCCTGCATATGCATTTCCTCGGAGGCGGCATCCATGACAACAGGTCTCGGCCCACGCTCGATCAGCCCTAACAGAGGCGCCGTAAAACTCTCTAGTTTAGCCTTAGATTGAAGGCAACGAACCCCGGGAACAGGGTCAGGATGGGCGGATAATGGTTCATCACGCCCGGCGGCGCGGCAGACTAGATGAAGAGCGCGATCATTTTCCCCTGCATAATGTGCATTAGTAGTGATGACTGTGGGGAGATCGCACGCTATGGCCAGATGAGCGAGGCGTTCGCAGTAGGTGAGGCAGGATAGTCGCCAAGGCCGGCCGTCGCGATGAAAACCGATGTCGTAGTCGGCCGGATTGAGTCTTTGAGGAGTACCGCGGGGGAGGTCGGGGCGGG
>CAZYGM010000372.1:0-2235 GCA_964647015.1 uncultured Planctomycetales bacterium | reverse complement strand
ATCATCCGCCTGCATGAGACCGGCGAGCGCATTCCGCTCACGATGGCGGATGCCGACCGTAAGGCCGGCACGATCGAGCTGATCGTCAAGGCCGTCGGCAAGACGACGCAGGAGTTGTGCCGGAAGAACGCCGGCGACACAATCTCCGACGTCATGGGCCCCCTCGGCCACCCGACCGAGATCATCAAGTGCGACCATGCCGTCCTGGTGGGCGGCGGCGTTGGCACCGCGGTGATCTACCCCCTGGCCAAGGCCCTGCAGAACGAAGGCTGCTTCGTGTCGGCGATTACGGGCGGGCGCACGCGTGAACTCGTCGTGCTCGAAGACGAGTTGAAGAAGGTCTCTGACGCGGTGTACGCCACCACGGACGACGGCAGCTACGGGTTCCATGGCACGGTGGCGGACAAGCTCAAGGAGCTGATGGCTGACAAGGAGCGGCCCATCGGAGTCATCTACTGTGCGGGACCGGTCCCGATGATGCGCGCCATCGCCGAACTGACCCGCCCGACCGGTATCAAGACCATCGTGTCGCTCAACCCGATCATGGTGGACGGCACCGGCATGTGCGGCGGCTGTCGCGTCACGATTGGCGAAGAGACCAAGTACGCCTGTGTCGACGGCCCCGAGTTTGACGGTCACCAGGTTGACTTCGCGGAGTTGGCCGACCGGCTGACCGCGTATCGCGACCAGGAGCGGATGTCGCTTGAACGTGCCGCGCACGCGTGTCGCCTGGAAGCTGCGTCGTCGTAGTTGGTCGCCGGCCGGGCGCATGACCGCCGCGGCGTTTCACCCGAGCCCTTTAGCGGAAGGTACTCCCCTCATGGCACTGTCCCCCAAGGAACGCATGGCGATCGAGCGGCAGCGGATGCCGGAACGCGACCCCATGGTCCGCAATCGCGATTTTCGCGAGGTCAATCTTGGCTTCGAGGAGAGCGTGGCGAAGCTAGAAGCGGATCGCTGCCTGCAGTGCAAGGACGGCAAGTGCATCTACGGCTGCCCGGTTGGCATTGACATTCCGGGCTTCCTGGAGCGCATCTCCGCCGGCGATATCAAGGGTGCCGCCATACTGCTGCTCGACGCCAACTCGCTGCCCGGCATCACGGGCCGGGTCTGTCCGCAGGAGGAGCAGTGCGAGAAGGTCTGCATTCGCGGGAAGAAGGGCGCGCCCGTGGCGGTCGGCCACCTGGAGCGCTACGTCGCCGACTGGGCCCGCGAGAACCTCGACATGAAGACGCTGCTGGCCGACCCGACCGGCTTTCGTGTCGCGGTCGTCGGCTCCGGCCCGGCCGGGCTGACCTGTGCCGGTGAGCTAGCCAAGAAGGGTCACGACGTCACGATCTTCGAGGCCCTGCACCAGCCGGGCGGCGTGCTGTGCTACGGCATCCCCGAGTTCCGCCTGCCGAACCACATCATCGATTCCGAGGTCGATCGTCTGCGCGAAATGGGCGTCAAGATCATCTGCAACGTGGTTATCGGTCGCACGTTCACGGTGGATGAGCTTCTGAAGGAGGAGCGTTTCGACGCGATCTTCATCGCCAACGGCGCCGGCCTGCCGATCTTCATGAACATTCCCGGCGAGAACCTCAAGGGCGTGTACTCGGCCAACGAGTACCTGACGCGCTCCAACTTGATGCGCGCCTACGAGTTCCCCAACTTCGACACGCCCATCATCAGGGGCGAGAAGGTCGTGGTCATCGGCGGCGGCAACGTCGCCATGGACGCCGTCCGCACCGCCAAGCGGCTCGGCGCCAAGGAGGCCACGCTGGTCTACCGCCGCAGCCGGGCCGAGATGCCCGCGCGCGTCGAGGAAGTCCACCACGCCGAAGAGGAAGGCATCATCTTCAAGCTGCTGTGCAATCCGATCCGCTATCTCGGCGATGAGCGCGGCTGGGTTACCGGTGTCGAGTGCATCCAGATGGAGTTGGGCGAGCCGGACGATTCCGGTCGGCGCCGGCCCGTGCCGGTGAAGGGCTCCGAGTTCGTGATCGAGTGCGACGTGGCCATTCCGGCGATCGGCACGCGGGCCAATCCGCTGTTGACCTCGACTACGCCCGCGCTCAAGACGAACAAGTGGGGCTACATCGAGGCGGACGACAAGTGTGCCACGAGCATGCCGGGTGTTTACGCCGGCGGCGACATCATTCGCGGGGCGGCGACGGTTATTCTGGCGATGGGCGACGGCAAGACGGCGGCCCGCAACATGCACGAGTGGCTGCTGACGCAGACGCCGAAGTC
>CAZYGM010000371.1:0-2236 GCA_964647015.1 uncultured Planctomycetales bacterium | reverse complement strand
GGCGGGGGTCGAGGCCGGAGATTTCGCCCGTCGTAGGTGGCTCGGGGCGTTCGGCGAACGGGCTGATCGGCATGGCTCGTTCGGCCAGTTCGCGGTAGCGCTTGTGAATGAGTTCCGGCTGGCCGTCGTCGCCGCGCTGGGTCATGGCCTGCAGGAGGTCGAGCGGCGCGGCGCATTCGGTCGCCAGGTAGTAAGAGAACGGTGGCAGGGGGGCATCCTCGCGTTCGAGCAGCTCGAGGGCCTGGCGGCGCTGCGCGGGGGTGAGGACGCTGTGATGCAGGGCGTAGCGCAAGTCCTCGTAGACCGTGTAACGCGCGTCGAGCGCGGCGATCATGGAGATGACCATCGGCTCGCGTTCGAGCTGGCGCGCGGCGCGCAGGCGGGTCTGGCAGGTGTCGAGGAAGGCGGCGACGTCCACCTGGCCGGCCGGGGCGCGCCAAGCCGCATCGGAGAGGCCGAGGATGCAGCCGCGGAAGGGCTGAATGTGGGGCATGAGGCGGGAGGGCAGCAGCCCGCGCAGCCACGGCAGTTCGTCCGAGTTCTCCTGCCTGGGGAACTGGTAGAAGGGCCGCGCCACGGCGGCGCGGAACGTCTCAAGCGTTTCCCTGGTGCGCTGGTAGGAGGCCTCCCACTCGGGATGCTCGGCGGGGTTCCACGGCCGCGGTGGGCTGAAACTGCCGCGTAATCCGCCGAAGAGCAGCCCGTCCGGGCAGGGGGCCTCGAGGTTGTCGATTCGGGGGAAGATCCGGCGATAGAGGTCGGCGGCGTTTTCGGTTGGGTCGTTGTGGCCGCGGATGCGGTCCTGGACCCAGGCTTCGTAGTCGATCTTGTTCTGGAAGTCAGGCCGGGGCGGCCAGAGGTCGGCGGGCTGGGCCAGCGTCAGCACCAGGGCAACCAGGTTGCACAGCATATTGAGTCTCCGCCTGGAAAGAATGCCGGTGGTGGCCGGGCGTCTAGCCGCCGTTTTGCGGTTCGCTGAATACTTCCTTGATTGCGGCGCGGCTGAAGCGCATCTTGACGTTGTTAGTCTCGTCAACCTTCAAGACGACCTCGTTGTCGCGGGCCTCGACGACGGTGCCGATGATGCCGCCGATGGTCTGCACGCGGTCGTTGCGTTTGAGCGACCTGAGCATATCCTCGTACTTGCGGCGCTCCTTGCCGCGTGAGCGGGACATCCACCACCAGAAGACGATGAGCGCGAGGAAGATGGGGAACATCGGCCGCATGGCTTCGATGAAGCTTGGCGGGGCCGGCGCGTCGGGTTGGGCCGGAAGGTCGGTCTGAGCCAGGATGGTTAGCAGTTCAGTCATTCGTCATCATTCCCATTGGGCCGGCAGGCCGGGCTGTGCAGGAACTCGCGCTGCCACGCTGTGAACGTGCCGGCCGCGATCGCGGCGCGCATGCGCTCCATCAGGTCCTGGAAGAAACGGATATTGTGTACCGAAACGAGCGTGCCTCCAAGTAGCTCGCCGCTGGTGATCAGATGACGCAGGTAGCCGCGGCTGAAGCCGCGGCAGGTTTCGCATTGGCAGGCGGGGTCGAGCGGTTCGTCGGACAGGCGGTGGCAGGCATTGCGGAGTCGCAGGGGCCCCTGGCTGGTGAAGGCGTAGCCCTTGCGGCCGTTGCGGGTGGGCAGGACGCAGTCGAACTGGTCGATGCCGGCGGCGACCGCGTTGGCCAGGTCGGCCGGCTGTCCGACGCCCATCAGGTAGCGCGGGTGGTCGGCGGGGAGCTGGTGGGCGAAGTCGTCCAGGAGGGCCCACATCTCCGGCGGCGGCTCGCCCACGGACAGCCCGCCGATGGCGTAGCCGTCGAAGCCGATGGCGACCAGGCGTTCGAGGCATTCCCGCCGCAATGGGAGATCCAGCCCGCCCTGGACGATGCCGTAGAGGGCCTGGTCGGGGCGCTGATGAGCCGCGCGGCTGCGGGCGGCCCAGGCGACGGTGCGGCGCACGGCGGCGTGGAGGGCGTGTGTGTCAGCGGGCAGAGGCGGGCACTCGTCGAAGGCCATGATGATGTCGGCGCCGAGTTGGTTCTGGGCGGCGATGGATATCTCGGGGCTGAGGCGGATGAGCTCGCCGTCGAGATGGGAGCGGAACTCGACGCCGTCGTCATCGATGCGGCGGAGTTCGGCGAGGGAGAATACCTGGAAGCCGCCGCTGTCGGTGAGGATGGGATTCTGCCAGGCCATGAAGCGGTGGAGGCCGCCGAGGTGGGCGACGGCGGCGGTGCCGGG
>CAZYGM010000370.1:0-2244 GCA_964647015.1 uncultured Planctomycetales bacterium | reverse complement strand
ATATGAAAGTCGCACTCGTCTCCACGCACACGCACCCCATCGCGCTCGGCATGCGCTACGTCTCCGCCTATCTCAAGGCCGCCGGCTGCAACGTCCAGGCCATCTTCATGTGCTCGCGGCGCGACACGACCAGTCCCGACTGGAGCGCCGCCGCCGTCGCCGCCCTTATCGAAGAGCTGCGCGACTGCGATCTCATCGGCATGAGCCTGCTCACTAACACATTCCACCGCGCCCGCACGCTCGTGGAACGCATCCGTTCAGCCGACATCGCGGCGCCCATCATCTGGGGCGGCACCCACCCCACCGTCGCCCCGGACGAGTCCCTCGCCGTCGCCGACATCATCTGCATCGGCGAGGGCGAACGCGCCCTGCTCGAGCTAATCCGCCGCCTGGAAGCAGGCACCGATCCGACCAACATCCCCGGCCTGGCCTTCCGCGCCGGCGGCCGCTTCGGCAACCAGCAGGAGATCCGCAACCCCATCGCGCCGCTCGAGCAAAATCTCGACAGCTACCCCTTCCCGGACTGGGACCTCCCCTCGCAGTGGATCCCCGGGCGCGACGGCCTCGTCCGCCCCCGGCCGGAACTGCTGCGCGGCGCCCTGGACACGCTGCGCCTGGAAAGCAGCCGCGGCTGTCCTTACCACTGCACCTTCTGCAACAACGCCGCCTTGCAGCAGTTGCACCGCGGCCTGGGCCGCTGGACGCGCCTGCGCTCTATTGAGAACGTAATCGCCGAGGTCGAGCACGTGCGGCAGCGCTACCCCGGCATCCGCGTCGTCAACTTCGTCGACGACCTGTTCTTCGTCCGCCGCGAAGAGGAAATCGAGCGCTTCGCCGCCATGTGGAACGCCCGCGTCGGCCTGCCCCTCGAGCTGGACGCCTTTCCCAACACCGTCACCGAGCGCAAGGTCAGGGCGCTTTCCAAGGTCCCGCTGCAACTGATCAGCATGGGCATCGAGAGCGCCAGCCAGGACACCCTCGACAACATCTACGATCGCCACACCCCCCTCAAACGCATCGCCGACGCCATCGCCACCTTCAAGCAGCACAACATCCGCGCGGAGTATCACTACATCGTAAGCAATCCCTACGAGCCCGATCGCAACGTCATCGAGACCATGCGCTTCATCGCCGACCATCATCGCGGCCCCGCCGTCCTCAAGGTCTTCCCCCTCATGTTCTACCCCGGCACGCCGCTCTACGAACGCGCCCGCCAGGACGGGCTGATCTCCGCCCACAACGACGTGGCCTACGACTACATGGGCACCGGCGCCCTCCAGTTCGCCAAGCACGACTACCTCGCCGTCTGGCTGCGCTTCGTCCTGAACCTGCGCAACATCGGCCTGCCGAGCTGGCTGGCTCACCGCATCATCGACTTCGCCACCAACCCCGCCACGCGCGCCGTGCTCGACCGCAAGTGGTTCTGCCCGACCGTTTATGCCTGCTACCTGGTGGGACGCAAGCTCTGGAAGAACTTCATCTACCAGCCCTTCGTAAAGCCGCTAAAGTACTTGCGCCGCCAACCACCGGCCGCCCGCCCGCTCGCGCAACCCGCCTGACCCAACCAGTGCCGGCGCGCGGCGGCCAAACGTGAGGACCTGACCGCACGTGGTATCCACGAACTTCGTGCTCCTGGCCATCGACCTCGGCGTCAAGACCGGCTTGGCACGCTACTCCCAGACCGGCCGCCTGCTCAGCTACGGCTCCCGCAACTTCGGCACCACCGCCCGCTTACGCCGCGCCGCCGGCCAGTTGCTCGCCGAAGATCCCGGCGTGACCTGCCTGGTCCTCGAAGGCGGCGGCCCGCTCGCCGACATCTGGCAACACGCCGCCGAGCACCTGCACATCCCCGTTCGCATCGTACCCGCCGAACGCTGGCGCCGCCTACTCCTGTACCCCCGCCAGCAGCGCAACGGCCGCCAGGCCAAGCTCCAGGCCGGCCGCCTGGCCCGCCGCGTAATATCCTGGTCCGGCGCACCCCAGCCCACCTCCCTCCGCCACGACGCCGCCGAGGCCATCCTGCTCGGCCTGTGGGGCGTGCTCGAGCTCGGCTGGCTGCCCGCCCTCCCGGCCGAATTGCGTCCATAGCCCACCGCTCCCCCGCCGCCGGCCATCCCGCTAGAATCAAACTCCCGACCAGCTTTGGAGACAACATGCCGCCACGCCGCAAAACTCGCCAGGTTACCGCCGGAAGTGTCAGAATCGGCGGTAATGCGCCCATCGCACTTCAAACAATGACCTCCG
>CAZYGM010000369.1:0-2292 GCA_964647015.1 uncultured Planctomycetales bacterium | reverse complement strand
AACTGCGCCATGTGATCGTGGCTGATGCTCGTGATCGCACACACCTCGGGCTTGACGACGTTCGTGGAATCGAGCCGACCGCCCAGCCCGGTCTCAATAACGGCAATATCTACCTTCTTGCTCGCGAAATACAGAAACGCCGCCGCCGTCAACACGTCGAAAAACGTGGGATTGTCACGCTCCAGACGATTCACCACCGGCGCGATACGCGCCATCAGCTTGGTGAAGTCGCTCTCGCTGATCATCTGGCCGTCAACCGCAATACGCTCGCGAATATCCATGAAGTGGGGCGACGTATACAGCCCAGTCTTGTAACCGCTGTTCTGCAGCATCGCCGCCAGCATGCAGCACGTCGAGCCCTTGCCCTTCGTGCCCGCGACATGGACGGTCTTCAGCTTGTCATGAGGGTTGCCAAGCTCCTTCAGGAGCCGTAACATCCTGGACAAGTTGAAGTTAGCTTGATTGTATCCCGGACGCATCATCGTCTCGAAGTTGGTCCGGGAGTTGACAAACTCGAGCGCCGCGCGATAGGTACGAATACCGGAGCGACCCTGTCTGCGGACAGTTTTCCTTGGGCTGGCCGTCCGCAGCGAAGCCTTTTTACCGGACGACGAGCGCTTTACGGCTACTCGACTCATGGGCATATATGATACCTGGACCCCGAACAACCGTCAACACCGTAGCGGCGACGAGCAGCCGGTGTGTTCCGGTCATGTTCATTGCTAAGTCATTTTATTTTGCGATCTTAGCTCCTGTTCTCGGCGTTGGCGGCGCACCCACGCGCGGTGGGAAGCGCTGCCAACATAATCTTATACGCGGCCAGCAGTCCCAGGTGCGGGCGGCGCTGCCGTTGGCGACCTTCCAGTGACGCGAACCGTAAATATAGGACTTGGAGATAGGTCCTACGTTGTTATTATAGGACTGTCGGCGCGGGCGCAACTGCCAGCGCTTCTGCCCCACGAAAAGCCCCCCTGTCGCCTCGTCGTCATCGCCGACGAACACGTCGCCAAACTGCACCTCAATGCACTCCACGAACACCTCACGCCTCCAAACACAGTCCTCACCGTGCCGGCGGGCGAAGCCAGCAAGTCACTCGACCTCGCCCGCCAACTCTACGACGAACTAGCCCGCCAACACATCGAACGTCGGGACATCCTCCTCACCTTCGGCGGCGGCGTCGTCGGCGATCTGGGCGGCTTCGTCGCCGCCACCTGGCTGCGCGGCATCCGCTTCCTCCAAATCCCCACAACGCTGGAAGCCGCCATCGACGCCTCCGTCGGCGGCAAGACCGCCGTCAATCACCCCGCCGGCAAAAACCTGATCGGCGCGTTCCACCAGCCGATCGGCGTCGTCGTCGATACCGACTTCCTCGCCACCCTGCCGCAGCGCGACCTCATCGCCGGCCTGGGCGAGAGCGTCAAACACGCCGCCATCAGCCCCGGGGACTTCCTCGATTGGCACGAGGCCCACGCTGAAGACATCGTGGCCCGAGCGCCGGGCACGCTGACCGAGCTGATCGCGCGCAATTGCACGATCAAGGCGGCCATCGTCAGCCGTGACGAACGCGAGGCCGACCTCCGCGCCATCCTGAACTACGGCCACACCATCGGCCACGCCCTCGAGCACCACTTCGGCTACGAGCTGCGCCACGGCG
Organism: uncultured Planctomycetales bacterium; assembly: GCA_964647015.1. Taxonomy (GTDB): domain Bacteria; phylum Planctomycetota; class Phycisphaerae; order UBA1845; family Fen-1342; genus JAAYXS01. Next base: position 638 of record CAZYGM010000369.1, on the reverse strand, counting down.
AATGCGTCGCCCTCGGCATGCTGGTGGTAAACGAGATCAACTGCCAGCGCGGCGGCCTGGACCGCACCGTAGCCGACCGCATAGCCGCACTCATCGCCCGCCTGCGCCTGCCGACGCGCCTGCCCCGGCGAGTTGACCCGGCGGAAATCGCCCGCCTGTGCCAGGCGGACAAGAAGAGGCAGGGCGGTGCCGTGCGTTTCGTTCTGCTGGTTGGCCTGGGCAGCACGGTTCGCGCGGCGAACGTCACCGACGCCGAAATCGAACAGGCCCTCGCGGCTATTCAGCCATGAGTCCGCAGTGACGCCGTCCGAATGCGCGGCGCGCGTATCCCCACATCAGGCAACGGATTAGAATCACGCCGCTATGACCAGGGCAAGGCAGGATGCGCTTGGACAGCCGGCGCCGCAGCGGGCACCCGCAGCCGTGAGGGCTGCCTGTCTGCTGGGCATAGCGCTCACCATGACCGCCCTGGCCTGGGTCGGCACGCGCTCGGTCCGGCACGGCTGGCCAGACTTCGAGTATTTCTACAAGGCCGGCGCCGTCCTGCTGGAGCGCGGCGGTCTGGATCCCGGCTATGACGTCCGCTCCGACGGCCGCATCATCACGCGCGGCAGCCTCGATTGGTACCTACCGTTCGT
>CAZYGM010000368.1:0-2292 GCA_964647015.1 uncultured Planctomycetales bacterium | reverse complement strand
CTGCGCGCGTTATCGGTCATTGACGACGCCGATTTGGCCGCACGCCTGGCCGGCCAGGAGTTGCAGCAGGCTGAAGACAGCCACGCCGCCGAATTCGAACGCTGTCTGGCCGGCGAGTCGCGGGCCTACGGCGGCGACCCGGCCGAGCCTAACTGCGCCGGCGTATTCCCGACCGACCGGTTGAGCGCGCTGCGCCGTAAGCTGGCCGACACCGCGCGACGCTTGCAGAACGCGGTGGCCCAGGCTTAGGGCCGCCTGAAGGGGCCACGCCGGCCGTACGAACAGTATTACCACCCGGATGGAGCCGGGTGACACGGGCACGGAGGCACGTCGGCATGGATGCCGAGCGTTTGAACGCACCAGTCAACCGGACGACTTGCCCACGCGCGGTGACGACGCGCCGCTGGCGGGCAGGCCTGGGCTGCGTGCTGTTCGTCCTGCTCATCCTCACGGCGCCGGCCTACGGGCAGGCGGAGCCGCCCGGCCTCGCCGCCGAGACCGCCGCATCGGCCGACCCGTTCTTCATTCCCGACGTGAGCCACTGGCTGCCCCAGGCCAACAGCCGGGAGTCGCTGACCGCCACGCTGCAGGTGCTGGTGGTCATGACCCTGCTGACGGTGGCGCCCAGCATTCTGCTGATGATGACCTGCTTCGTGCGCATCGTGGTCGTGCTGGCCCTGCTGCGCCGGGCCCTGGGCACGCAGGAGCTGCCGCCCTCACAGGTCATGGTGGGACTGGCCCTGTTCATGACGCTGCTGGTGATGGCGCCGACCTGGGAGCGCATCCGCGTGAACGCGGTGACGCCGTACCTGTCCGGCCGCATGGCGCAGTTGGACGCCCTGGCAGTGGCCGGCGCGGAGCTGCGCGAGTTCATGTTCCACCAGATCGAGGTGGCCGGGAACGAAGCGGACGTCTACCTGATGTACGAGTACGCCACGCGTTCGGCCGTGGCGGACGGCGCCGAGATACGCAAGAGCGACGTGCCGATGTCGGCGCTGGTGCCGGCCTTCATCCTGAGCGAGCTCAAGACGGCGTTCGTGCTGGGGTTCCGGGTGTATCTGCCGTTCCTCGTGATCGACATGGTGATTGCCACGGTGCTGGTCTCGATGGGCATGATGATGCTGCCGCCGGTGCTGATCTCGCTGCCGTTCAAGCTGCTGCTGTTCGTGCTGGCCGACGGCTGGCACCTGGTCGCGGGCTCGCTGATGGCGAGCGTGCAATAGCAGGGGAGTTCGCGCATGGACCTTACGGCCGCTCTGGATCTTGGACGCGAAGCACTGCTGACGGCGTTGATCATCGCCGGCCCGGTGCTGTGCGTCGGCGTGGTCGTGGGTGTGTTGGTGAGTCTGGTCCAGACGATCACGCAGCTCAGTGACCAGACGCTGTCGCTCGTGCCGAAGATAGTCGCCATGGTGGCGGCCACGATGTTCTTTGTGCCGTGGCTGACCGCCCGGCTGGTCGAGTATGCCCAGTCGCTGTTCGCGGGGCTCTGAGGGGCCGTAAGTGCAACGCGCAGGAGGAAGCGTGGCTGATGCCGCTGGAGTTGTTGGCCTACTACCTGAAGCTGCCGGTATTCATGATGGTCCTGGCTCGGCTGGCCGCCATGTTCGCCATGCAGCCGATACTGGCGGCCGTCTCCATCCCGGTGCGCGTGCGCGTGCTGCTGCTGCTGGCATTGGCCGCCCTGGTGACGCCGTTTGTCGAGTTCCCGGCCGCGGTGCCGGACACGGTCGGCGGCTTGACGCTCGCGCTGGGCGGCGAGCTGCTGGTGGGGTCCCTGATGGGGCTGGTGATCGCCACCTGCTTCGTGGGCTTGCAGATGGGTGGCACGCTGGTGGCCCAGAATTCGGGCTTGGCGATGGGGCGCATGGTGGATCCCGACAGCGGCGAGGACATGGCCATCCTCAGCAGCCTGTACGTCCAGGTGGCCGGCGTCGTGTACCTCGTCATCGGCGGCCACCGGGCCCTGCTGGCCGCCTGCCTGGATACCTTCGAGGCCGTCCCGCTATTGGGCGCCGGCGGCCTGGCCAAGTTTGGTGCCGACCTCCTGTTGGCCGCCCTGGCCGCGGCCGGCGTGCTGGCGATTCACGTCGCCGCGCCGGCCGTGCTGACCCTGTTCATGGCGAACCTGGCCATGGGCTTTATTGCCCGCACCGTGCCGCAGTTGAACATCGTGACGATCGGCTTCTCGCTGAAAGCCCTGGTCGCGTTCCTGATCATGGCAGTTGCGCTGCCTTCCGGCATGAGCATGTTCGTGGATGTGCTGGAGACGAGCTTCGCGTGGCTGCACGA
>CAZYGM010000367.1:0-2311 GCA_964647015.1 uncultured Planctomycetales bacterium | reverse complement strand
CGCCCGTGTAGGCAATCCCGTCGCCGTCCACGCTCGCCGCGCCCACGTAGTTCTTGATGCCGACGAGCTGCGCCGGCAGGGGCGGCTGAACCGCCAGGTCCACGTGCACGTCGTACTCCGCCATGAGGGATACCAGCGCCGACTTGATTGCCGTGCTCAGCGGGTAGAACAATCGGGTGAAGTAGCGGGCGTCAAAGTAGCCGATGCTTATGACCTCGCGCGGCAGCAGCTTGCGCCCCGCCTGGAAGTCCGCGTTGTCCAGAATGCTCGAACCGCGCGTCTGCGGATCAACCTGCTGCAGGGCCGTCGCCACTGTCTGCGGGTAGAGCCCGAATACCCAGCGGCCACCCGCAAAGCCCCAGGCCGGCAGAACCGGCACCGGCGCTCCGCCGATCGTGACGTAGTGGATGCGCTGCGCGCCGTGCCCGGTCTCCCGTTGCCGCAGCGTCACATCAGACTGCACCAGCAGGCCCGCGAGCATCTCGACCGTGCGCGTCAACATGCCGTGCAGCGCTTCGCCGTCCTGCACTTCAGCTACCAGGACCGTGCCGGTCATCAACAGGCCGCCGTGGTCCGGCGCGTCGAAAAACGCCCACGTATCGCCGAAAGCCGGCAACAATTCCTCCGTCGGCGAAAAACCCAGCATCGCACCAGCCATGCCGACCGCGCCCTCGATCATTGGCACGTTCTCAGGCGCAGTTGCGCCCATCACGCGCAATACCTCCTGCCACATGGCGCGCAGGTCGCAGTTGCTCACCTGCAGCCAATAGGCGTCCTTCGGCACGATCTTCAGATCCTCGTCGCTCAGCGGCTTCTGCTGCCACAATGCCAGCAGTCCACGCAGCGGACCCGTCACGTGCGCAAAAGCCGCCAGCCGCGGCGCTCCCTCCAACTCGTGGATGTGCACGTACTTCGAGCGGTAGGCGTTCAGCCCCAGTTCCTCCAACAGCGGCTCGACCGTGGGCGGCAACTCGCCCAACATCTCAACCGCCAGCGCCTTGGCACGACTCATGACGCGCTGTGGGTCGAAGTAGGCACAGAAGAACTTACCGTCCAGCCCGGCCTTGACCTTGGCCCGGCCAAACTTGAACTCAGCCTCCGCCGCCAGCGTGGGTGCTGCGCCGTTCATGCAATCTATGACCTGCCCGGCCGCCAGCTCGCTGAGTGCCAGCAGGCAGCAGCCCTGGTGCAGCCCCCAGTAAAGCACCAGCCCCTCTTCCAGCGGCAGCGCGCTGAACTCGACGCCGCGTATCGTTCTCGCCTGAATCTCGCCGGTGTCCCCCACGGCTGCAATGAACTGCCGCACGTTCTCCACCACCTGCGCCGTATCTGCTCCCGCATCGACCACGCCGGCCAGGTCAATCACCACCCCATTCTCGTCCACCCGCACATCGAACAACCCGATCCCCACCGAGCCGGTCAGCAGCGGCGGCAGCAACTCCAGCAGGCATTTGACGCCGGCCGCATCAAGCTCGCCCGCCTCCTGCCGCACCAGCCCAGTGACGGCCTCGGCCCACAAACCCGCTTCGCGCAGCTCAGGCGCCTCACGCTCCAGCCACTGCGTCCAACCGACGTACAGAGCGGTCTCGGCCGGCATGTACGCCGCCATGTCGGTCACACCACCGGCAGCCGCCGGCTGCACCACAACCACCAGCCCGGCACAGACCAGCACGCGCAACAGCCCATCGCGTCGCATGGATGTTCTCCTCAGACCTCGGCGGACAGCACACACCCGGGGGGAGTCGCCTCCACAAGTGGCGACTTTTCACCTGTTTTGAAACCCCGGCACGAACACCTGCACCGGCTGCACACCGCCCGCCATCGGGATTATACTACTACCCGCGAATGGCGACACTGCGAACTGGTGAGAATCAGCAGCGATGTTACGGCTTGGCGTCGTGTCATTCCTGAATGCTCGCCCCTTAATCGAGGGCCTCCCCGAGCATCCTGGCGTCCAATGCCGCTTCGACGTCCCCGCAGCCCTGTCGCGACAACTCGACACCGGCCTGGCCGACGCCGCCCTCATCCCCGTGGTTGACGTCCTGCGCAGCAACGGCCACTACCGCGTCGTTTCCGACGCCTGCATCGGCTCCGACGGCCACACCATGACCGTGCGGATCTTCTCCCACGTGCCGCCCGCCGAGATCCGGACACTCAGCGTCGATGGCGATTCACATACCTCCGTCTGCCTGGCGACGGTCCTGTGGCACTGCCGTCATGGCCGCCGGCTCGAACTGCGGCCGCTTGGCGCTTCATGCGCGGCTACGGATACCGACGCGCTCCTGCTGATCGGCGACAAGGTCGTCGCACC
>CAZYGM010000366.1:0-2314 GCA_964647015.1 uncultured Planctomycetales bacterium | reverse complement strand
CGAGCGACCAGCCGGGCATCTACACTTTCGAGGACAACGCCCTGTTCACCGGCATGCGCCTTGACACAGCGGGTTCCGGTGACTACCCACCCTGGAACTTCGCGCTGGCAACCGCCCCACACTTGATCGCTAACTTCGGCCCCGAGGAGCTGACGCCCGACAGGGTCGCTGCTAGCCGGGACACATTCGTTTACTACATTCTTGACAAGAACGCCTTCGGAGCAAGTGCGGCGGGCGATGCTCAGCGTACGATAACACCCTATCGGCGCGAGAGTTACATGCTGATCTCGCCGGGGGTCGACGGCCGCTACGGCACGCCCGACGACGTGAACAACTTCTAACGACGGCCCGCCTACTCCGCCAAGAGCTGCTTGAGCTCGGCGATGTGCTCACATTCGATGGTGATCTGGGAGCGCACGAACTCCTCCAGCGCGACGTCACCGGCCACCTTCTTGAGCAGATCCTGGTAGGCCTCGAGGGCAGCTTCCTCGAACGTCAATGCCAACTCAAACGCCGCTCGGGCCCCGATCGAGTCCGGCGGCAGCGAGAGACTGAGTTCCAGCTTGGGCACCGCCCCCAGCTCGCGGATCTTGCGGGCAATGATCTGGGCGTGCTCGATCGTGCTGCGGAAACCCTCCTGCAATTTCGGCTCGACGACCAGCCGCTCCACCCCGCGCACCGCGTTGGCCAGGTGCAGGTAGCGGATCGCCGCCTCGATCTCTTCGGCGAAGATGCGATGCAGTTCCTGCAGGACCTCGTCCATTGAAAGCTGAGACACGCGCACCTCCCTCAGGGCCGCGGCGGATCGGTGACCTTCCGGGCCATGCACTCCTTCTCACAGGTCGGACACGCCGCCGCCTGCTCGCCGCAACTCGGATCCACCGTTCGCCAACGCCCGAGAAACTCCGCCGCCACGTCGCGATGCAGGTCCATGAAGCGCAGAAACGAGATGAGCCGCCGGGCCGTCTCGTTGCTGACGAGGTGCTCCAGCTTGCAGGCGTCGATCTCGGCCTGCTGCTCGGCCACGCCCAGCAGCTCCGCGAACAAGCGCTGCACGATGCGGCGCTTGACCTTGACCGCATCCACAAGCGCCTGGCCATGCTCCGACAGTCGCAGGTGGCGGTTCTCGTCCTGGACGATCAGGCCCGCTTTCTTCAGCGGTTGCAAGGAGATCGACACGCTGCCGCGCGTGATATTCAGTTGCCGGGCCACGTCCGACACGCGCGCATAGCCCAACCGCTGAATCAGGTCGTCCACCGCCATCAGATGATGCGCGGCGCTGTGCGTGAGAACGTTGGCGTCGAATTCCTTCCAGGTCTGCACGACGTGCTCCGAACCCGGACCCGCATTCCACTGGACCACGTGGGATTCTATCGCAAATGCGTCCGTTCGGCATGCAGAGCCGCGCCGCCCCAGTGCTCGCCGACCCGCTAATGATGAGAACTTAACACGCTTCGCGACTAGTCCAGCTTGCCCGCCGCCAGCAGCCGCTTGGCCTGCCCCACCATGTACACCGACCCGGTGATGCAGATCAGGTCTTCACGCGTGACGCAACTACGCGCTATCCGGTAGGCCTCTTCCATGCTCGGCGCGGCCTGCGCCATCTTGTGCGATTTCTCCTGGAAGCGCGCCAGCAGCTCGTGCGGATCCATGGAACGGGGGGTGTTGGCGGTCGTGAAGATCACCTTGTCCGCCCCGAGCTGGACCTGCGCCAGCATGCCCTCGATGTCCTTGTCCGCCGAACAGCCGAACAACACGACCATCGAGTCATAGCTGATGTTCTGCCCGATCGCCCGCATCAAGGCGGCCACGCTGGCTGCATTGTGGGCCGCATCGACCACCGTGCGCGGATACTCCCGGATCACCTCCAGGCGCCCTTCGATCCGCACCTTGGCCAGACCGTCAATGGCCGCCTGCGGCGGGATGTCATAGCCGCGCTCTCGCAGCGCATCCACCACCCCCAGGGCAACCCCGCAGTTGTCAGCCTGGTGCTCACCGAGCAACGGCACCTGCAAGTGGTCGAAGCGACTCGTGGGCGTGGTCATGCACACGCGAATGTGCGGGCCGGTCGCCCGCGAACACTCGAAGCGATAGCTGAACTCGAGATCATCACCAACGACACGCAGCGGGCAGCGCTTGTCCTGGGCCGCCTTGCGCAACACCCGGCTCACGCTCGCCGCCTGCCGCGAACTGATGACCGGCACGCCCGGCTTGAAGATGCCGGCTTTCTCCTCCGAGATCTTCTCCAGCGAATCGCCCAACTGCGCCATGTGATCGTGGCTGATGCTCGTGATCGCACACACCTCGGGCTTGA
>CAZYGM010000365.1:0-2340 GCA_964647015.1 uncultured Planctomycetales bacterium | reverse complement strand
GGTGTGACCGGCCGCATCGTCCGGAAGCGGAAGGCCGGCCGGCCCATTCGCGACATCAGTTCGGGCTGGGTGTGATCGCGTGGTTGGGGGCGTTGGCGTGTCAACAGCATCGAAGCCTGTCAGAGATTTACCGGACCTTGGTTCCGCGGGGCGTTTCCGTCCGTGCGCGCACCCTGAGCAACGTGCTGGATTGCAGCGATGAACCGCGGTCGCTACGTCTGTCCGACTCTCTCCGGCCTACTTCGGCGCCGATTGTCATTATCGTTTCACGAACTCATGACCCGCAGGCCGGCGCGCGGTCCAGCCGTCCTGCGCCGCTGCGGATCAATCGACTGCCGGAAGAGTGACGGTGAACGTCGTGCCCTGTCCGGGGGTGCTGCTCACGGCGAGCGCCCCTCCGTGGGACTCGACCAAGCGTTTGACGATCGGCAGGCCCATGCCGGTGCCGCTGCGGAAGACCTGCTTGGCGTTCTCCGCGCGGTAGAACTCCTCGAAAATGCGCGGCAGCGCCGTGGGCGGTATGCCGATCCCCGTATCACTGACCGCCAGCGAGACGTGGTCGCCCGCCAACGTCATGCGCACGCGCACGCTGCCGCCGGCCGGCGTGTACTGGATAGCGTTGGAAAGCAGATTGCCGATCAGTTCGCCCAGCGCGCTCGGATCGCCGCTGACGAAGGCCGGGCGGTCCAAGTCGGCGTGCAGTTGCAGGCCGCGATCCACGGCGAGCGCCTCGTACAGGCCGACGCTTTGCTGTACGAGGTCGGCCAAATCGACGCGCTCGCGGCGGAGCTCTACGGTCGCGTCGCGCAGAACGGCGTAGCGGTGCAGTTCGTCGATCAAGTGTGTGAGGCCCACGGCCCGGGCCTCGGCCCGGCCGAGCATGTCGGCCAGCGTCGGATCGCAGGTCGCGCCGGCATGGAGCGACACGGCCCGCAGCATGCTGACCAGCGCATCCAGCGGGGCCCGCAGATCGTGACTCGTCCGCCGCATCAGGAAGCTCTTGGATTCTTCCAGGTCGCGGAGGCGGGCGTGGGCCGCCTCCAGTTCGGCCTGACGGCGGCGCAGCAGGCGGGCGATGCTGCCGGCCAGAAACACCGTCGCGAAGCCCAGCAGCGAGAGGGCGACCGTGAACTTGGCCACTACCACGGGGTTCTTGTAGGTCTCCGCGCCCAGCGCGTGCCCGACGGCCACGTGCGGGAGTACGCCGGCACACTCCAGCCAGGCAACCAGGTGAATGAGCACCGCACCGAGCAGGGCATGGAGGTAGGCGATGCGGTTTGGCAGCAACTCGCTGGCGATCACCAAGGGACAGACGAAAAACACAATGAAGGCATTCTCGACTCCACCGGTGAAGTGCATCAGGAAGGCAAGTGCCACCATGTCGCAGATGATCTGCGCGTTGGCGCAGCCGCTGATGAATCGGGCGCTGACCTGGTGTCGCCGGTATGCGTCCGTCACGAGCAGCAGGAACAAGGCATTGTATGAGAACACGGCGGCAATCGTCAGCACCACCGGTCGCGGCGGCACGCGCACGTTGAATCCGTACCAACCGATCGTCACGAGCAGCAGGGCGGCCAGGCCGGCAAACCAGCGAATCGACACGAACCAGCCGAGGCGCTGGAAGAGCTCCTGCAACGTCAGTTGCGGCAGGGCGTCGGGCCGGTCCGGCGGCGGGCGCACCGCCCGGACGGTGCGGCCGCCGGGCTCAGAATCGGGCTGGGCAAACCAGAGCATGGTGTAAGCCGGGCGCAGCAGTGACGGCACGGCGCCTCGCGATGATGATGGCCCGGCGGACCCGGCGCACGGCCTCTTGCAGCGGAGCACTGAGGTGCGGCCGCGGCGTGGGGGCAAGGGACTTCGGTTGCGCCAGAAGCAGGACGCAGTCGGCTTGGCATACGCTGTCCCAGTAACTTGCCAGCAGTTCCAGTCCGCCGGCGTGGGTACTAAGGGAGAGTGTCCGCCCGGCCACGGGCCGCGACAGACGCAGGGTGCCCGCGGGAGCGTCCAGGTCGGCCGCATCGAGCAGCAGCACGCGGTCGGGCGCGAGATCGGCGATTCGCTGGGCGTAGTTCTCCGGGGCGAAGCCGGCGTCGAACAAAGGCGCGTCGATCCACCCGCGCAAGCCGTCGATCACGGCGGGTCCGAAGCCGTCGTCGCCGCGATACGGGTTGCCGACGCCGACGATAACACTGCGCGCGCTCAGGATACCGGCGAGGGCCGTCGGCAGGTCGCCGGGTGCTGAACCACAACACGCGGCGCCGGCGTGTGCCGCAGACACATGATCGGGCAGCGGGCTCATTCGTCTCCCCAGAGTTCCTGCAGGACCAGCGTGCGCCGGCA
>CAZYGM010000364.1:0-2348 GCA_964647015.1 uncultured Planctomycetales bacterium | reverse complement strand
GGGTCGTGACGGAGGGGTTGATGCACGTGCCGGCCGAGGAGATCGCCGACGACCAGGGCATGCTCTTTGTTTTTTCGGACGAGGCGTTGCGCGGGTTCTGGATGCACAACACGATAGCGCCGCTGGACATAGCGTACGCCCGGGCGGACGGGACTATCGTGAAGATCTGGCAGATGCCGGTCCTGACCTGGCAGACGTTCCCGTCGATCGAGCCGGCCATGTTCGCCCTGGAGGTCAAGCAGGGCACATTCAAGCGGCTGGGGGTCGTTGAGGGGGACCGCATGGTCATATCGGACGCGGTATTCAAGGTGGCGCCGTAGGCCGTCGAAGGGGTCGTTAGCGGAAGTCTCCCTTCGCGAGCGGGCAGTCTGCGCGCGACGGCAAGCGGAGCGTGCCGCCTTACAGAGAGCGTACAGCACCACATGAGCGGACGTCCGCAAGTCGTTGTGTATGAGCCGGGAGAGAAGCAGGCCGCCCAGCTCAGTGCCCGGCTGGCGCAGACCGGGGTGGCGGTTCAGCACCGAGACCTGCAGCAGGCGCTGACGGAGCAGGAGGGGGAGACGCCCGACATCGCGGTGGTCGTGGCCGACACGACTGATGAGCGGGGGCTGGGGGAGGCGGCGGATCTGTTGCAGCGTCTGGTGGATCGGAACGTGGCCACGCTGGTGTGTGGAGCGTCTGATAAGCTGCGTTGGGCGGGTGGTCCGCTGGTGGACTGGGTCGCCGTGGATACGCCGCTGGAGGAGCTGGCCGGCCGGCTGAAGACGCTGGCCATGTACGTGCCGCTGGTGCAACGCTTTGAGCGCGAGTTGGAACATATGCACCGGCTGGGGGATCAGCTCAACCGCTACTTCAGCGAGATCGACCAGGAGATGCGGCTGGCGGGACGGCTGCAACGCGACTTTTTGCCGCGGGCACTGCCGGAGCCGCCCGGCTTCGAGTTCGCCGTTCTGTATCGACCGGCCAGTTGGGTCAGCGGCGACATGTACGATGTGTTCCGGATTGATGAACACCACGTGGGGATATTCCTGGCGGACGCGATGGGGCACGGGGTGGCCGCGGGTCTGCTAACGATGTTCTTGCGGCAGGCGTTGGAGCCCAAGCGCGTGGTGGGCGCGGAGTACACGGTTGTCAGCCCGCCGGAAGTGCTGGCCCGGCTGCACGCGTGCCTGGTGCGTCAGCAGTTGCCCAACTGCCAGTTCATCACGGCCGTGTACGCGATTCTTGATACGCGCACGGGTGAGTTGCGGCTGTCGCGGGCCGGGCATCCGTATCCATTCCGGTGGCGCGGGGGCGATGAGGTCGAGCAGATTCAGGTGGGCGGAGGCCTGCTGGGACTGCCCGATCTGGACGGCGAGTTCGAGGAGGCGCGCCTGACGCTGGCCCCGGGTGAGAAGGTCATATTCTTCACCGACGGGGCGGAAGAGGATTTTCTGGAGGGGGCCAAGGGTCGCGCGCAACTTTCGGAAGTGACGCCCGCGTTGCGTGGCTGGGCGGCGTTGCCGGCGACGGCGCTGGTGGACGCCGTCCGCGAGCATCTCGACCACAAGGCCGGCTCGCTGCACCCGGGCGATGATGTCACGCTGCTGGTGGTGGAAGCGACGGGCGGCGCGGCGTGCTAGGGGCTCCGGGCCGGCGCTCGGCAACGCAGGCCGGCTGACAACACTAATCCGCTACATATGATCGGGAAGGGTCGTGCTGTTTCTCACGCCATGTGGGAGAATGGCGGCGACAGTAACCTTGTACCTGGAAGCGGGAGATTGCCATGGCGACGAGCGCGGGTAGGCCCGCAAACGTGTTTCCGGCGGAGAGTGCTGTCCCGGCCGAGTTCCGCATTGCTCCATCAGATGAGGGGCTGAACTACCTGATCAATGGGCGGGTATCGCGCTGGTCCGGGCCTACGCAGGAGGTGCGTTCGCCGGTGTGCGTGGGCGCCGGCGAGGGCGTTACGCCGGTGACGCTGGGGCGCTACCCGCTGATGACTGAGGCGGAGTCGCAGGAAGCGTTGGAGGCGGCCTGCCGGGCGTATGGGCGGGGCGGGGGCACGTGGCCGACGATGTCGGTGGCGGAGCGAATCCACTGTGTCGAAGCGTTCATACCGCGAATGCAGGCGGTGCGTGAGCCGGTGGTGCGGCTGCTGATGTGGGAGATTGGCAAGACGTTAGCGGACGCGGCCGGCGAGTTTGACCGGACGGTCGAGTACGTGCGGGCCACGGTGGCGGCGCTGAAGGACCTGGACCGCATTAGCTCGCGGTTTGTTGTCGAGCCGGGATTCCTGGCCCAGATCCGGCGCAGTCCGTTGGGCGTCGTCCTGTGCATGGGGCCGTACAACTACCCGCTGAACGAGA
>CAZYGM010000363.1:0-2352 GCA_964647015.1 uncultured Planctomycetales bacterium | reverse complement strand
ATAGAGAACATGGCGGATCGCCTGCCTGGAGCCAGGATGCGGCTGAAGAGCTGCGAGTCGCTCACCCCCGACAACGGGGATGCGCCGGGGTCAGGCATGGTCCATTCCAGCATGCGCACCACCAGGTCGGCGCGCGGCTTATCGATATAACCGCCCAGGATCATCCCTTTTTGAAAGATCATGCGCATGGTTGAGAGATATTTTTGAAAGCCTTCGAGGAAGGCAGACGATTGCCTGGGTTCATGGAAGAGCTCCAGCGGGCCATCGCCGAGGGCAATGGTGCTTCGCCCGTTTTCACATTCCCAATCTGCAAAGATCTCCATTTCCGAAAGATCGCGTTGCAATGTGATGAATTCCTCGCCGGGCAGGCGATTGTCCGCAGCCCCGTCCGCATTTTCGAGGATGCGGGACAGCACCGTGACCTGCGGCGGCTCACCGCTGTTGGGCCGAAAGACGATCCTGCTGGTGTTCACCAACGCAATCCCAAGCGCATCATGCCCGCTGGGGATGATCTGCGAGCCATCTGAAGCGAGCAGCGTGACCATCTCCGTTCCACCGGACGTATCGAAAGCCTGATTTACCACTTCCACACCCGGCAGCGCGCAGCGGGCAACCGCCAGCTGGCTCCGAATCCTGCCGGAAAAATCGACCAGCCAGGATGCGGTTTGGCCTGCCATAGTATTCAGCAGGTCGATCGCCAATGGCAGTTTTACGGCAATGTCCTGCTGGAGTGCCTGAATGCGGCCGACATAGGATGTGATTTGGGGTTTTAAATCCAGATAATTGAGCGACATATCCCTTTCCCCGGCGTTGCGACCATCCCTTGATTATAGCGGAATCCTGCTTGCATGCAAGATTTCAGATTAATGCAAAGAAGGAGAGCGAGGTCTGCTCTCCTTCTTTTGTATTAGAACGTGCGCAGTCTGTTACGGCTTAACCGCTTCCACCCAGTTATAGGTCACATCCAACTCGCTGCCATATCCAACCAGCCCGAATCCGATGCTGCCCTCTGCATAGGTATTATCCTCGATTGCCAGCGGGCGTTTTTCGAAGACCACCTGCTCGCCGTTGATGAAGGCGGAGATGATATCGCCGGAGCAGGAGAGTGCAAACACATTCTTGCCCTTACTGCCTACGATGTTGGTCGATCCCATGCGCCTCTCCACAAAGTTGGTATATGCATTCTTGCCTTCGTCCCTGAGATACTGGTCAAACCGAAGCAGCTCATAGTAGCCCGCACTGCTGATGCGGAATTCGTACCAGCCATCCTCACTGGCACGGCAGATCAGGGAAAATGCATTATCCGATGGCCCGATGTTTTCAACCTCGGCCTGCACGATGACATCATCGAAGGAGCGGTTCTTGTTCATAAAAATATAATTGACGTCATTGGGCCCCAAGGTCTGCAGGCGCAGCTTGCCGTTGTTCTGCGACCAGATCAGTTGTTTTTCCAGGCCGGAGACGATGCGAAGCCCCCATTCGTTGTTGATGTCATCATCCAGCTCGTCCCGGAAAAAGCTGCCTTCCGGGAGCACCGCTTCGGTGGGTTCCGGCTGGATCTCCTGCAACTGCAGTTCCTCTTCTGCCTTGGCCCCTCCAAGGTTGATGGCCGGCATGGCATCGCAGGATGCCAGCATGATGGCGGTCAGCGCCAGTGCAATCCATAGATTCTTTTTCATTTTTTCTCTCCATTCTCAATAAAGACTTGGTAAAGTGGTACATTGGTCATACCACCATACCATAAGTTTACGGCGTTTTTATTGATTTGTCAATACCCGTTTTTCACCTGATGAAAATTTTTGTTTAATAATACAGACAAAAAACATTCAAAATATAATCTTTCCACCAGCCCCGTATCCGTGATATATTTATATAGAATCATCTAACGATCCGACAAAGGCAAACCCGGCGAAAGCCGGCGGCGCAAAGCCATGGGTCTTCGGCAAGAAAGCCATGACAGCCAGGCTGCTGACGATCTTGTTTATTTAAGTTCTGCCGTTGGATGGATGATCACGCGAGGTGTTTATGTTTCAACGAATATCAGCTCTTGCTGCACTGATCGGGTTATGCGTTTCGGGATGCACCCTATCCAACCGGGATGGAGCACTTGTGTATGAAGCCGGGTTCACCACCCCTTCGTCTGAATCGGCACCGAGCGGATCCGGTGATACTGAAAATGAAATGCTGAACTTAAACGATGATGATCTGCTTTCCATGCAAACAGCAATTCCACCAGAACCTGCCACGACTGGAGATGGGCAATCCGCACCAACCATCGAAGTAACCGCAACCACCGCTATCAGATCGGAAGAGCACACGTCTGAACACCAGTCACGAGATTCCATCTCGTAT
>CAZYGM010000362.1:0-2354 GCA_964647015.1 uncultured Planctomycetales bacterium | reverse complement strand
TTTTGCCATCGGGGCAAGGGCTTGATCGAGTGGAAGCGAACTTTGGAGACTGGCTATGTGGACTTGGTTCATCGATTTTCTGATCGCAGCGGCTGCGGCTTTTGTTGGTGTCTGGAGCTACTACAGCTTCCTCGGCACCTAAGCCCGTCAAGTCGGCAAGTACTACTCGCTTCGGCCTTGACGGCCGAACGACGCACGAGAACCTACGCCGGTTTTCGTGCGGTTTTTTTTACGACCTCCCCCGCACGCCTTGGGTCGCCCCGCCCGACGAAACTATAACCCGCCTCGGGGCACTCTCGGCCGTGCCACTAGTTCAAGAACGCGTCACCACCGCCCCTAGCCAACCGCGCCGCCAACACGCCGGCCACCGCCCGCGCGGAGTCACACTTCACCGCACACCGCCGTACAATAAACCGCATGGATACGACGCCCAAACTCGTGGTCGGAACCGCCGGCCACATCGACCACGGCAAAAGCCGACTCGTGCTGGCACTCACCGGCACCGACCCCGACCGCCTGCCCGAAGAGAAGGCCCGCGGCATGACGATCGACCTCGGCTTCGCCCACACCCAGATCGACGGCTGCGACATCTACTTCGTGGACGTCCCCGGCCACGAACGCTTCATCCGCAACATGGTGGCCGGCGCCACCGGCATCGACGTCGCCGTGCTCGTCGTCGCCGCCGACGACTCCGTCATGCCCCAGACACGCGAGCACGCCGAGGTCCTCAGCCTGCTCGGCATCAACCGCTGCATCGCCGTCCTCACCAAGATGGACCTCGTCGATGACGAGTGGGCCGCGGCTGTCGCGGACGAAGTCCGCGCATTACTGGTGGGCCTCGGCATCGAACCGCTCGCCTGCGTCTGGACTTCCGCCGAGAGCGGCCGCGGCATCGACGATCTCCGCCACCTGCTGGCCCGCCTGGCCCAGGAACAAAGCCGCCAAGCCGAGCCCTACCGCTGGTTCTGCCTCCCCGTCGACCGCGCATTCGTCATCGCCGGCCGCGGCACCGTCGTCACCGGCTCGGTGGCCCACGGGTCCGTAACGCGCGACGAAGAGCTCGAGCTCTGGCCCACCGGCCAGCGCGTCCGCGTCCGCGACCTCCAAACCCATTACGACGGCCTCGACCACGCCGCCGGCCGACGCCGCCTGGCTCTCAACCTCGCCGGCCTCTCACGCGACGAGGTCGCCCGCGGCTGCACGCTCGCCACCCCCGGCTACCTCGAACCCACTCGCTGGCTCGATGTCTGGCTCGCCGCCCTGCGCATGCCCGGCAAGGAACGCCGCCAAACCCTCCGCCTGCGCCTCCACATCTCCACCACCGAAGTCCTCGCCGAACTCCACCTGCGGGAGAAGCCGACCGAGGGCCCCCTCACAGACCTCTTCGCCCAAATCAAGGTCGCCGAGCCCATCGTCGCCGCCTGGGGCCAACGCTTCATCCTGCGCGACGAAAGCGGCAACCGTACCCTCGGCGGCGGCTCCGTCCTCCGCCCCGTCGCCCGCCCCTGGACGGCCAGACGCCCCGCCCATCTGCCCGGTCTCGCGGCCCTGCGCGACGGCGCCCCCATCGAACGCCTCGAAGAGGTCATCCGCGCCGCCGAATGGCAGCCCCTCACCGACAAGCAACTCGCCCTCCGCGCCGGCCTGCCCGACGAGCAGGAGGCCGCCGAGACCTGCCGCCGACTCACCGGCGCCGGCAAAATCCGCATCATCGAGGCCGCCTCCCTCCGCCTACGCGCCCACAACTCCCACTTGGCCACCCTCTCCCAGGACCTCGACCGCCGCCTCAAGACCCTGCTCAAAGACAACCCCCGCCTGCCCGGCCTCCCGCTGTCCCAACTACCCGGCTGGATGCCCAGCGCCTGCCCCGCCCGCCTGCGGCCCGCCCTGGCCGACTGGTGGATACAGCACGGCCCAGTCGCCCTTGAGCACGACCACATCGTCCCGGCCGGCCAGCGCCAGCAGATGTCCGCCGCCGACCAGGCCCTCTACGACGAGATCCTCAGCGAAATCGACGCCGCCGCCTTTCAGCCGCCCGCCGCCGCCGGCCTGCGCTGCTGCACGCCCCGCAACGAGAAACGCATCCGCCAGCTCATCGACCTCGCCGTCACCCAGCGCAAGCTCGTCCGCATCGCCGACGACCTCTGGCTACACGAGCGCCGCTGGCAGGAACTCGTCCAACTCGTCGCCGACGCCATCCAGAAGCAAGGCGGCATTACCGTCGCCGACGTCCGCACCCTGCTGAACTCCTCCCGAAAGTACGTCGTCCCCATCGTCGAAGCCCTCGACGCCGCCGCCATCACCCGCCGCAGCGGCGACCTCCGCCAACTCGGCCCCAAGGCCCCAGCCCAGCC
>CAZYGM010000361.1:0-2389 GCA_964647015.1 uncultured Planctomycetales bacterium | reverse complement strand
GCCGCTTGGCATCCTCATACGCGGCCCGCTGGGCCGAAAGCCGCGCCTGCGGCCCGATGCTCTTCCAGATGTCCGGGATGGCCGGGGGCAGGCCGGTGGGCGCCGGCGTCAGCAGGTCAACGACGCCGGTGGGCAGGTTGGGTGGCAGGTCCGGCCGCGGCGCGCCCATTCCGATCACCTTCAGCACCTGCTTCTCGATGCGCCGGCTCATGGACTCGAAATCGCTGGACTTGACGCTGCTGCCCTTGTAGTGGCGACTGTGCGCCTCGCGCAGCGTCTCGACCACTTTGGCGACCGTGACCTCGGCGGGCACCTCGCAGGAGCCGTCGTCGTAGAAGATCGGCTCGCCCAGCCGCACGCCCTGGACGAACGCGTCCACGTCGCTGCGGATCTGGTCGGACTCGGTCACGAAATCCTGCACATAGGTCCGCGAGTTGATTTGCAGGCCGTAAACCATCTCGGCCAGCTTGCGAAAGGCGTCGGCCTCGGCCGACCGCTTGGCCAACAGCTTCTGTTGCTCGGCAGTCACGTCCTGACCGCTCGCCGTCCACATTCCTGTCAACGCCGCCGTCATCACGAGAACGATTCGCGCCGTACGCATGGTCTTGCCCTTCACAGCCTGCGCCCCACTAGCTCGGCCGGCCGTACGATCGGCCGGCCCCGTCGTCGATACCAAACTTGGACACGCCGGCCCCCTCCCTGGTTAGCCGGCCAGCCACGTGGGTAGGATACTCCGAACCGCAAGCCCTGCCATGGCCGCGGGTTGAAATGCCGCCGCGCGCTTGGTCGGACCAGGCGCCGCGGCTATAGTGTCGCGCGCGGCCGGCGCGGATGGTGCGCCACGCCGTCCCGTGCGCACGGAGGCCTGATGTCCGCGCCAGCACAACCATCTCGCTGGGGTCAGTTGAGCGAGTCCGTCGACCGGCTGGGGCAAACGCGGCCGGACGTTGTGCTGCTGGCCCCCTACATGGTCTACCTGCTGCTGCTGGGGCTGGCCAGCGTCGTACCGCCGACCTGGGAGTGGCTGGCGATTGCGATTCGCGGAGTGGGGTCGCTGGCGGTCGTATGGGCGTTCAGGCGCCACCTCCCGGCCTGGGGCAAGCCGTACTGGACGATCGCGTTGCTGGGCGGTCTGGCCGCCGCCTACCTCTGGTACGCCGGCCAGTACCTGTTCGACGGGCTTGGCCTGGGCGGCCGGTTGCCCGTGTACCCAGGCGAGAAGGTCGTGACTGACCCACGCGACGTTCTGGGTGCCCGCGGGCTCTTCCATCTCACGGTCACGTTGCGGATCATCGTGGCCATCACGGCCGTCCCGATTGTCGAAGAGCTCTTCTGGCGGGCCTTCCTGCTGCGTTGGCTGATCGACCGTGACAACTTCGAGCGCGTGCCGCTGGGCAAGTTCACGTGGTTCTCGTTCCTGGGGACGTCCCTGCTTTCGACTGTTCAGCATCCGGATAATTGGGCGGTCAGCATATTCTGTTGGATGCTGTTCAACGCGCTGTTCTACTGGACGCGCAGCATCATGTGCCTCGTCCTGGTCCACGCGCTGACCAACCTGCTGCTCTATCTGTACGTACTCAAGGTTGACGATTGGGCTTTCTGGTGATGCCACCCCCCTTCCATCGCCGACAACCGCCCCGGGAGCGCTCCCGGGCACGCCAACGCGCCGGTAGCATGACGGCCGCCCTGCTACTGATTGCGTTAGCTGCAGTCACTTCGGCCGGCGGGACACCGCCAACCACCGCTCCGCAACTCGGGGCCGTATCCGTCCGACCCGTGTCGCCCGAAGAAGAGTTGTGGGCAGGGATTGTCGAATTGCAGGCCGAACCGTTGGACGCGGCCGCATCGACACTCTGGTTCGACACGGCCGAGGTGCGACGCCGGGTGTTGCTGGAACGGCTACGCCTGTACCAGTCTCTGTACCCGGGCGGGGTCCATGCGGTCGCCGCCGCGCGGCTCGAACTGAGTACGCTTTACGAGTTGGGTGTGTTGGCGGGTGGGCAGTGGAGGCCGCTGTGCGCGCGCGTGGCGGAGCACTTGCGGACGTTTGGCCCAGAGCATCCGAACGCGGCCGAGGCCGCCTACTGGCAAAGGCTATGCCTGGCCCAGCAGATGCCGGAGACTACCACCCAGCCCACCACGCAACGCGTGCTGGAGGGCGCTCCGGAACTGCGGGCCGCCCAGCGCCAGCACTTCGCGACATACCCCCATAGTCGCCACGCACCCCGGCTGGCACGCATGCTGTTCGAGGCCGCCGCACGGGACGGTGACGAGGAGGAGCTGGGCGCCATCGTGGCGGCGCTTACCCGCCACTTCCCCGACCACGCCGAAACAGTGACTTTGGCCGGGCAGCTACGTCGCCGCCAGGCAGTCGGGCAACTCTTCTGGC
>CAZYGM010000360.1:0-2399 GCA_964647015.1 uncultured Planctomycetales bacterium | reverse complement strand
TTCGGCCAGCAGGTCAGCCGCGAAGGCGGCCGCTGGATGTCCGTCAACTTCCATTTCGACGGCCTGACCGGCGTGATGCTGCTGTTCGTCACGGTCGTCAGCCTGATGGTGATCATCTATGCCATCGGCTACATGCGCGATCACCATGGTCATCCGGAGCGCGGCTACGAGCGCTTCTTCGCCTTCCTGGGCCTGTTCGTCTTCTCGATGTGCATGCTCACGATGTCCGGCAACTTCGTGCTGCTCTACCTGGGCTGGGAAGCGGTCGGCCTGTGCAGCTACCTGCTGATCGGCTTCTACTATCAGCGGCCGGAGGCCGCGGCCGCCGCCAAGAAGGCCTTCATCGTCAACCGCATCGGCGACTTCGGCTTCGCGCTGGGCATCTTCGCGCTCTACATGTTTCTCAAGGACGTCGTGCAGCCCGGCCAGAACCCGCTCGACTACGCGGTGGCGTTCGAATACATCCGCGCCGGCGCCCTGACCCAGAACCAACTCACGATCGTGGCGCTGCTGCTGACCTGCGGCGCGCTGGGCAAAAGCGCCCAGTTCCCGCTATACGTCTGGTTGCCCGATGCGATGGAAGGCCCGACGCCGGTCTCCGCCCTGATCCACGCCGCGACGATGGTCACGGCCGGCATCTACATGATCGCCCGCTGCGGGCCGATCTTCGCCGGCGCGCCCCTCGCGCTCGACGTCGTGCTGGTGCTGGGGGTTATCGGGGCGGTGCTGGCGGCGACCATGGCCATGGCCCAGTACGACATGAAACGCATCCTGGCCTATTCCACCATCAGCCAGTTGGCGTTCATGTTCGTGGCGCTGGGGTGCAGCGCGCCCGACGCGGCCGTCTTCCACGTGTTCACGCACGCCTTCTTCAAGGCCCTGCTGTTCCTCACGGCCGGCAGCGTCATGCACGCCATGGGCGGCATCATCGACGTGCGCCAATTCAGCGGCCTGCGGCACTTCCTGCCCTGGACGCACAAGCTGATGCTGGTCGGCTGCCTGGCCCTGGCGGGCTTCCCGCTGCTGGCCGGCTTCTGGAGCAAGGACGAGATCGTCCATGCGGCCTTCGTGCGGCACACGGCCGTCGGCGTCATCATGCTCGTTACCGCCGGCCTGACGGCGTACTACACCTTCCGCATGTTCTTCCTGTGCTTCCATGGTGAGAAGCGGCTCCCGGCCGAGGCGGGCGGGCATCCGCACGAATCCCCGCCCGTGATGATCGCCCCGCTGGTGGTGTTGGCCATCGGCGCCGTTTTCGCCGGCGTTCTGGGCATCGGGGGTGTGGGTGGCTCCCTGGGCCAGACCTTTTTCTTCCTGCAGCCGCACGGCTACTTCCACCATTACCTTTCGCCGGAAACCAGCTCGATCGTCAAGGCGGCGGCCGACCACGGCGCCGCGGGCGGCAGCACCTGGCTGATGTACGTCTCCATGCTCGTCGCCTTGGCCGGCATCGGCCTGGCCTGGGTGCGCTACGGCCGGGCGCCGCAGCGCGATCCGGACGCGGCCCTGCTCGGCCCGCTCTTCCGGCTCTGGCATGCCAAGTACTACGTCGATGAGCTTTACGAGCGCGTGTTCGTGCGGCCGCTGCGCGGCCTCGGGCACGCCTGTTTCGGCACCGACAACTTCGGCGTCGACGGCCTGGTGTGGTTCGTGGCGGCGGTGCCGCGCGGCGTCGGCCTGACGCTGCGTTTCGCGCAGCGCGGCGTCCTGCAGGCCTATGCGCTCAGCATGGTCATCGGCATCGTCATCCTGCTGCTGCTGTGGCGCTGGGTTGAACCGGTCCTGACACACTGATGTGAGTATGCACCGATGTCGGCATTAGGGCTCAATCTGCTGATCTTCCTGCCACTCGCCGCGGCCGTGGTAATCTGGCTGCTCCCGCAGCGACTGGAGTCGCGGGCGCCGCGCATCGCGCTGTGGGTGGGTATCGTGTCGCTGCTGATTGCCCTGGCCCTCTGGTTCCAGGTCGATGGGCAGACCGGCCCGGGCAACCTGGTGGGGGCCACCCGAGCCACCTGGATCGCCGTCGGCGACCGCGTGCCGCTGCTGTCCAGCGCGACGGACGAAATCACGCAGCAACGCGATGTACAGATCAGCTATCACGTGGGGCTCGATCCGATCAGCGCCCCGCTGGTCCTGCTGACGGCCGTACTGGTGCCGCTGTCGGTGGCCTGCGGCTTCGCGGCGATTCGGCGCCGCACGCGGGAGTACTATGCTTGGCTGCTGGCGCTTACGGCCGGCATGATGGGCGTCTTTGCCGCCCGCGACGTGCTGTTGTTTTACATCTTTTTCGAATTCACGCTGGTTCCGCTCTATTTCCTGATCGGCATCTGGGGCGGGCCGGAGCGCCGCTACGCCGCCAACAAGTTCTTCCTGTACACCTTCGTCGGCAGCGTGAT
>CAZYGM010000359.1:0-2400 GCA_964647015.1 uncultured Planctomycetales bacterium | reverse complement strand
ATCTTGGCGGCGGACGGAGGTCGGACATGACAACCGGCAGTGTGAAGTGGTTTGACTGCAAGAAGGGCTATGGTTTCATCATCGGGCCCGAGGGGCAGGACGTCTTCGTGCATTATAGCACCATCGCTGGAGACGGCTTCAAGTTTCTGCGCCAGGGCGAGGAGGTTGAGTACGAGCTGCGCAGCACACCCAAGGGCTTTCAGGCCGCAACCGTCCGACAACTGGAAAAGGTCACGGCCTAGCAGTACGTACGTCCGAAGAGCGCCGGGCACGCGGTGCCGATGGCGCCTGAACCGCCCGCCACAGCAGTACGAAAAGGGCTTCTATTCACGCCCGTTTTAAGCTAGAATCGAGGCCGTGGTGCGACAGGCGAGCGGTTCCCACGGCGCGGCTGGCTCGCCCAAAGTCGTGTGCCACTCGCGAGCGGTGAAACCCACCTGCCCTCCGCCGCGTATATTGTGTTACGGTCGGCCGCCGCTGCACGGCTGCCGGCCTCGCCGACTTTCGCTGGACATGGGTGCCCTGTGGCCACGCTCGTTGTTCTACAAGGCCCGGATAAGGGGAAAACCTTCGCTATCGCTGACGAATGCGCCTGCATCGGGCGCGCCGACGGCGATGTCCCCCTGAACGACCAAACCGTCAGCCGGCGCCACGCTGATCTTCGCCTCGTCGGCGGCGCGTGGACCATCA
Organism: uncultured Planctomycetales bacterium; assembly: GCA_964647015.1. Lineage (GTDB taxonomy): Bacteria > Planctomycetota > Phycisphaerae > UBA1845 > Fen-1342 > JAAYXS01. The sequence goes on along the minus strand of CAZYGM010000359.1, from coordinate 1,710 downwards.
CCGACCTCAACAGCGCCAACGGCACCTACGTCAACGGCGTCCGCGTCGAGAAGCCCGTGCGGCTGACCCGCGGCGACCAGATCCGTCTCGGCAGCTCCCTGCTGGTCTACACTGGCAGCGAACGCAGCGAGCAGCTTTCCGGCGCGAGCATCCCCCGCGACATGGTCACGCTCGACGCGGGCGCCGGCACAATCGACGCCTCCATCATGGCCAGCGTGCCATCAAGTGACGATAGCCTTGTGCTCGCCGCCCCCGAAACCGCCTACGCCGTCAAGGCCTGGAAGGTCATCCGCGAGCTGTCCGACGTCACCGGCAACCTCTTGCCCCTGGACCGCCTGCTGACCCGCGTCATGGACATCATCTTCGAGGAAGTGGCGGTCGACCGCGGCGTCCTCCTGCTGCGCAGCACCGAAACCGGACGCCTCACGCCCGAGGTCGTTCGCTTCCGCAACCGGCCAACCGGCGGTGACCACGACTCCAACACCATCATCGCCTCGCAAACCGTCATCAACCACGTCCTCGAAACGAGCACGGGCGTGCTCTGCTCCAACATCGTGTCCGACCAACGCTTCGGCAGCGAAAAGAGCGCCCAGAACATCGGCATGCGCTCGGTAATCTGCGCCCCCATAGTCGCACGCGAAAGCGTGCTCGGCGTCGTGCACCTCGATTGCCCGGTCACACGCCACACCTACACCGAGCCGGAACTCAAGCTCATTACCGCCATCGGACACCAGACCGGCCTGGCCATCGAAAACGCCCGGCTGGTCCAGGCCCATCTGCGCCAGGAACGCCTGGCCGCCGCCGGCGAGGCCGTCGCTTACCTGTCCCACTACATCCGCAACATCCTCCAGGGCATGCGCGGCGGGGCCGACATCCTGCGGCGCGGGCTCGAGCGCCAGGACTTGAAGCACGCCACACAGGGCTGGCAGGTCCTGGAGCGGAACCTGGACCGGACCTACAACCTCGTCCTGAACATGCTCGCCTTCAGCAAGCCGCGCGAGCCCCACTTCGAGTTGCTCTCGGTCAACCAGATCGCCGCGGAGGTCATCGAGCTCGTGCAGAAGCAGGCCGACGACGCCAAGGTCGTGCTACTCCCCGACTTGGCCGACGACGTCCCGCCCATCCCCGTCGATCACGACGGCCTGCATCAGGTCATTCTCAACCTCGTCACCAACGCCATTGACGCCGTCCAGCCCGGCACCGGCATCGTAAACGTCCGCACCCTCTTCGACAGCCATCGGCGCGAGGTCCACGTAATCGTCAAGGACAACGGTCCCGGAATCTCTCGCCAGCACCGCGAGAAGATCTTCGAGCCCTTCCACTCCACCAAGGGCCACGGCGGCACCGGCCTGGGACTGCCCGTCGCCCGCAAGATCGTCCGGGAAATGCACGGCCGTCTGAACCTCGTGGATAATACGGACGGCGGCGCCGAATTCCGCGTCCGCCTGGCCGCAGCCCAACCCGTCACCCCCAGCCCGGCCGACACGCACGGACCCGCCGACTCCTGACACGCCCGCTCCTTACCTCGCTTGACCACCCCTACGCCCGATTTGAACACTTCAATTCGTGGGCTTCCCGCGCACTCGGCGCGCGATCGACCGGCACGCTTATCGGACCACCGCGGACGTCCGGACTGTGGGCACACGACATGAACGTCGGCACAGACTACAGCACATTCGCCCAGATGCTGACGGCCGGCCTTGGTCTTGA
>CAZYGM010000358.1:0-2437 GCA_964647015.1 uncultured Planctomycetales bacterium | reverse complement strand
GATCTGACCGGCCAGGTATGTGCGGACTCGCTGGGCGCCAAGTTCTACAGCGGCATCGGCGGGCAGGTGGATTTTGTGCGCGGGGCGGCACGCTCCAAGGGTGGCAAGCCGATCATCGCGCTGCCCGCGACCACCGGCGACGGCGTTTACTCGCGCATCGTGCCCTATCTCAAGAAGGGCGCCGGGGTGGTCACCAGCCGCGGCGACGTGCACTACATCGTCACTGAGCACGGCGTGGCCTACCTGCACGGCAAGAGCATTCGCGAGCGCGCCCTGGCGCTCATCCAGATCAGCGACCCGAAGTTTCGGCCCTGGCTGCTGGCCGAGGCCAAGCAGCGCCAGTTGCTGCCGCGCGACGCCATGCAGGTGACGCTTGACACGCTGCTCTATCCCGAGGAGTGGGAGACCTGGGTGCGGCTGAAGGATGGCACGCGCGTCTTCATGCGCCCCATGAAGCTGTCCGACGGCTCGCCGCTGCGCTCGCTCTTCTACGAGCTGTCCGTGGACATCAGCCACTACCCCTTCCTGGAGATGATCAAGAACATGTCGGTCGAGCAACGTCAGGAAACGCTGCAGATCGACTACGACACCGACATGTGCCTGGTGGTACTAACGGGCGCCGGCGGCACTGAGAAGCTCATCGGCGTAGCGCACTACCGCAAGGACACGCACACCAACTTCGCCCACGCCGCCTTCATCGTGCGGGCGGAGTGGCAGGACCGCGGCGTCGGTCGGGCCCTGCTGGAGAAGCTCGTCGAGGTGGCCCGGGCGCGCGGCATCACCGGCTTCACGGCGGACGTGGCCGAATCCGATCAGAGCGTCTTGCGCCTGTTCCACAACAGCGGCTATGCCGTCGAGGGCGATGCCCGCGACGGCTACACCCGGCTGGTGGCGCCCTTCGAGAAACACGAGCCCAAACCCAAGCCGACACACACGGCGGCCCAGTGACGGCCCCTGCGGCGCAGCGCGACAACTAAACGGGGTGTTTGAGTGGATTGTCGGCGCGGCCGTAAGACTGCGCCCGGCAGTCGCGCGGCCTCATCGGCCCGTACGGCGGCGCGGCTCGAGTTCGAGCCGCCAGACGATTGTTTCTACCTCGGAATCCGTGAAGGTCACTCCCAGGGCGGCGGAGACCTCTTCCAGAAGCTCCGCGACCATCTCGGCGGTGATGTGCGCCCCCATGTCAAGATAGGGACCGGAATTGTCCCGCCACGCTACCTTCAGGTCCTGCGGCTCGGCCTGGATGGACAGCGGCCGTTGAATGGCCGCGCTGAGCACCGCGCCGAACTCGCGCAATGTGCCCGTACGTACACGCGCCGGCGGCACATCGGGATGCGGGCCGAAGATGTCGATGGGCTGCTCCGGAGCGTGCGCCGCGCCGTGCATGTCGTGCGCCTGGCATTTGCGTGACTTGCGCACGATGCGAAAGTCAGGATGGCCGGAGCGCTGCACGACCTGCTCCAGGTAGGACATGCACTCATCCAGGTCGGCATCGGCCCGGATGATCCAGTCTCCCCGCAGCCCGATCTGCCGGGCCACGTCGATGCCGTCCAGCCGGTGGAGCGGAACCTTCAGCGAGTTGGTCAGCACGTCCAACAAGCGGCGTGGGAACATCCCCGTACCGGATTGAATCGAGTCCAAGCGCAGGGCGCCGTCCCAGATGAACGTCACGGCCTCAATCTCCGTGTAATCCGGGCGCAGTCGAACCCCCAAGCGCGTCAACAAGGCGCGACGCGCTTCGTCATCGGACACCGGAACGAAGCGAATGACTTCGTCGTCCGCGAGCGTGTAATCACTTTCGGCGACCGGCGTGCCCGAGGTCGTGGGCTCGGCTTTGGGTGGTTGACGGACGTAGTCGGCGACCGCCGGAGCCGGAACGTATATGGCGCCCCGCCAGAACACGAAAGCGGCGGTGACCAGTAGCAGGCAGAGCAGCCAATGGATCCTTTTCATGATCGAAACCCTCGCGTCTGCGGAACCGTCAGGCGCGGTTGTGACGCCGGACAGAGTAACCAATGCCCAGCAGGGCCAACACCGCCACGAGCCCGACAATCCAGCGCCACGGCGATTTGCTCGGCTGCGCCCGGGCAGCTTGTGTGACGTCCGACTCCGGTCGCTGCTCGGGCTCCTGCTGGCGGGGAGCATCCGGCAGCAGGACAGTAACCGATTCCTCAAGCGCATGCTCCGGCCCCGCTACGGGCCGCGGTTCGGCTGTCACCGGGGTCTCAGCCCCTTGCGCCTGCTGCGTTGGCTGCTGCCGCGCGGCGAGCTCCATGAGTTCGGCGAGGCCGCTGAAGATCGGCGCCAGCGCGCCCAACGCCCGGAGTTCGGCGGGTTGGAGCGTGCGCGGCGGCGACTGGACCCCGTCGCCACGCTCGGTAGCAGCGGATGGACTGACGGCCACCCACTTGTCGTCGCGCCGGTCGTACAGGATCTC
>CAZYGM010000357.1:0-2442 GCA_964647015.1 uncultured Planctomycetales bacterium | reverse complement strand
TGCTGCGGGCCGACGACGTGGCCCTGGCCGGGGCGATTGTGCACGATCCGCTGGCAGCGCTCGTTCTGGGCGCGCCCCCGCGCTGTGACCGCGTCTTCGTCGGGGGGCGTGAGGTCGTGAATTCCGGCCGCCTCGTGGCACTGGACGAAACGCGGCTGGCGCGCGAGCTTAACGACATCGTAGCTCAGCGATTCGGCTGCTCCCGGTGACCGGGTAGCCCTCCCGTTTTGGGTGCGGCGTTTGGCGGAAGGGCGTGGCAGACCGCGGAGCGCCTTGGGCGGTTTTCCGCACGGGCTGAGCTAGCTCCCACGCTCGCCGGCAAGCGCATACAATGCCACGCCAACGCCGCCGGGCCGCATGACAGCCGACTCCCGGCGGCCGAATGGCACGCTGATTGCCTGAGTCAGGTTTGGACGAGGCAGGCCGTCCAGTCGTCGTAATCCGCCGCTTGCCGAGGTGTCGCATGCCGACCACGGTGTCAGGACGAGAGATCGAAGAACGCACCCTGAAGCTCGGCCACGAGATGTTTGACCGCATTCGCGGCAGCCAGCCGTGGCCCTTCTCAAAAGAGTGGCTGCTGGAGCGGATGCTGCAGCAGTGCACCGCCAACGAATGGTTCAAGGTGCAGGCGTTTCGTTTCATCGACGCGCTGCCGATGCTCGGCGATGACGTTGAGTTGGCGCGCCACCTGCGCGAGTACTTCGTCCTGCCGGAGCATGTCCGCAACGGGGCGAACGGACAGCACGAGTCCGCCGACGCCGAGACGGCCCGAGCCCTGCGCGAGTTGGCCCCGCCGGAGACCGAATGGTTCGTCGGCTTGGTGAGCCGGCTGATGAACTTCCGCCGGCTGGATGGCCTGTGGCCGCGCTTCTGCGCGAAGTTCTCCCGCTGGGCCTCGCTGATGATGGCTGGCAACTTCATCGCCGGCTCGAACGTGGCCGAAGCGCAGCGCGCGATTCGCGGGCTGCGCCGGCGCAACCTGGCCTTCACTATCGACGTGCTGGGCGAGGCGGCCTTGTCACGCTCGGAGGGTGAGGCCTACCTGCAGACCTATATGGACCTCGCCAGCGAGTTGCCGAAGCTGGCCCGGGAGTGGCCGCACGTGCCGCTGGTGGACGAGGCGGACGGCCAGAAGATTCCGCGCGTCAACATCTCGGTCAAGCTGACGTCGCTGCATCCGGGGTTTGATCCGATCGCGCCCGAGGCGGCCAAGCGGCGGGCCAAGGACCTGCTGCGGCCCTTGCTGCGCAAGAGCATGGCCGGCGGCGCGCACGTGCACATCGACATGGAGCACTACGCCATCAAGGACCTGACGCTTGACTTGTGCGAAGAGCTCTTCATGGAGAGTGAGTTCCGCGACTACCCGCACTTCGGCATCGTCCTCCAGGCCTATTTGAAGGACGGCGACAAGGACGGCGCCCGCACGATCGAATACGCCAAGCGCCGCGGCACGCCCCTGTGGGTCCGCCTGGTGAAGGGGGCTTATTGGGATTCTGAAACGGTCTGGGCCGACCAGGCCCATTGGCCGTGGCCGGTGTGGGAGCAGAAGTGGCAGTCGGACGCCTGCTTCGAGCGCATGACGCACGCCCTCCTGGCCAACCACCAGCACGTGTACACCGCCTTCGCCAGCCACAACATCCGCAGCCTGGCGCACGCCATGGCCCTGCGGCAGTTGTGGGACATCCCCGGCACGGCGTTCGAGCTCCAGATGCTCTACGGCATGGGCGACCCGATCAAGCGTGCCGCCATCGAGATGGGCCAACGCTGCCGCATCTACACGCCCTACGGCCCGCTGCTGGCCGGCATGGCCTACTTCATCCGGCGCCTGCTGGAAAACACGGCCAACGAATCATTTTTACGGCAATCTGCCGACACGCCGGCGTCCGAGCTGCTCCGCCGACCGGACGACATCGGCCGGAAGACACCCCCGTTCGAGCGGCCCGCCACCGTTCGCTATGAGTTCGAGGAACCCATCATGGATGCGTTTGAGAACGTGCCCAATACCGATTTCACGCACGAGCCTAACCGCCAACAGATCGTGGCCGGCCTGGCCCAGGTGCGGGCCGACATGGGCGGCGAGATTCCGCTGTTGATCGCCGGCGCGCCGGTGACCACCGGGACTTGGAGCGAGTCGCTGAACCCGTCGCGGCCGCGCGAAGTCGTCGCCAAGGTCGCCCAGGCGGATGAGGCCGCAGTGGACCGGGCCGTGCGGGCCGCCGTCGCCGCCGGGCCGGCGTGGCGGCAGACTCCGCCCGCCGAGCGCGCCGAGGTGCTCTTCCGCCTGGCCGACCTGATGCAGCAGCGCCGGGCGGAGTTGGCCGCGTGGGAAGTCATCGAGTGCGCCAAGCCGTGGCGCGAGGCCGACGCCGACGTCTCGGAGGCCATCGATTACTGCAACTACTACGGCCGCGAGATGATCCGCATCAGCGAGAATCGCCGCAC
>CAZYGM010000356.1:0-2459 GCA_964647015.1 uncultured Planctomycetales bacterium | reverse complement strand
ACCGTCACCGTCCGATCCCGGCTCATCGTCACCGTGGCCGTGTCGTCCGCGACAACCTCATCGACGCCGCTCCAACTACTTACGTGGAAACCGGGGACCAGGTCGGCCGTCAGCGTCACCAGCGTACCATGGATGTAGCGCCCGCTGTCATCCGGAGCCGGCAACGCCAGGATCGCGCCCGTGCTCGCCGACGTGCCCGTCACGGTAAGCAGGTAGCGCTGCTGCGAATACTCACGTTCCAGCACTACCGTCGCGTCACGCCCAATCGTCACGGACTCGGCCGCCGGGCGGGACCAGCCCTCCGCAGCGGCGTAGCTGACCGTATACTGCCCCACCGGCAAACCACTGACCAATTGACCACTGTTAAGCCAGGCGCCGCCACCCACACGCCATTGGGCGCCCGCCGTCAGCGCCGCGCTCGGCGACAGCGTCACGCGCAGTGCCCCGGTCCACACGTCCGCCTCGTAGTCCTCCGACGGCAGGTCCGTGGACACGTTGGCATAACTGCGCGTCGCCGGCACGAAGCTGCACCCGGACCGCGTCGGCGTCACCGTCCCCGCGAAGCCCTGCGACACCGTCGCGTGGTACCACCCGGTTTCGTCGGTGGCAGGATTGCCAGGCAATCCGACCATCAGCACGCCCGCGACTGGCTGACCATCACCCTCGGTCACTTCGCCCGATATCACGAAGTTCGGCGGAACAGCCGTGTAATCCTGGTTGGTGACGTCGCTCGTCGTGCCCGTGTAGTTCCGGCTCGCCGGCGTAAACGAATACGCGGTCTTCTGCGGCGTTACCTGCCCGGTGAAGCCGTAATACACCGTGGCGGAGTAGTAACCGTCTTCATCCGTCGCCGGATCCCCTGGCAGGCCGATCAGCGTCACGCCGGCTAGCCCAACGTCGCCCGTCGTCACCACCCGCCCCGAGATGATCGGCGTCAACTCATCCGTCGCCACGTTGAGCACAATCGCCCCCGCCGCGCCATCCCGCCCCGCCACGCGTATGTAGTACGTCGCGTCAGCCGCCGACACCATGCTCACCCGCGAAGTCCCGCCGCCGCACCCGGCGTAATCATCATTGCAGGCCAGCTCAGTTCCGCCGCATGCGTCGTAGACGCTCAGCACCGTATCGAAATCGCTCCCGCAAGTGTCGATCGCCAACGTACCCGGCACTTGCACTTCATAACGCCACCAGACGTCCTGCGTACCACCGCCGCCGCACGACGCCGCCCCATCCGTCCCCGCCGCCACGTTGCTCCCGCTGAACGTCCCGTCGGCAATGGCGGGCGCGTCAGCACAAGTGTCGCTCGGACCGTCGCCCGCACCAAGCCCGCTCACCGACACCGTTGCCCCCCCGCCGCCCGTCAGCGTCACGGCATTCGCGAAGCTGCCCTGTAGCACCGGCGAGAAACGCACGGTGATCGTCGTGTCCTGGCCCGGCGCAAGGCTGTAGTCGCTCGTCCCCACGAACGAAAACGGCGCCGCCAGACCGCTCGCGCTGCCCACCAGCGTGTCGGTGCCCGTGTTCGAAACAGTCAGCGTCAGCTCGTCGGAATCACCAGTCGCCACGCTCCCGAAATCCAGCGCGGCCGGCGACACGTCCATCTGCGGCCCGTCCTGACCGGCGTAGGTCACGAAGCAGGCCGCGTAGCCGACGCTCGAACAGCCGTACGCGATCCGCATGTATCCGTCTTCCCCCCAGCCCGGCCCCCACGAGTTGCGCAGAAACCACACGCCGTTGGTGCCCTGGTTGTCGTCCCAACCCACCAGCAGAACCGCGTGGTTCACCGCCCCTGCTGAGCTGGCGTTGAAAATGCCGCTGGTGTAGCCCGCAAACGCGGCATCCACCCGCACCGCGACCGACACCGGCCCATACTCCATGATCGCCTGCTTGATGTCGGCCACCGCCGGAATAGCCTGGCTTGGATTAACGTAGGCCCATCCTTCGATCGTGTACGGATGCGCATACGGACAACCGCACGCCGCCGCGCTGGCCACGTACGGGAAGTCCGCCTCGAGCACCGCACCGGTCCCGCCGCACGAGTCCGTCTTCCACTGGTGATACTCGTGCGCGAACCACCCCCCGCCGCAGTCGTAGCCGCTGGTGTTGCAGCTTACCAGCCATTGCTCCGACAGGTCCACCACGTCCCCGTCTTGAATCAGGATGTTGCATTCGAGCGCCCCCACCGTCGCGAATGCCCAGCAGCTCCCACAGGCCCCCTGGTCACGCACGGGCGGGCAGCCGGTAATCGTGCGCCAGTCGTACGCCGCCGGTAGCCCCAGGCGCACGCCCCGCGCCATCGCCGGCGCGCCGCTCTGCCAGTCCTCCGGCACAACCAGACCGCAAAGGTCGTCAATGCTTCGCCCGCTCGCCGCCGTGGAGCCGACCGTAAAAGTCCAGCCCTCCTCCGCCGGAGACTGTGCCAGAACCACCGTCGCCCCGCTTGCCGCCAGCAGGCCGGC
>CAZYGM010000355.1:0-2460 GCA_964647015.1 uncultured Planctomycetales bacterium | reverse complement strand
CGCATGCCGAGCGCGATGGGGTGCGTGTGCGTGGAGACGAGTGCGACTTTCATATCACATGCCCCGAAAAGGCCCAAGAGTCGCGTGGCCAAGAGCCCGCCGGCACTGTCAGCATTGGGCCGGCGCGAAGTTGCCGCGCCGCTGCTCGCCGGGCTTACGTGTTGACTGGTACGATAGGGGAAGTTGGCGGGCGATCAAGTGTTTTTCGGGTCGGCGGTGTCGTGAAGCGCGGCTGGGTGGTGGAGTGAGGGCGTGTTGAGTCGGAGCGAGTCGGGCATCATGAGTGGTTTGCGGTCGCGCGGGTGCTGGTGGCAAACCTGGGCGGTAAGCGCGGCGGTGCTGCTGGTGTGGCCGGTTCTGGCGGCTGAGCCGGTGGTGCGCGTTGAGCAGCTCGACAACGGCTTGCGGATCGTCGTTGTGGCGGACCGCACGTTGCCGCTGGTGAGCGTGCAGGCGTGGTATGGCGTGGGCGCGGCGGACGATCCGGCGGGTCAGGCCGGGCTTTGTGGGCTGGTGCGGGAGGTGCTTGCGCAGCGCAGTTCGCAAGCGCGCGACGTGCCGGGGTTCGATGCACAACGATCTACGGGGACACTGCCGGGGGCGTGCTACTTCGGTGCTGTCGGCCCGCCTCAGATGGTGAGCCGACTGATCGTTGAGCAGTTGGACCATCTGTGGCCACTGGTATTGACGGATGCGAACGTTGCGAGGGCCCTGGCGGCGGCAAAGCGCGACCACGCAGTAACCGGCGTGGCGCCGGGCCTGCTGCGTTTCCTTTTTGGTGACGAGCCGTACGGGCGGGTGGGGGATTTCAACGCGGCGGCGCTCACGAGTGTGGGGCCGGCGGAGTTGCAGCGGTTTGTTGACCGCTGGTTCGTGCCGGCGAATGCGGTGTTGATGATTGTCGGCGATGTGGAGCCGGAGCGGGCGCTGGAGGTGGCGCGCGGGCGGGCGGCGGAGTTGCCGTGGGCACAGCCGCCGGAGCGACCGTGGGCGCGTGAAGCGGCGCCGACGGGGCGGGTGATTGAACCGGGGGCGGAGCGGGGGACGGTGGTCGTCGCCTGGGCGACGCCGGGCGTGCGGCGGTTTGAGAACCGGGCGATCGATGTTCTGATGCAGCGTTTGTGCAACCGGGTTGATGGTGTGCTGGCCGGGCGGCTGGCGGGCATGGGGCTGACGGTGCGGCCGCTCTGGCGCGACGTGTGGCGGGGGGCGGGGGTGGCCGCGCTGGAGATCCGGGCGGCGGATGCGGAGAGTGGGGCGGCGGGGAAGCTGCGCGCGGATGGTGCCAAGGCGGTTGAGCAGGCGGTCGTGGCGGCATTGGAGGAAGTGGCGCGGGAGGTGCCGACGCCGCTGGCGCTGAATCGGGCCCGGGCGCTGGCGGAGCGGGCTTGGCTGGACCGGCATGAGCGTTTTGCCGCGCGTGCGCTGGCTTGGGGCTGGAACGAAGTGGTAGGGGGGGATGCGCGGCTGTTCCAGTACGAGCGGGGCGAGATCGCCGGCGTGAGCGTGGCTGACTTGCAGGCGGCCGCCGCGTTGTTGCGGCAGGGACGGATGGTGCTGCTGACGCCTACAGGTGATGTGGAGGCGGGCGGACCGACGGCGCCGAGCCGGCCGGTGGCAGTAGAGGTGCCGAACGTTGGGGAGCTGGGCGATTCTCGGGCGGCGGGGTGGGTCATGCATGAGCGCCCGCGGTCGGGGGTTGAACTGATCATGTGTCCGATTCCAGGGCTGTCGTTGGCCAGCGTGCGGACGCTGGTCAGTTGGCGGGGTGGAGCGCCTGAGGAGGCTTTGCGGCGGCTGGCCGAAGAAGGCGGCGGGAAGTGGCCGCGGACAACGCTGGAGGATTACCTTTCGTATCGCGGGCTGGACTTGGCGGCGTGTGGCGTAGATGGCGATGCGCCGGGGAGCATTGGCGGCCTGGCATCAAAAGGCGTCGGCGAGTGGGCGCCGCAGATGGTGGAGCTGCAGGGCGTATTGCTCAAGACACTGGTGGCGGCGGGGCAGGTGGGGCGGGGGGTGCGGATTGTGGTGGTGGGGGACGTTGACGCGGCGGCGGTGCGGGCGGCGGTGGCCGAGAGCTGGGCGGCGTTTGACGCGGAGGAGGCGGACGCTGCCGCGCGTTGGCCGACCAAGGCTGCGCCGCCGGCGCGGTTTGAGCACCTGGTCGGCCTGGATAGTGCGGAGAGTATCGCGGCGTGGTTGGCGGGCGGGGTGTTGAATCCGTGGGAGTCGCCGGGCGCGGCGGCGACGCAGCCGGCGTCGGGCTCGCCATGAGTGATGCCGAGCCTATAATGCCGCCTGGTTAACGGGGAGGCCGCTGGTTACGTCGGGATAGATGCATGATTGACATCAAGGTGATTCGCGATAACCCGGACCTGGTCAAGCAGGCGGTCCGGAACAAGAACATGACCGTTGACATAGATCATCTGCTGGCGGTCGATGCGCGGCGGCGGGCGCTGG
>CAZYGM010000354.1:0-2480 GCA_964647015.1 uncultured Planctomycetales bacterium | reverse complement strand
CGGGAGCGCCCCACCCGTCCGCAGCATCAGCGCCACCGGGCCGCTCGCCCTGGCCCGTTTTCTGCCGGACTGCTGACCCGCCATGAGCCGATAATCTACGGTGTCTGCCGCGCCGACCCCTGGCACAAAAAGTGCCGCTCGCGGCATGCTACCTGAACAAGGCAAGGGGCGAATGGAGGTCAGTGCGTGTTCAGTTCGGCCACCGAAGCACTTAAGTACATAAAAGATAACGACATAGCGATGGTCGATCTCAAGATCACCGGCATCGCCGGCCAGTGGTTGCACGTCACCATCCCAGCGCGCCAATTCACGCAGAAGCACTTCGACGAAGGCGTCGGCTACGACGGCTCCTCCGGCGCCGGCTTCAGCACCGTCGAAAACGGCGACGTCGCCGCCCGCCCGCTGCCACACACCGCCTTCATCGACCCCTTCTACAAGGACCCCACCCTCAGCTTCCTCTGCGAAACCGTGACGGCGGATACCAAGGAACCCTTCGGCGGCGACCCGCGCACCATCGCCGGCCGGGCCGTTCGGTACATGCGCGACAGCGGCATCGCCGACGCAGCCTGGATGGGCCCGGAGTTCGAGTTCTACGTCTTCGAACGCGTCGAGGTCTGGAACGAGCCCCACGGCGCCGGCTTCCGCATCACGGCCCCGGAGGTCGAGACCGAAGGCCTCACGCCCGCCATTCCCCCCCGGCGCGGCTACATGCGTGTCCCGCCCTTGGAGCAGTTGCACGACCTGCGCAGCGAAATCACGCTGACCCTTGAGAACCTGGGCGTGCCAGTCAAGTACCACCACCACGAAGTCGGCGCCCCGGGCCAATGCGAAATCGAGATCGAGCTCGCCGAGCTGCTCGACGCCGCCGACCACACGATGCTCATAAAGTACGTCATCAAGAACGTCGCCCGCCGCCACGGTCGTCTGGCCACTTTCATGCCCAAGCCGCTCGCGGCCGAAGCCGGCAGCGGCATGCACGTACACCAGAAGCTCGACCGGGCCGGCCGCCCGCTCTTCTTCGACGAGTCCGGCCGCAACTACGCCAACCTCAGCGACCTTGCGCTCCAGTACATCGGCGGCCTGCTCCGGCACGGCCGCGCCATGGCCGGCCTCACCAACCCCTCCACCAACTCCTACAAGCGTCTGGTCGAGGGCTACGAGGCCCCGGTTAACCTGTTCTTCTCACTCGCCAACCGTTCCGCCGCGATCCGCGTCCCGCGCTACGCCATCCAGCCGCAGGACAAACGGATCGAGTACCGCCCGCCTGACTTCACCGGCAACATATATCTCACGCTTGCGGCCATGCTCATGGCCGGCCTGGACGGCATCCAGTCGCGCATCGACCTGCGCCAGCATCACTTCGGTCCCTACGACGTCAACATCGAGCGCGAGAGCCCCGAGTTCCGCAGCCATATCGCGGCGCTGCCCCGCACGCTGTACGACGCCCTGGACGCCCTCGCCGCCGACCACGCCTTCCTGCTGCGCGGCGACGTCTTCCCGGCCGCCTTCATCCAGCACTGGACCGCCACCAAGCGGGCCGACGAAACCCAGGCCATAAACGTCTACCCGCACCCCTACGAGTTCACCCTCTACCTCGACACCTGAGCCGGCCCGCCACGCCTTCCGGCCGGCGTGCTGCGCCGGCCCTTCGCGCCAATCGCCGCTTCTCGTAGAATGGTGCCGGTTACCTTAAGCAGGGCTTACGCATGGCTGGACACTCTCATTGGGCCCGCATCAAGCGGGCCAAGGCGGTTACGGATGCCCGTCGCGGGCGGCTGTGGAGCAAACTCTCACGCGCCGTCATAGTGGCCGCCCGGCAGGGCGGCGGCGACCCCTCCATGAACCTCAACCTGCGCTACGCCATCGACGCCGCCAAAGACGCCAACATGCCCAAGGACACCATCGACCGGGCCATCAAGAAGGGCAGCGGTGCCGGCGGCGAAACCGAGTACGTCGAAATGGTGTTCGAGGGCTACGGCCCCGGCGGCGTCGCCATCCTCTGCACCGCCCTGACCGACAACCGCAACCGCACCGCACCCGAAATCAAGAAGATCTTCGAAACCCGCGGCGGCAACCTCGGCGCCACCAACTGCGTTGCCTGGATGTTCAACCAGCGCGGTATCTTCGTCATCGCCCGTGAGCAGGCCGACGAGGAAGCCCTCACGCACCTGGCCCTCGAGGCCGGCGCCGACGACGTTCAGCCGATCGGCGACGAGGCTTTCGAGCTGAGCTGTGACCCGGCGGTCTTCGGCGATGTCCGCCAGGCCCTGGAAAGCGCCGGCATCAAGCCCGAAAGCGCCGAGGTCTCCATGGTCGCCTCCTCCACCATCACGCTCCAGGGCGAACAAGCCGAGAAGATGATGCGACTGATCGACGCGCTCGAGGAACACGACGACGTCCAGAACGTCTGCACTAACTTCGAGATGTCCGCGGAAGACGCCGAGCGGCTGGCCCAGTAATGACCCGCCGCCGCAAGTTTC
>CAZYGM010000353.1:0-2481 GCA_964647015.1 uncultured Planctomycetales bacterium | reverse complement strand
CGCAGCTTCTCGTGAAATCGGAGAATCGTGCCGACGGGTGAAGTGTCACGTATGCAGTTTGACGTTGAGGCGTAACGGACTGTCCGGACGGTAGTTGTGGTCTTCGTGGTACGTCCGGGGCAGGGCGAATGGAACGGCGCGGGGCGAGTTGGCGGCGGTAAAAGGTATTGACACTCAACGACCGATATGCTATGGTAGATAAAGCATGTTTGGCGTAATGGCGCCGGGCCGGGTGTGCCCGGTCGTCAGGCGCTTTCTGGCGCTCCCGCATTTCGACGGGTGCAGGAGGTTCACATGGGCTGCAACAGGGTCGGGAATTCATTGTATTGGTTGGCGGTCAGGCCGGGGACAACACTGCGGGCGGTTCTCATCTTTGCGGTGATGTGCGGCGTGCTGGCATGCAGCGGCAGGCACGAAGCGCGCGCTGATGGTTCGCCGCCGCCCCAGCAGTTCGTGATTCCGCTCACGATTGTGCAGTTGAGCAATTCTCACACCACCCAGTTGAGCTTCAGTGGCAGTTTCCAGGAGGCGAGCGAATTCGAGAGCAAGGTGACCATCACGGGCGCGGGGCAGACGACGGGCCCGGGTGGAGTGGTCGTCAACAACATGTCCGTCACGCTAGGCGTGTGTCCGGTCGGTGACGTGGAGCTGATACCGGCCGGGCAGGGGCAATACATCGTGAAGTTCACCAAGGCGCCGGGGCATGCGCTGCACCTCGGGCCGGCGCCCGGCGGTGGGCTGCGCGCGACATCGACCGGCGGTGGCGCGGTCGTGACGTTTGACCTGCCAAGTGTTGTGGTCGAGGCGCTGCCGATTGGCACGTTGGCCGCGTTTGCCGGCGGGCTCTTTGTCCATATCGAGACAATGGAACATTACGACGCCGGCTGTAGTCCGACGTATGCGGAGTGTTTCAACGATGCGCAGAATACTTGTCATTCGGCGGGAGGCGTCGTGGAGAATTTCACCTATAGTTGCGACCCGTCGACGGGCGCGGTGACGTGCAGTTGGAGCTGCAGCACTCCCGCGTAGCCGGTTGTGGATCAGAGCGTTACGGATCGGCGACATCAGCACAGAGTCCGTTGGTGAGCTTGTGGGCTGCTCGCAGGGGCGAATCCGACTGCCTTCGGAATGGACAGCTTGTCGAATTAGGCGCGGCGCGCAGCAGTGTGCGCCGCGCTGTTTTTTGCCTCAGAGGTGTGCAGGTCAATGCTTGGCGCTGTGGTTATGCTGTTGCTGGCGGTGCTGTCGGGTCAGGAAGCGGGGCGGGGGGGGCAAACGGATGCGTCCGTAGATCCGCAGGAGGTCATCCGGCAGGCTGTGCGGGCGTTTGAAGAGCTGGAAGCCGTCGCGTTCATCTGCCGGTTCAGCTCGTCGTCGGGTGATGAGGCCGATGAATTGGTGTTTGACGTGCTCATGGCGGAGGGTAGTCGGTTCCGCGTGCGCGCCGGGCGCGCGGGTGAGGACCTGGCGCTGATGCTGTCCGACGGCAGCAGCGTAGTTGAATGCGACCGAAGGGGGCGGCGCTGGACACGGTATTCGGTGGGGGAGCGCAACGAAGCCGGGCCGGTGCCGCTGCTGTTGGACAACCAGGCCTTCGGCTTCGCGCTGGCACGGTTGGCAGAATGCTGGGTCACGAAGCCGAGCCCGTATGCAGAGCTATTCCAGCATATGCAGATGGCCGAGACGCTGAGGGCCGGCCGGGAAATGGTCGACGGCCGGGAGTGCGTTGTGCTCGTTGCGACAAGTCAGCACTCACACGGGCCGCTGACGGCTAAGGAGACGATACGGATCGTATGTGACGGCAAGACATTTCTGCCGCTCCTGCAGGAGAGCGTGGTGGCCGCCAGTGCGCCCTGGCCTTTCGTGGTGCAGGGCGGCGATAGCCGACGAGCGTACCAGTTTGAAGACATGAACGTTCGCACGAACGTTGCGGCAAGGGAGTTCGAGTTCGGCGCGCCGGCCGAGTATGAGTTCGTGGATCCGGGTAAGCTGCGGCCGGCTGAATCGCCGCTGGTGGGACAGAGCGTGCGCGAGTGGGAGGTCCCGCTGGTTGGCGGCGGCAGGTCGGCGCTGATCGCAGAGGGTGGACAGGGACCTGCGATAGTTCTCGCGTGGGCGACGTGGTGTGCCCCGTGCAAGTTGGCGCTGGAGGCGCTCTCCCGCCTGAAGAGCGAACAAGAGTTCGCCGACCTTCGCATTGTCGCGGTGAGCATCGATCGGGACGGCGCGGCACTGGCGCGCTACCTGAAGGACAAGAAGCTGCCGATGATCGTGGCACATGATGCCGAGTTCCTGCGCCGCCTGGGCACGGAGTACGTTCCGGTCTCGCTGCTGATCGACGCGGAGGGGACGGTCCGGAATGTCTGGCGGCTGAACTGGGGTGAGCCGGAGTCCCTGGACCTCCTGCGCGGCAGGATTAGGGAGCTGCGCAAGTAGGACGAAGGACCGGTGCGGCGGAGGGTTTGAAAGGCACCGCTCCCT
>CAZYGM010000352.1:0-2482 GCA_964647015.1 uncultured Planctomycetales bacterium | reverse complement strand
CCGGGCGAACTGGCCGAGCGCCTCGCAATCGGCCGCCGCAAGCTCCTCGAAGCCCGCCAACAGCGCGTGCCGCCGGGACGCGACGACAAGATCATCGTCGAGTGGAACGGACTGATGATCGCCAGCCTGGCCCGCGCGTCAGCCGTCCTGGCTGAGCCCCGCTACGCCCAGGCGGCCGCGCGGGCCGCGGACTTCATCCTGACCAACCAGCACCAGGACGACCGGCTCCGGCGCACCTATCGCGCCGGCCGCACCCTGGAAACCGCCTTCCTGACCGACTACGCCGCCCTGATCGACGGACTGATCGAACTCTACGAGGCCACGTTCGAGCGGCGTTGGCTCGAACAGGCCGTCGCGCTGAACAGCACGCTCACCACGCATTACTGCGACGAGCACCACGGCGGCTACTACTTCACCCCGGACGATCACGAACAGCTCATCGCCCGCGCCAAGGGCGTCCACGACGGGGCCACGCCGGCCGGCAACTCGCTCCAGTTGATGAACCTGCTCCGGCTGAGCGCGTTGTTGGGCGACGGCGACTATCGCGCCCGGGCCGAACGGATGATGCGGGCGTTCGCGGCCGATGTCGCCCAGTCACCCGTGTCAAGTGAACGCTTCCTGGCCGCCGCCGAGTTCGCCTTGGCCGGCCCCGTCGAATTCGCCGTGATCGGCCCCCCCGCCGACCCGGAGACCCAGGCCCTGCTGACTCGGATTCACCGCGCGTACAGCCCCAACCGCGTCATCGCCCTGCACGACCCCAGCCAGGCCGAGGGCAGCAGCGCCGCGCCGCTCCTGGCGAATCGGCCGGCCGTGAACGGCCGGCCGACGGTGTACGTATGCCGCGACCAAACCTGCCTGCCGCCCGTAACGACCCCCGCGGAACTCGACCGGCAACTCGCTGGCCAGCCCGCGTCCCGAACGGACTGATCCCGCTCCGACGGGGCGTCAGAGCTGGGCCAGCGCGTCCGTGACCGTCTTCCAGATCGAAAGGCCCGCGCCGGTGATGCCCTCGCCCGCGACGAGACCGGCCGCAATGGCCACGACGAAGCGCTTGCTCCACGATGACCAGAGCTTCCCGAGCAACAATACGATCAGGCCGCCCAGGAACATCGAGATGGAGTTGTGGCCCGGAATCACAAACGCCAGGCCCACGCTGGCGGGGCTCGGAATGGCCAACAGCCAGCGCTTCGGGCAGACCTTCTCGACCACCGGTATGATCACACCCAGGACGCCCGCTACAATCATGCCATAGACCGCACCTCGTGGCAGCGCCGCAAAGCCGACCTGGAACAACTCGGCCACCGCCTTCCAGGCCGCCACCGCCGGCGCGGGCCACTCCGCCGTAAGCAACTGCTCGCCCGGATTCGGAATCATGATGAGATAGATGCCCGAGCCGGCCATCGCGCCCGCCGCCGCCCCGAAAATCTGCGCGAGCGTCTGATAACGCGGCATCGCGCCCAGCAGATACCCGCACTTGAGATCGTGCAACAGGTCGGCACACTGACTCGCCGCCCCACCCGTCACGTTGGCGGTCATGAGGTTCGTCGCCGGACTGGCCGGCGTCATCACGCCGAACAGAAGCTGCGTGACCTTGCCCATCGCGCCCACGGGCGTGATGCCGGTCTCGCCCGAGACCCGCGCCGCCACGACGGCCAGCACGAAAGTGAGCAGGATGCCGAGCACAGCTGCCCACCAGAAAATCTGAAACAGGCCGATCTGCAGGGTGGTGGACAGGATCAGGGCGCAAATGAGGGCGACGATGAACCACTTCATGGCCACCTCGCCGGTCTGCTCGGGCGTGAGCGGCGGGTTCGCGGAGTTGGCGCCCTTGCGCCGCAGCCCCGGGATTGCGTTCAGCATCGAGCGCCAGGAGAACGCGAACGACACCAGGGCGGAGACGACCATCAACGTGACCCCCGGCCACAGGAGCCACTGCAGCAAGTCATTGTAATTGGCCTGCGCCGGCCTATACGCCGCGCCTTCGATCAGGCTGTCCACCGTGGCCTGGAAATCAGGATCAGCGCTGAGTGTCCGCAGAGCCGCCGCGTCTTCGTCGGTCAGGACGCCGTGCGCCGTCAGCGTATGGGCTTGCCTGTCGTGCGCAATCCTGTCGGCCAGCTCCTCTGGTATGACCACGCCGGGTGGCAGAAACGACTCATGGGACCGCTCGTAGAGCTGCTCGACGGCGGCGCGAAACGTCGCCATGACGGCCGCCCCCGTCGGATGCGCCGCCAGCCATTCGTCCGCCCGGGCCAGCAGCGCGTCGCGCCCGGGGCGCGGGAGCGTCCCGATCGCCACAAGCCGCCGCCGACCATGGTCGTATTCGACCAGGTCCTCGTATTCCAGTGGCATCACGAAGCTGCGCGGCAGTTCGTCCAGCGGCTCACTGATGCGCAGTTCACGCGTCGTCGTATAGCCGAACTGCGCACACAGCGCTGCAACGGCGTCCCGGCCGGCCGGTGACTGCGCCAATCCCTCGGCC
>CAZYGM010000351.1:0-2487 GCA_964647015.1 uncultured Planctomycetales bacterium | reverse complement strand
CCGAAGCCGCCGTGCGGGACCGAGCCGTAGCGGCGCAGGTCGAGGTACCACTCGTAGTCGGCCGGGTTGAGCCCCTCGCGGTGGATGGACTCCATCAGCACGTCGAAGTCGTCCTCGCGTTGCGAGCCGCCGATAATCTCGCCGTAGCCCTGCGGGGCCAGCAGATCGAGGTTGTTGACCAAGCGGTGGTCCTGCTCGTTGCGCTTCATGTAGAAGGCCTTGCAGTCGCGCGGGTAGTGCGTGACGAAGACCGGCCGGTCGTGCAGCCGGGAGATAATGGTCTCATCCGATCCGCCCAAGTCCGAGCCCCACTGGAAGTTGGCGGCCAACTCCATGTGCTTGGGAATGTTGCGGATGAGCTCCTCGCGCTCAGCGAGCTCCTCACGCAGCTCGATCACCTCCCGGGCAAGCTGCTCGGTCTTCCATTTCTTGGTGCCGGGGGCAGTTCGTTCGGCTTCCTTCTCGCTTATCAGCCGGCGCAGCTCCGCGACGCGTGCCTGGTTCTCGGACAGCTCACGTTCGAGCAACTCGCGGGCCTGCGGTCCGCGCAGCAGCTCGGCCGCCGCGCTGTAGGTCACACGGCAGAACGGCTTTCGCACCTGCTCCAGCGCGGACAAGTCGCGCCCCAGCGACTCAAGTTCCGCGCGGCGTTCCCGCAGCACAGTCTGAACCACCGTGTAAACGAAGTCTTCCGCCACGCCGATCACATCGTCCAGGTCGGCGTACGCGATCTCCGGCTCGACCATCCAGAACTCGGTCAGGTGGCGGCGCGTCTTGCTCTTCTCGGCCCGGAAAGTCGGGCCGAAGCAGTAGACCCGGCGGTGGGCCATGCAGGCCGATTCCACGTAGAGCTGTCCCGTCTGCGCCAGGTAAACTTCCTCGCCGAAGTAGTCCACCTTGAACAGCGTCTGCGAGCCTTCGCCGGCGGCGGGCGCGAAGATGGGCGTGTCAATCAGGATGTAGCCGCGGTCGTTGAAGTAACGGCGGATGGCATCGATGACGGTGTGGCGAATCCGCAGGATGGCCCACTGGCGGGCCGAGCGGAACCACAGGTGCCGGCGCTCCATCAGGAACTCGATCCCGTGCTCCTTGGGGGTAATCGGGTAGCCCTCGGCCGCCTGCACGACCCGGACCGCACTGACCGCCAACTCATGGCCGCCCACCGACCGTTCGTCCTGCCGCACGAGTCCGTCAACTTCCAGAGCGGATTCCTGTCCCAGGCGGCCGGCGGCTTCGAACTGGTCCGCCAGGGCGTCGGTTCGCTCCAGGACGCACTGGCACAGGCCCGTCCCGTCGCGCACTATCAGGAACAGCAGCTTGCCGCTCGAACGGCTGTTGTAGAGCCAGCCCTGAAGTGTTACCGTTTGCCCGACATGATTACCCAGTTCCGCTATCGTCGCCTGCGTGGCCATTGCGCGTGTTCCTTTCTCCTGCACGCCGAGAAAACTACCAGTTTACGCACTTTGGCCGACAAAGCCAAACGACGGTCGCCGGGCGGCCGACCACTCCTCGCGGCGGCGCTCCTCTGTGGCGCGCTGTTGGCCGGTGGCGGCTGTGGGGCTGCCCGTGTGCCGCCGACCGTGCGCGTTCGCGTGACGGGGGCGCAGATCGCAACTGAGCTGGTCGAGTCCTGGCTGAAGCGCGCCGATGCGTACAGCTTCCAGGTTACCCGGGCTATCAACCCGACCTGGTCGCAGCTCGGGTTCCAGTCTCTAGCGCGCGGCCAATGCGACCTGGCCTGCACGGACCGGCCCGTCGAGCAGCGTGAGCTGGACCAATTCGGCGATCAGGAGATTCTCGGCTACCGCGTGGCGTTTTACGGCTATGCTCTTTACGTCCATCCCGATAATCCGCTGGACAGCATCTTCTCCAAGCACATTGGCCTCGTATTCAAGCGCCAGGTCACCGACTGGAGCGAATTGGCCGGCCCGGACGGCCCCGCCCTGAGTGGTCCGATACGTCTGTACGGGCCGCCGAAGGTCTCACGCGGCGGCGACATCCTCATGCGTCAAGCCAACATCTGGTTTGGCCAGCCCACGTGGGAGGTCCTGCCGACCGACCAGGACATCGTGAATCGCGTTGCCGCCGACCCGCTGGCCTTGGGCTTTGCCAGCATCGGGTTCGATCAGGAGGCCCGCTACCTGGGCCTGCGCATGCAGCGGCGGTCCAAGCCGGCCTTCCCGTCGCTGGAGGAAATCGAGAGCGAGCGTTACGGCCTGGCGAAGGTCGTGTACGTGTACTTCGTGGCGCCGCCCAACCCCGCCGTGTCCGCAGCCCTGGAGTATCTGTTCAGCAAGCGCGGCCAGCAGGTCATGGCAGAGTCCCGTATCTGGCCCTTGCCCTGGGACCGTGCCCCCGTCGCGCCGCCGCCATGACCCCGCTGCGCATCCGGAGCGTGCAGGTCTACCGGCTGGCGATCCCGATGCGGACGCGCTTCGAGCACGCCGCCGCGTCCCGGGACACTTCTGACCCGATCATCGTGCAACT
>CAZYGM010000350.1:0-2494 GCA_964647015.1 uncultured Planctomycetales bacterium | reverse complement strand
AATACAGAGGCCCCGGGCAGCCGGACGCCTCAGAAGCGCCGTGCCATCGGCCCCGGTACACAATGGTGTCCGACCAAGCCGACACGCGACGAGCCAAGTCTCGCCGACCGCGCCCACGAGACCCGTCCGGCTGCTAACAGCCGAATCAACCTCCGCCATCCAACGGCTCAACGTAAGCCCGTGCTATCTCCCGGCCGGAGCGGCCCAGCCCGGCAGCGGCACACGCCGACCGTCAGGCAGAAGCGCCTCTTCGAACCGTGCCCCGTAGATCGCAGCCAGGCGACTCGGCCGCAGCACCTCCCCGGTCGCGCCCCTCACGTAGCGCCACAGCCCGATTATTATGGCACGCTGCAGGCATGGCATCTGGGCCCGCGAATCAGCGCTGGAATGTCCAGCGCGGGCCCGCTAAGCTGAATTGTGAGCGCGGGTTGTGCTCGCGCGCACCGTTCAGGAGGAGATTCCATGAGGCGGTTTCGATGTGCGGTTGTTTTGCTCGGCAGTGCGCTGGCTGCCGCCGACGGCGCGGCGGCGCCGTTTGACGTAGTTGTGGACCCTGGTCAGTCCACGCTTCACTTCGAGCTCTGCATCTCCGGCTCCTGTGATACGGACAGTTCCGCCGTAACTGGAACCGTCACGGTGGACGTGGATTCCGTGACGAGCCCGGCCCTGATCTGGCTGCACGATTTCGACCTGCAGCTCGCGGATACGCTGAACTGGTACATCAGTTGGAGCTTTCTCGGCAGCTTCAGTGCCAGCGCGGCGGGTGTGCAGGTGATGTACGCGCAGCCGGGCACGATACGTGGTCCGGAACCGGTCACGGCCGGCGATTTCGAGTTCCACGACGTGCCGGCTCAGCCCGCCGGAACAATGACGTATCACGCTGTGGGCATTCCCTGCGTGGCGCTCCAGTCGGCCGGGTACCTGTGCGACGACACGACGCAACTGGCCGGCGAGGGGCCGCAGGTGGCCGACGTGTTCACGGGTACCGTGAGCACCGCCGGCCGGGTCGTGACGCTGGCCACGACCCTGGATATTACCGCCCCGCTGGTGCCCGAAAGCCCCAGCCTGGGCACGCTGCACGCGTACGGCACGGTCCAGGGGTCGGCCTTCGTGCCGTTTGACGCCGGCGACCTGAACTGCGACGGCTTGGTCAACTCGTTCGATATCGATCCGTTCGTGCTGGCGCTTACCGACCCGGGCGGGTATACCGCGGCGTATCCGGGCTGTAATCGCATGCTGGCCGATACGAATCACGACGGCATGATTAACTCGTTCGACATCGATCCATTCGTGCTGCTGCTCACCGGCGGCCGCTAGCGGTCAACTGCGGAAGCGGCGGCGGACTGACGAAACGGCAATCTGCTACGAGTGCTGACGGAAGGAGAGGTATGAGATTCCGTGTCGCCCTGCTTGCATTGCTGGCCCTGCCACCTGCACACCCCACTGCCGCCGGCGCGGAGCCAACGGCAGAACCACGCCCAAGCCGCGAGAATCGCCGAACTCCCGTCGTGGACGTCTTTGAGCGTTCCCGCGACGCCGTCATCAACATAAGCACCACGCGCATCGTTCAAATGCGCACCCTCGGGCTGCCCTCCCTGTGGAGCGACATCTTCGACTTCGGCCCGCCGCGGCAGCGCACCCGCGAGGTGCACAACATCGGCTCCGGCGTGGTGATCCATCCCAAGGGCTACGCCGTTACGAATGCACATGTCGTCGCACAGGCCTCGGATGTGCAGGTCAGCTTCGCGGACGGCACCACTCGGCCGGCAGAGATCCTGGCGGTGGACACCACGCATGACCTGGCCGTCATACGCATCGAGACCGACCACGACCTGCCCTGGCAACGACTGGGACAAAGCGATGACGTGATGGTCGGCGAAACCGTCGTGGCCATCGGCAACCCCCACGGCTTCCAGCATTCCGTGACCGCCGGCATCGTCAGCGCGGTTGACCGCACGCTCGTCTTCGGCGGCGACCGGGTCTACCGTGGCCTGATCCAGACCGATGCGCCGATCAACCCGGGGAACTCCGGCGGCCCGCTGATTAACGTTAATAACGAAGTCATCGGAATAAACACCGCCATCCGCGGCGACGCCGAGAACATGGGCTTCGCCATCCCGGTGGACCGCCTCTGGGAGCTGCTGCCCGAGATGCTCGACATCGAACGCCGCAAGCGGGTCAAGTTCGGCCTGCGGGTCGCCGGCCCCGAGGCCCAAGTCCTCGACGTCCGGGCCGGCAGCCCCGCCGCCCAGGCCGGTCTGCGGCGCGGCGACCGCGTGGCGAAGTTCAATGGTGAGCCGATTCGCGACGGCATCGACTACTGCCTGCGCCTGCTGGATCAGGAGCCCGACTCGGAGTTCGTGCTGGGAGTGCAGCGCGGCAGCGAAGTCACTGAGCTGCGCCTGCGGCTTGAGTCCCTGCCGCTACCGGACGGCCGGGAGCTGGCGCTGCGCATGCTGGGCGTGGAGCTGAACGAGATTCCGGAGGGACTGCA
>CAZYGM010000349.1:0-2512 GCA_964647015.1 uncultured Planctomycetales bacterium | reverse complement strand
CGCGGCTACGCGACTCCGGCCGAGGTCTTCGAGCATTGGCTGACCGGGTCGTCGGACTATGAGAACATCCTTGAGCCGCGCTTCGTCGACATTGGCATTGCCGTTCGCACGCACGGCGGCTACGAGGTCTACTGCGTGGCGGCATTCGGGCAGCCGCAGTAGCGGTCCGCCCGTCCGCCGCAGATTCCCCGTGTTGTGAGCGCCCGCACCAGTTGCTAGCATATCCAGCCGGCCGGGTCCCAGGGTCAGCGGGCCCGTTTTACGATGCAAGGAGTCAATTTTGCAGTCAGCCAAGAAGCAGAATCGTTACCAGTTCACCTCTGAATCAGTCAGCATGGGTCATCCGGACAAGGTCGCCGATCAGATCTCCGACGCCGTCCTGGATGCCATGCTCGAGCAGGACAAGTACTCCCGCGTAGCTTGCGAGACGCTCGTCTCCACGGGCATGGTCGTGGTGGCGGGCGAAGTGACGACCAGCGCCTATGTCGAGATTCCCGACGTGGTCCGCGCAACCATCAAGGAAATCGGTTACACGTCCGGCGACATGGCGTTCGACTGCGAGTCGTGTTGCGTCCTGACGTCGATCAAGCGGCAGTCGCCCGATATCGCCCTGGGCGTCGACCGCGACGGGGCCGGAGACCAGGGCATGATGTTCGGCTTCGCCTGCCGCGAGACGCCCGAACTGATGCCGCTGCCGATTCACCTGGCCCACCGCATCATGGAGCAGCACGTGCATGTGCGGCGGGAGGGCGTTATTCCGGGCCTGCGGCCGGACGCCAAGAGCCAGGTGACCGTGTCGTACGAGGGCAACACGCCCGTGCGCGTGGATACGCTGGTTCTATCCACGCAGCACGACAAGTCCTGGAACGAGCGGCAGGCCGAGCTTAAGACGCAGGTCGCCAAGCACATCCTCAAGCCCGTGCTGAACGACTGGTGGCGCGACGACATCACCGTACACGTCAACCCGACGGGCCGTTTCGAGGTTGGCGGCCCGCACGGCGATTGCGGCCTGACTGGGCGCAAGATCATCGTCGATACGTACGGCGGCCGGGGGCGGCACGGCGGCGGCGCATTTTCCGGCAAGGACCCCACCAAGGTGGACCGCTCGGCTACTTACATGGCACGCTACATTGCCAAGAACGTGGTCGCGGCCGAGCTGGCCGACGTGTGCGAGGTCCAGATTTCCTACGCCATCGGCGTGGCGGAGCCGACCAGCGTGAACGTCGAGACCTTCGGCACGGGCCGTGTTGATGAAGAAATGCTGTGCTGCGCGATTCGCGAGGTTTTCCCGCTGACGCCGCGGAAGATCATTGAACACCTTGACCTGCGCCGGCCGATCTATCGGGAGACGGCCCGGCATGGTCACTTTGGGCGTTCTTTGCCGACGTTCACGTGGGAGAAATGCGACCAGGTTGACGCGCTGCGCCGCGCCGCCAAGATATAGTAGATGTGAGCAGCGAATTTTCGCGTGGTTGGGCGGCAGCGAGGCCGGTCAGGATAGGTCAGTATGGTTGTTGTGAACTCTGAAGACCCGGTTGCCGCACTGCGGGAGCTAACTTCTCGGATATATGCGATCCGAGACTCTCTTTGACTTGCCCGCCAAGTCCGCCCGTATCGCACAACTGGCCCGCGAGATGGAGCGGCCTGACTTCTGGGGGAACCAGGAATCGGCGCGTCAGGTGGTCCAGGAGCTGAAGGGTCTGCGCGGCCAGGTCGAGCCGGTGCAGGAGTTGCTGTCGCGCGCCGAGGATGCCGCCGTCCTGCTCGAACTGGCCCAGGAGCAGGACGACGAGGAGTCGCAGGGCGAGGTACAGCGCGAGCTGGCCCAACTGGCGACCCGTACGGACCAGGTCGAGCTACTGACGCTGCTGGGCGGCGAGAACGACCAGCGCCCGTGCTTCCTCAGCATCCAGGCGGGGGCCGGCGGGGTGGACTCCTGCGACTTCGCCGAAATGCTGTTGCGCATGTACCTCATGTACTTTGAGCGGAATGGCTATGACGTCAGCGAGGTTGACCGCCGGGCGGGCGAAGAAGCCGGCATCCAGTCGGTCACGCTGCACGTCGCGGGCCCTTACGCCTACGGCCATTTATCCTGCGAGATTGGCGTGCATCGCCTAGTGCGCATCAGTCCGTTCAACGCCCAGGGCAAGCGCCAGACGTCGTTCGTGGGCGTTGATGTGCTGCCGGAGATTGAGACGGCGGCGGTCGAACTGGCGGAGGGCGATCTGGATATCGAGTACTTCCGGCGGGCGTCGGGCGCGGGCGGGCAGAACGTCAACAAGGTAGCCACGGCCGTCCGGGTTCGGCACAAGCCCACCGGCGTCATGGTCGAATGCACCAATGAGCGCAGCCAGTCGCAGAACAAGCGCGTCGCCCTGGCCCTGTTGAAGTCCAAGCTCGAACGGCTGGAGCAGACCAAGCGCGACGCCGAACTAGCCAAGATTTACAGTGAGAAGGGCGACATCGCCTGGGGCAACCAGATTCGCAACTACGTCCTGCACGGCTCGACGAT
>CAZYGM010000348.1:0-2549 GCA_964647015.1 uncultured Planctomycetales bacterium | reverse complement strand
GGTGGTCCGGCGGATTCTCGGGCACGTCGATCAGCTCGGTGCCACGTCCGTTGATCAACGGCGACATCCATTCGAGGTGGCAAGCCGTACACGCCCGCGGCTGGGGGCTGACGAGGGTCGCGGGTGGGGCGCTTTCGGGCGGGGCGTCAGGATCCGTCCGCACACGGATGCGGCGCACACGGTCGGCCGCCGATTCCGCGACGTACAGGTGCCCGGATGCGTCAAATGCCAGGCCGGCCGGCTCGTGAAAACGCATAGGCGTTCCGTCCCCGGCGCGAAGGACGCCGAGGAACCTGCCCTGGGCCGCAAAGACCTGGATCACGCCAAGCACGGCATCGCTAACCCACACACGGCTCTCCGCATCAATGGCAATGCCCTTGGGGCGGTACAACTGGCCCGCTGCGAGGCCGTACGAGCCGAGGCTGCGCACCGGCTGACCAGAGGCATCGAAGACCGCCACTCGCCCGTTCAGCACATCCGTCGTGAACACGTCGCCGCCGGCCCCCAACACGAGCATGAATGGGTAGTCCAACTGACCGACGGCGGCGCCGTGCCGACCAATGCGGAGGGCGCGTCCAGTCACGGTGTCCACGCGGAGCAGTGCGTGGCCATCATTGTCGACGCACCAGACAGTTTGCCCATCGCCGGCCGGCGCGACGTCCGTCAGGTCGTGGTGCTGGGCCCGGCCTTCCACCCCCGGCGTGAGCGTTCGCGCGGCTTTCCCGTCCGCCTCCAGAATGAGCACGCGTCCGTGGCCGGTGTCCGCGATCCACAGGCGATCGTCGGAGTCGACGCAGACGCTCAGGGGCTGGTCGAGCGTCTCGCCGGCGACGTCCCTGATTTCCTGGAGCAGTTGGCCGGCAGCGTCGAAGCGCAGCACGCGGTTGTTCACGCCGTCGCAGACGTACACGTCGCGATTCGTATTGACCGCCACCGCCGATGGCATCACTAGGGGTGGCGTGTCCGTCCACGTGAAGTCGAGGTCGGGTTCGCCGATGTATCGCGGCGCCCGGCCGCGCGCCGCAACCGTGACAACGACGATCAGAGCGAAGCGGCCCGCGATGTGCGCGATGTGGTGGTTCACGCGGACTCTCTAGCGACGGGGCGAACCAGACCGTGTATCCCCCGACTCCTCCGCGGGCGACACGAAGCCCGGCAAGTAGAACGGTTGCCCGCTCGCGATGTGCTCAATCATTCGAAAGACAATCGGCTTCGAGAGCATCTCAATCCGCGCTGGGGGGTAGCCGGCGGCCGTGAGGTCCAGCAGCGGACTCTCCACCCGATGGCAATCGGTGCAGTGCAACGCCTCCGGCCGACGCCGTGGGTGTACGGCGGCCAGGAGCGTGGCCCGACGGGTCGCGTCGGCGGTGCCGACCTCGCGCAGGTACGCGCGCACTGCCGCTTCCGTCCCCGGATGGTTCAACTGCACGCCGCCCGTGGCCGGATCAACCAAGGCCAGCTTCGCCCCGTACTCCCCACGAAACCGCCCCGGCAGGGCCTCGCGCGCCGCCTCAAGCAGACGCTGGATGTCGGGGCTCGCGTGTCGCACCGCGGCGAAGTGGTCGGCCATTTCCCACAGCACGGGCTCATCGCCGCCCTCGCGGGCCGCCGCACGCAGCAACGACACCAACCGCGCCTGCTCGGCTCGGCTCGGCTCCGCAAGCTGACGGCGACCCTCGTCCGACGTTATCCACCCGAAGAGCTCGAGGACGGTCGGGGCCGACCGGCGGCGCCCCGTATCGAGGCTGTACCAGGCGGCGGCTAGCGGCTCCACCTCACCTTGCAGGTGGCACACGCCGCAGTGCATGCTCGTCGCGTGCATGTTCAGGAAGGCCCGGACTTCCGGACGGCGGGCATGCGGGAACGCGCCATGGCATCCGGGCTGAGTGCAGCCGTTGAAACGGTCCGGCTGGATCCAGCCGTCGATGCGGTGGTAGCGCGCGGGCGGCACCCGCGGAAAGGCACTCGCCTCGACTCCCCGCCAGTCGGCCCGCCGAGTTTGCAGCACCGCTTCGTCGAGCTGGGTCGGAATCTCAGTGATCAGGGCCGGCGCGCGCGAGGGTGTGAAAAGGCTGACCACGAGGTACGCCAGCGCTCGATAGCTCAGCCAGACGGTGACGACGATAACGGCGACGGCGTAGCAGCGCGGGATCGCTCGCAGGCCGGCCTTCGCCAGCCGCATGCGGCCACGCGGATCGCGCTGCGGGATCGGTCCTGCTTCAGCCATGTGCAACTCCCGTCGGCTGCGGAATCCCAAGCTCCTGGGCCGCCTGCGCCACCATCTCACCGTGCTGTTCCGCGAGTTCGCGGACAGGCGTGTCGCCGGTGATCGTGGCCAGCGAGAGGGGTACGACGTTGGGCGAGAACACCACGTTGACGATGTGCAGGATACCGACGTGGATGATGGCGAGGAACGCCTCATACGTGTGCAGGATGAGCGCAACGTTCATGCCGCGCCCACCTATCCAGCCCGCGAACATCTCCTCCTGCCACAGCACGATTCCCGTCAACCCCAACAATACGGTTCCCCAGAAGACGCCCAGGTACTC
>CAZYGM010000347.1:0-2567 GCA_964647015.1 uncultured Planctomycetales bacterium | reverse complement strand
GTGCGAGTCTACGACCGCCAGTCCGGGCTGCCGCTCGATGCTAAGGTCGCAGGTTTCCCCACGACTGCTCTGCGGTACATGAAGAACTTCCGTTGTCCGTGGCCGCTCCAGCCGGGCGACGTTAACGGTGACGGGAGCGTCAACTCGTTCGACATCGATCCCTTCATCCTCGCGTTGACTCAACCGGAAGCGCTCCCGGAGCAGTACCCGCACGTGAACCCCCTATGTGTCGCCGATATCAACCTTGACGGTGCGATCAACGTCTTCGACATCGATCCATTCATCGACCTGTTAGTGCGTTGAGCAGTGGACGTGCCAGAGAGGGGTCTGTCGCAGGCCTGTTGGCCTGTCAGATTGGCAGGATGGAGTTTGTCACGTCCGTGGCGGTCTCGGTTGCAAGCGCATGTTCATTAACGACTTAGTTTGAATCTGCTCCCAACCGGCGGTCTGGAACCGACCTTGCTAAACGACGTGCCTCGGCAGGTCTGCGCCCCCCGAGGTGCGGCGCGCCAGAGGTTATCAGGAGAGTTGATATGTCGAAGATCATCGGTATTGACCTGGGAACGACGAACTCCGTGGTCGCCATCATGGAAGGTGGTCAACCGAAGGTTCTCGTAAACGATTCCGGATCCCGCCTGACGCCGTCCGTGGTTGGTTTCACGGATAAGGATGAGCGGCTGGTCGGCCAGCGGGCCCGGAACCAGCAGGTCACGAACCCGACTAACACCGTTTATTCCATTAAGCGCTTCATGGGTCGCCGACAGAACGAGGTGTCCCACGAAGAGAAGATCGTGCCATATAAGATCGTTGGCGGGCCAAACGAGCTTGTGCGGGTCAAGGTCCGGGACAAGGAATACGCTCCGCCGGAGATTTCGGCCATTATCCTGCGCGACCTGAAAGCCACCGCCGAACGGTATCTGGGCGAGAAGGTTGACCGGGCCGTGATAACCGTGCCGGCGTATTTCAACGATTCGCAGCGGCAAGCTACGAAGGAGGCCGGCAAGATCGCCGGTCTGACTGTCGAGCGCATCATCAACGAGCCCACGGCCGCGGCGCTGGCGTACGGCATGGAGAAGAAGGCGAACGAGAAGATCGCGGTCTTCGACCTGGGCGGCGGCACCTTCGACATCTCCATTCTCGACGTGGGCGACAATGTCTTCGAGGTGCTCAGTACGAGCGGCGACACGCACCTGGGCGGCGACGACTTCGACGAAGAGTTGATCAAGTACCTGGCCGAGGAGTTCCGCAAGCAGCAGGGCATTGATCTGCGGCAGGACGCCATGGCGCTCCAGCGCCTCAAGGAGGCGGCCGAGCGCGCCAAGTGCGAGCTGTCCGGCTCGATGGAGACAACCATCAACCTGCCCTATATCACTGCTGACGCCAGCGGTCCCAAGCACCTGCAACTGACCATCACGCGCGCCAAGTTCGAACAGCTCATCGGTCAGTTGGTCGAGCGCTGCCGCGGCCCCGTGATGCGGGCGCTGGAGGATGCGAAGCTTTCGCCGCGCGAAATTGATGAAGTAGTGCTAGTGGGCGGCTCGACGCGCGTGCCGCTGGTTCAGGCGCTGGTCAAGGAGATCTTTGGGCGCGAGCCCAACCGCAGCATTAACCCGGATGAGGTCGTGGCGGTCGGCGCCGCGATTCAGGGCGCGGTGCTCTCGGGCGACAAGTCCGACATCGTCCTGCTCGACGTGACGCCGCTGTCTTTGGGCGTCGAAACACTGGGCGGTGTGATGACCACGCTGATTCCGCGCAACACGACCATCCCGACCAGCAAGAAGGAGATCTTCTCGACCGCCGCCGACAGCCAGCCCGCCGTGGACATCCATGTCCTGCAGGGCGAGCGCAAGCTGGCGCAGGGCAATCGCACGCTGGGACGGTTCCAGCTCACCGGTCTGCCGCCCGCGCCGCGCGGCGTGCCGCAGATCGAGGTCACGTTCGACATCGACGCGAACGGCATCCTGAACGTTTCGGCCAAGGATCTCGGCACCGGCAAGGAGCAGTCCATCAAGATCCAATCCTCGTCCGGCCTGAGCGAGACCGAGGTGGACCGTATGGTCAAGGATGCCGAGTCCCATGCCGCCGAGGACGAGACCAAGCGCAAGCTGATTGACCTGCGCAACCAGGCCGATCACCTAGCGTACAGCACCGAGAAGCAGCTCAAGGAGCACGGCGACAAGGTGGACGCGGCGGCACGCGGCGAGATCGAGCAGGCCGTAAACCGCTTGCGCGACGCCCAGAAGAGCGACGATCCCGCCGCCATCCAGAGTGCGATCGAGCACCTGACGGAGACGTCCTACAAGCTGGGCGAGGCGGTGTACAAAGCCACCGCGGGCGGAACGCCAGCCGGGGCCCACGGGGCCGGCCCGGAGCCGGCCGAGTCCACTGGCAGCAAGGACGACGACGTCATCGACGCCGAGTTCGAGGTCAAGGAAGAGAAGTAGAGCACGGCGAAGAGCATGGCGGCGGCGACCGGTCCTGAGCCCGGCGCCCCCGCCCGCGCGACAACACCAGCACGACAAGGCGCCGCCCCCCCCCGGGGAGCAGGGCGCCCTCCGGCGGCAGGG
>CAZYGM010000346.1:0-2571 GCA_964647015.1 uncultured Planctomycetales bacterium | reverse complement strand
GCCGTTGGGCAGGTGTACTCGTCGGATCGGTTCAATTACGTGCGGCAGGAGGGCGCGGCGGGGGCTGGGGGGGCCGTCGCTGGGGGTAATGAAGGCGGGCAGGCGGCAGACCTGCGGGCGGCGTTGGTTTGATCAGGCGGGCAGCAGTTCGGCGGTGGGCGTGGTGACGCCCGGGCGGAGCAGCGCCTGCTCGATTTGCGGCAATACTATGGGCAGGTCGAAGCGTTGCCGGGCCTCGCGGCGGGCTTGATCTGATAGCGCGGTCCAGCGGTCCTGGGTGGTGACGGTATTGACCAGGTGGGCGGCCTGGTCGGCGGTGTCGAAGAGCAAGCTGTTGGGGTACATGTCGGCGGCG
Source organism: uncultured Planctomycetales bacterium (assembly GCA_964647015.1). GTDB lineage: Bacteria > Planctomycetota > Phycisphaerae > UBA1845 > Fen-1342 > JAAYXS01. The sequence goes on along the minus strand of CAZYGM010000346.1, from coordinate 2,216 downwards.
CCGGGCCAACGGCGTACGACGGGGACAGCGCCGCTGGCCAGGCCCTCGGCGACGGCCTGGTGGCTGCCCTCGAAATCGCTGCAGGAGAGAATGAAGCCGACGCGGGCGAACCAGGCGGGGGGGTCGTCGGTCCAGTCTTCACGGATGATGTGGGGCGTGAGGTTGGCGGAGGCGATGAAGGCTTCCAACTCCTGGTAGTAGCGGCGTTCGTCGGGATTACTCCAGATCCACTCGTAGCTTTGCGGAGGCCGGCCGACGAGTCGCAGCCGCCAGCGCTGGTCGTGGCGGCGCAGGCGGAGCAGGATTTCGGCGGCTAAGCGCGGGTTCTTCAGCTTGGGGCAGTAGCCCAGCAGGCCCAGCGTCCAGGGGGCGGAGTCGTGCTTGGGGCGGGCGAAGCGCTGGCAGTCGACCGTGTTGTAGACCAAGCAGGCCGGGCGCGCGGCCCGGGGCCCGAGTCGGGCGACGACGGTGTCGCGGACGTGCGGGGCGATGAAGATGAGGCGGTCCACGTTCTCCCATTGCACCTCGTCCGGGGTCGATGTGGTCATTTCGTAGCGATGTAGCCGCACGATGAGCCGCTGGGCCGGGCGGACACGCTGTGAATACCAGACGGCGTTGCCGGCGCACCATTCGCACCAGATGGCGTCGGCCCATTGCAGCAGGGCGATGCTGCGGCGCTCGTCGTGGCGCTCGTGGCCGTCCCATTGGTCGATGCGGATGCAGCAATCGGGGTGGGCGGCGAAGTGGTCGATGATGTCGCGGGCGAATTTGAGGTCGTGGCCGGCGAAGACGATGCGATGCAGGTTGGCGCGCGGGTGGGCGGCCGGGCGGGTTGGGCGGTATTGCTCCAGGTGCGGCTGCAAAGCAGCGTTTACGGCCTCGAAGGTGAAGTGGCGGGCGGCCTGGTGGGCCAGCTCGGCGGCGTGCCGATAGGCGGACGGATCGGTGAAGGCCCGCGACAGCGCGGCGACGAAGGATGCGGGCGTGTCGACGAACAGGGGGTAATCCTCGCCGAAGAGCAGCCGGTTGATGCGGGCCGGGTTGAGCAGTACGGGCAGGCCGGCGGCGCCGTACTCGAGGACCTTGGTGCTGAGTTCGAGCGAGTCGTCGTAGTGCGGCGAGCGCCAGCAGTCGCCGAGATCGCAGTCGGCGACGAGTTCGGCGACGGCCGCCCGCGGCAGGGCGCCGCGCCATATGACGCCGGGGGTGCGGGCGAGCTTGGGCAGCAGGCGGCGGCGGTAGGCGCGCGAGTCGCCGGCGGGGTCGTAGAACTTGTCGCCGGCGATGATCAGCTCGGCCTGGGGGATTGCGGCCCGCACCTGGCTGAAGGCGTCGATCAGCTCGTCGATGTAGTAGTGGGGATCGAATTTGCCGACGTAACACAGCCGGTGGGCGGCCAGTTGGGTGCGGGGGTTGGCGCTGGTCAGGCACGGGACCAGCGGCGGCAGGGCGACATAGCGGTCTGGGGCCGGGCCGAGCAGGCCTTCGAGGTAGGTTTGCAGGAGGGGCGTCTGGCAGGCGACGCGGCCGTTGCTGCGGGCGATGGCGGCGGTGGTTTCGTAGTCGGTGCCGTGTTGAGTCAGGTAGAACCAGGTGCGGGCGGCCAGTTCGGGGACCTGGGCTACGAGGTGGCCGATGGGTGTGCCGCGGATGATGAGCAGGTCGTAGGGGCGCTGCGTCTGGGCCTGGGTGATGGCGTCGAGTGCCTGGGGTGGGCTGATGCGTGGGCCTGGTTCGGGGGTAAGCACCAGGTTGGCGGGGTCGTGGCGGCGGCCGGTGTGTGGATCGAGCAGGCCGATGCGGCCGGAGGCGCGCAGCGCGTGGAGGTTGATGTCGCGTCCGAGCGGCCGTTCGAGGAGTATGTCCACGAAGATGGTGGGGTCAACGCAGAGCATCTGGGCGACGGAGACACACCAGATGGCGGAGCCGTCGATGACGTTCAGATCGACCGGGGCGTAGAGCAGCACGCGCATGGCCGAGCGGCCGCCCAAGGTCGGCGGCGTATTACTCATCAGCGCTGCCCCCCTTGGTTGAGGCCAGGTAGGCCTTGGTGACGTCGTCCGGTGTGCCTTGCAGGCGGATGTGGCCGGCGTCGAGCCAGATGGCCCGGGTGCACTTGGTGCGGACCAGGTCCATGCTGTGGGTGGCGATGATGACGGTTTTGCCCTCGTTGCGGAAGCGGTCGAGGATGGAGCCGGCCTTGGCGCGGAAGCCGG
>CAZYGM010000345.1:0-2621 GCA_964647015.1 uncultured Planctomycetales bacterium | reverse complement strand
CCGCGCCAACTCGGCGTGCAGCGTGTCCAGACCTTCGGCGGCGGCCCGGCGGCGGATTTCGGCCCGGATGGCCGGGTCGGCGGTCGGGCCGGCGAAGATGCCCTGGTAGAAGCACTTGAAGTACAGGAGAGTTCCGCCGACGGCGACAACCGTTCGACCGCGACTGTGAATGTCCGTGACGGCCTGGTCGGCCAGCGTCACGAACCGCGCCACGCTGAAATGCTCCCAGGGATCGGCTACGTCCACGAGGTGGTACGGGGTTTGGCCGCGTTCGGCCGGGTCGGGCTTGGCCGTGCCGATGTCCATACCGCGATAGACCTTCATGGAGTCGACGCTGACGATTTCGGCGTCCAGCGGCCTCGCCAGGGCGCGTGCCAGCGTGCCCTTGCCGGACGCGGTGCAGCCCAGGACCGTAATGACGCGCTGCTCCATCAAGACCTCGCACGGCCGGCCGGCGGGTTTACAGCCGGCGACTTTTGACCAATCCGACCTAACCGGCGATTATAGGGACAGGTCTATCCGGTGTGACAGGAGAAGGACATGCTCGATACACGACGATGCTTGTTGTTGGCGGCCGGCCTGCTCCTCTGCGCCGGCCTGGGGTGCGTCAGCGTCCGCGCCCCGGAGAAGATCACCGTGGGGCACAGCGAGCCGCCGCCGGTGGATACCCGCGCGGTGCCGGAGACTTCCTCGCACGAGGATTGCCGGGCGGAGTTGTACAAGGCCCACCGTCGGCTGCAGTACCTCGAGCAGGAGAATGCCCGGCTGGAGGAGCGGGCGGCCAAGTACAAGCGCAAGCTCAAGGAGTGCGAGGATCGCCTGGAGAAGTACAAGAAGGACTAGCGCGCGGCCCCGACGTGGGCAGGCCGACGCGAACAACCGACCAGCGCCATGGCGGTGACCTTCGTCCTTGGGCGTGCCGGTGCGGGCAAGACGCACTATTGCGTCGCCGCGCTGCTCGCGCAGCTTGACGAGGCTGCCGGTGATTGTCCCCTGATATTGCTGGTACCCGAGCAGGCCAGCTTCCAGATGGAGCGCGCCCTGGCGACCCAGGCGCGGCGCGGGGGCTATTGCCGGGCCCAGGTGCTAAGCTTCACGCGCCTGACGCAGCGCGTGCTGCAGGAGACCGGGGATACGCTCGTGCACCTGAGTTCGCAGGCGCGGTCGATGGCCCTGCGGGCCGCGGCGGAGCGGATGGGGCGATCGTTGCGCTACTTTCGCCGGGCGGCGCAGTCGCAGGGCTTCTTCACGCAGGCCGGTCGGCTGATCGAGCAACTACTGCTGGAGAATGTCTCCTGGGTGGAGTTGGCGCGCGCGGCGCGGGCGATACCGGCGGGCAGCGCTCGCCGCAAGGTCGCCGAGCTGGCCCGGCTGTCTCGCGAGCACCTGGAGTGGCTCGGGACGGAGCGGCTCGATCCGGCGTTGCGGCTGACGGCCGTGCGGGCTGGTTTGGCCAAGCTGCCGTTGCTGGCCGGCGCGCATATATGGGTGGATGGCTTCGCGGGTTTCACGGGGCAGGAATTGGAGACGCTGGCGGCATTGGCGGGCCGGGCCGCGGAGTTGACCATCACGCTGCTGGTTGATCCGCACGCGCAGCCGATTGAATCGCCGGCGCGGCCACCCGATCCGCTCGGACTGTTCTGGCGGACGGAGAGGACGTACCAGCAACTGGTGCGGCGCTTCGCCGAAGCGGGCGTGGCTGTGCGGAAGCCGGTGGTGCTGCACGGGGAGCCGCTGCCGCGTTTCGCCGGGTCGCCGCAGTTGGCCCGGCTGGAGGCCGGGCTGGCGGCGCCGATCGGCGTGCCGGCCGAACCCGCCGGCGCCGTTCAGACTGGCAAGCAGGCTGTCGCGCTGCTGGAGTGCGCGAGTCACCGCGACGAGTTGCGGGCGGCGGCGCGTTTCATTCGGACGACGCTCGCCGACAGCGGTGGCCGGCTGCACTTCCGCGACTTCGCACTCATCGCCCGGGACTTGGAGCCGTTTGCACCGCTGGTCGCCGAAGTGCTGGGGGAGTACGAGATTCCGTATTTCCTTGACCGGCGGCGCCCGATGCGGACGCACCCGTTGAGCCGGTTGCTGGGGGCGCTGTTCGCGGCGCTGCGCAGCGATTTCTCGGTGGCCGCCATGACGCGGCTGCTGCGCACCGGCCTGCTGCCGATGAGCCGCGGTGAAGCGGAAGAGCTTGAGAATCTCGCAGTCGCGCAGAACGTGCACGGCCGGGCGGCCTGGTGTGCGCCGACATGGGCGGCGGCCGATGGTGCCCCCGCGGACGCGGCGCTCGACGCCGTGCGGCTGCGGCTGATGGCTGGTCTCAAGCCGCTGGTGGAGCTGGCGCGGGCGGCGTCGCCGGTGACGACCGGGGCGGTCTGGGCCCAGACCATTGTGAACGCGCTGGAAACGCTGGCGGTGCCGCGCCGGGTTGAAGAGTGGATCGCTGCACGGCGCGCGCAGGGGGCGTGGGAGCAGGCGGAAGTCCACCGGCTGGCCTGGGAATCGCTGTGCACCGTGCTTGACGACCTGCACGAAGTCCTGGGCACGGCGCGGCTGGGGCTTGACGAGGTGGCCGCGATCATCGCGGAGGCGCTGCGGGAGCAAACGCTCGGGCTGGCGCCGCCGACGCT
>CAZYGM010000344.1:0-2625 GCA_964647015.1 uncultured Planctomycetales bacterium | reverse complement strand
ACATTTGCCGGAACCTCTCCCGGCGGGGTGCCTTGCGGCCTAGTGTTCCTCGCCCGCCTCGGGCGCCTCGTCGCCTTCGGTCGGCGGCGCTTCCGCCGGACCGGCAGTCGGTGCCGTCTCTTCCCCCGCGGCTGTCGTGTCGGACGGGGCCTCGCCGGTCGCGCGGCCGTTCTCGTCCACATCGTTCTCAGTGATGATCTTCGCGACGGCGACCACACGGTCGTCTTCAGCGACGCGAATCAGACGCACGCCTTGCGTGGCCCGGCCGATCTCACGCAGTTCCGCCAGCGCCATCCGCAGCAGCGTGCCCTTGCTGGTAATCAGCATCAGCTCGTGCTCGTCGGTCACGGCGCGCAGCGCGATAACCGGCCCGTTGCGCTCAGTCGTCTTGATGTTGATGACACCCTTGCCGCCCCGGCGCGTGAGGCGGTACTCGTCGATGTCCGTGCGCTTGCCGTAGCCGTTCTCGCAGACGGTCAGAACGCTCATCCCGGGCTCAATAACCACCATGTCGATGACGGCGTCATTGCGGCCCAGCGTGATGCCGCGCACGCCGTGCGCACTGCGGCCCATGGCGCGCACATCGGTCTCGTTGAAGCGGCAGGCCATGCCCAGGCGCGTGCCCAGCACGATCTGCTGGTCGCCGTCGCTCAGCGCCACCTTTATCAGCGTGTCGTCGGCATCCAGCGTGATGGCCTGGATGCCGCTCGGACGCGGTCGGGAGAAGGCCGTCAGCGGGGTCTTCTTGACGATGCCCTTCTCGGTGGCGAAGAAGACGTACTTCTCCTCCTGCTGCGCGAACTCCGTGACGGCCAGCACCGCCACGTGCCGTTCATTCGGCTGCATGGTGAGCACATTGGCCAACGCGCGCCCGCGGCTGGTGCGCTGCATGCTCGGAATGTCGTAGACCCGCAGCCAGTACACCCGCCCGCGGTTCGTGAAGAATAGCAGGTAATCATGCGTTGAGGCCGCCCGCATGTGCTCGATGAAGTCGTCGTCCTTCGCTTCCGTCCCGCGGATCCCCTTGCCGCCGCGCCCCTGGCTGCGGAAGACGTCCGCCGGCACGCGCTTGATGTAGCCCTGGTGCGACAGCGTGACGACCACCTGCTCTTCCTGGATCAGCTCATCCAGCTCGAGCGACCGCGCCGCCGGCCCGAAACGCGTGCGCCGCGGCTCGGCCAGCTTGGCCTTCAACTCGTGCATGTCCTCGACGATGATGTCCAGCACGCGGCGCTCGTCGCTGAGGATCAGGTTGTAGTCGGTGATCTGATCAACCAGCTTGCCGTACTCCGCGGCCAGTTGCTCGATTTCCAGCCCCGTCAGCCGCCGCAACTGCATCGCCAGGATGGCATCAGCCTGCGTGTGTGTCAGGTGCTGGTCCGCGGCCGTCGCCCGCGCCACAAACGCCTCCGGCAGTAACCGCCGCACCGTGGCCGCCTCGCTTAGCCGTAGCGGCTTGTCCATCAGCCGCTGGCGCGCCGTGTCCACGTCGGGCGATTCGCGGATCAGCCGGATGATCTCGTCAATGTCGGCGACTGCCAGGATTAAGCCTTCGAGCACATGGGCACGCTGCCGGGCGCGGCGCAGCAGGTACTGCGTGCGCCGCCTGAGGACATCCATGCGATGCCGCACGAAATGGTCGATCAGTTGCCGCAACCCAAGTGTCTTGGGCACGCGGTTGACCAGCACCACGTTCATGGCGTGTAAGGTCGATTCAAGCGGCGTGTACTTCCACAATTGGTTGATTACGACCTGGATGTTGGCGTCTTTCTTCAGCGTGATGACCAGCCGCACCAGTTGCTTGCGGCCGGACTCGTCCCGCAGATCATCGACGCCCTTGATCGTGCCGCTCTGCACGGCTTCCAGCAGCCGCTCCTTGATGGTCGGCAGCAGGACGCCGTACGGAATCTCGTCCACGACAATCTGCATGCGGCCGGACTTGGTCTCCTCCGTGTGCAGCACTCCGCGGACGGTGAGCGCGCCGCGCCCGGTCTCGTAGGCCTCCCGAATGCCCTCGCGCCCGCAGATGACGCCGCCGGTCGGAAAATCCGGCCCGGGCACGTGCTGCAGCAGCTCGTCGATCGTGATGTCCGGTTTGTCGATGCAGGCCACGACGGCATCGCAAATCTCCGCCAGGTTGTGCGGCAGCAGGCGCGTCGCCATGCCCACCGCGATGCCCTCCGAGCCGTTCACCAGCAGGTTCGGAAAGCGACTAGGCAGCACCGTCGGCTCCTGCCGTGTGCCGTCGTAGTTCTCCTCGAAGTCGACCGTCTCGCGCTCGAGGTCCTCGAGCATCAGCTCGGCCGGTAGCGCCAGGCGCGCCTCGGTGTAACGCATCGCCGCCGGCGGATCACCGTCGATGCTGCCGAAGTTGCCCTGCGGGTGTACCAACAGGTGCCGCAGGCTCCACTCCTGGCCCATGCGGACCAGCGTGGGATAGATGACGCCCTCGCCGTGCGGGTGATAGTTACCGCTGGTGTCGCCGCAGATCTTGGCGCACTTGCGGTGCTTCGCCCGCGGGCTGAGGTTCAGGTCATTCATGGCCACGAGGATGCGGCGTTGCGAAGGCTTCAGACCGTCGCGCACGTCCGGCAGCGCGCGGGCCATGATGACGCTCATGGCATA
>CAZYGM010000343.1:0-2638 GCA_964647015.1 uncultured Planctomycetales bacterium | reverse complement strand
TGTCAGCGGGCGGGCAAAGTGTACCGGCGATGGGCAGGTGAAGACCGGCCACTTGAGGAGGCTGCGGTTCGCCGCGAGACCTTCGGCAACCAGAAGTTGGTTGCAGGAGGCTCGGCATGGCGAACCGGCTCAAGATGGCCAAGGTCCAGTCCATTCAGGTGTTACACGCGCGCGGCTGGTCGCAGCGGCGAATCGCTCGCGAGTTGGGCATTCACCGCGAGACCGTGGCCCGCTATGTGCAAATCGCGGAGGGCGACCCGCGTGATGGCCCCGGAGGCGACGACCGGGCAGGCCAAAGCCGGCCAGACCCGCCCACCGGGTCGGACGACCAAAACCGGCCAAACCTGCCCACCGGGTTCAGCGGGCCCGCCAGTCTGTGTGAGCCGTTCCGGGCGGTAGTCATCGCCGCCGTGGAACGCGGCCTGTCCAGCCAGCGGATCTGGCAGGACCTGAAGGCTGAGCACGGCTTCAACGGTGGGTACGACAGCGTCAAGCGTTTTTGTCGGCGGCTGAAGCAGGCCACGCCGCTGCCGTTCCGCCGGATGGAGTCCGCCCCGGGCGATCAGGCGCAGGTCGACTTCGGCACGGCGGCGCCGGTGATCACGCCCGAAGGGAAGCGGCGGCGGCCGCATCTGTTCCGGATCGTGCTGAGCCACTCGCGCAAGGCGTACAGCGAGGCCGTGTACCGGCAGACGACGGACAACTTCCTGCGCTGCCTGGAGAACGCGTTCCACTACTTCGGCGGGGTGCCGCGGACGCTGGTGATCGACAATCTGAAGGCGGCGGTCACCAAGGCGGACTGGTTCGATCCGGAGCTCAACCCGAAGATCCTGGCGTTCTGCGAGCATTACGGCACCGTCGTGCTGCCGACGAAGGTCCGCACGCCCCGCCACAAGGGGAAGGTCGAGCGCAACGTCGGCTACGCCCAGGACAACGCGTTGAAGGGCCGGCAGTTCGAGAGCCTGGCGGCGCAGAACCGTCATCTGCTGGAGTGGGAAACGAACACCGCCGACACCCGCATCCACGGCACGACCCGCAAGCAGGTCGGCCCAGTCTTCGCCGAAGTCGAACGACCGGCGCTGCTGCCGTTGCCGGCGGCACGCTTCCCGTGCTTCCAGGAAGCCCGGCGGAAGGTCAACCGGGACGGCCATGTGGAGGTGGCCAAGGCGTACTACTCCGCACCGCCGGAGTACGTCGGGCGCCAGGTGTGGGCCCGCTGGGACGGGCACGTCGTCCGCCTCTTCAATCAGCAACTGGAGCAGATCGCGATCCACGCCCAGCGGGAGCCGGGCCGCTTCGCCACCGACGACCGTCACATCGTGCCCGAGAAACGCGGCGGGCTCGAACGCGGCACGGCCTGGTGGTTGCGGAAGGCCCGCAGCATCGGCCCCGACGCGGGGCGCTGGGCCGCGGCCATGCTCCAGCAGCGCGGCATCCCCGGCGTGCGGGTGCTGATGGGCCTGGTCAGTCTGACGAACAAGCACACCGACGTGGCGATCGAGCAGGCCTGCCGGGTGGCCCAGTCACACGGGGCCTACCGCCTGCGGGTCATCCGCGAGCTGCTCAAACGCCAGGCCGCACCCCAGGAGCAGTTCGACTTCATCGCCGAGCATCCCCTGATCCGCTCGTTATCCGATTACGGCCAACTGGTTCACAACGCCTTTGAGGAGGCCCACGCATGAAGAGGAACGGAACGCGGCTATGCGCCGCCCTTGGGGGCGCTGCCCCCAAACCCCCGGCTTCAAAGCCCCAACCGGAGAGCACCAGGAGGTGTCCGCATGCATGACGCCCTGCACAAGGCCCTGATCAAGCTGCGGCTGTCCGGGCTGGCCGATTCACTGGACGTGCGCCTCCAGGAAGCCCAGGGCAACGCTCTCAATCACAGCGAGTTCCTGGAGCTGATCCTGCAGGACGAACTGGCGGTGCGCAATGAGCGGCTGATCGCTCGGCGCGTGAAGGCCGCGGCGTTCCGCGAGCCGCGGACGCTGGAGGACTTCGACTGGCAGTTCAATCCGTCGATCAAGAAGAAGCAGATCTTCGATCTGGCAACCTGCCGCTTCATCCGCGAAGCGCGGGACGTGCTGTTCCTCGGGCCGCCGGGGACGGGCAAGAGTCATCTGGTGCAGGCGCTCGGCTACCAGGCGATCAAGAGCGGCTTCACCGTGCTGTACCGCTCGATCTTCGATGTCGTCCGCGACTTCCTGCATGACGAGGCGCTCGGTGGGCAGGACAAGGTGCTCGACCGTTACCTGCGGCCGGACCTGACCATCATCGACGACATGGGCATGAAGCAGTTGCCCAAGCGTTCGGGGGAGTACCTGTTCGAGATCATCATGCGGCGCTACCAGGTGCGGTCGACGATCATGACCAGCAACCGCCCGCTGGAGGACTGGGGCAAGCTGATCGGCGACGTCCCCGCCGCCACGGCGATCCTGGACCGCTTCCTGCACAACGCCGACGTGATCTCGATCACCGGCAGGAGCTACCGGATGAAGGACCGCGGCGGGAAGAAGCCGAGCGCCGCGGACGACAGGAAACAGGCTTGCGAACCGGCGACGAAATGAGGTATACCGTCACCAACACGACTGGCCGGTTTTAACCCGCCCACCCCTGGCCGGATTTAACCTGCCCGGTGACA
>CAZYGM010000342.1:0-2651 GCA_964647015.1 uncultured Planctomycetales bacterium | reverse complement strand
CTGCGTGAGCAATTGATATATGGCGCGTGAATGGGGTGGGGTCAAAGAGTTGGGGTGGGATTGTTGGTGGTTGGCGGTGGGTGTTGCGGGGTGGTGGATTTCGGCAATCGCAAGGAAGTGTCGCCCCGTTGGGGCTTGTTGGTGAAGGGTGCGTGGCGAGTTCCCAGGGCTTACGCCCTGGGCTACTGGCTGTCGCCCCGTTGGGGCTTGGTGGTGGAAGACTGGCGGCCGGGTTCCGGCAGCTGGCGCCGCCGGGCTGCAGGGTTTCGCCCGTATTGGGGCTGCCGCAGGCGGGCGGGCAGGTTGGGCGTTGGGCGGCGTGACTGGGGCAGTACGGACGCGGTACGATGGCAGCTTCAGGTGAGGCATGGCGGGATTCGTGATGGTGGGTTTGCTCGATACGGTGGCAGGCAGGTGTGGCGGTGGGTCGGTGCGGCAGCCGGAGGACGTTTCGAGGACGGGCCGAGTCTGCGCTGCTCAAGAGCAGCGGCACACGACCACTGCTATGCGTGGGTCAGTGGTACCCGGCTTTTTCCTCGTGGAGCGTGAGTGCTGCTACACTGGTATCACAGATTCGTGGATTTTTGCACGGGCAGCAGAGCTATTGTCAAAAGTCGTTGATGACGTTGTGATCAGGCGGCGGCTTTCTCGGGCTTTTCTCCGTCGATGAAGCGGATGCCGGCGATGACGTCGGGTAGCAGCTTCGCCCCATTGAGCGTCCGCCACTTGCGGGAAGCGCTCTCGCACAGCTTGAACACCATCGCCAGGCACGCCACGCGGCTGCCGTTGCCCTTCGTCCGCCGATGCCGCAGCCGCACCGTCGCGAACGTACTCTCGATCGGGTTCGTCGTCCGCAGATGCACCCAGTGCTCAGCCGGGAAGTCGTAGAACGTCAGCAGCACTTCGCGATCCTTCTTCAGGCACTCCACCGCGCCTGGGTACTTCGCACCAAACATCTCCACGAACGCCTCGAACGCTTCTTCGGCCGCAGCCCGCGTCGGGGCCATCCAGATCGCGTGCAACATTTCCTTCGCCTTGGCCTGCACACGTTTGTGCAGCTTGTCCAGCACGTTTGCCGTCTTGTGTACCCAGCAACGCTGCTCACGCGTCGCCGGATACACCTGACGCAACGCCTTCCAGAAGCCCAACGCACCGTCGCCCGTCGCCAGCTTCGGCTCGATCACCAACCCACGCTGCTTGCAGTCCAGCAGCAATTGCCGCCACGACTGCTCACTCTCACGATAGCCGTCCGCCACGGCGATCAGCTCCTTCTTGCCCTCCGGCGTCGCGCCCATCAGCACCAGGATGCACTGGCGGTCTTCCTCCAGCCGGATGTTGAAGTGAATGCCGTCGGCCCAGATGTACACGTACTGCTGCTCTTCCAGCGAGCGCCGGTTCCACGCCGCGTAATCCTGCTGCCACGTGCCGATCAAACGCGTGATCGTCGTCGCGCTCAGCCCCGCCGCCTGCGGGCCAACCAGGGCCTGCAATGCTTCCGAGAAGTCGCCCGTGCTCACGCCTTTGAGGTATAGCCACGGGATCAACTCCTCCACGGCCTTGGTCTTCCGCAGGTACGGCGGCAAAATCGAACTGCGGAAGCGTTCAACCGGCCGGCCCGTCGCATCGATCGCCTGGCCGTCATCGTCGGCCCCCGCGATCCGGCGGTCATGCACTCGCGGCTGGTGGACTTCAACCGCACCGACCCCCGTGAGGATCGTGCGGCTCGGATGATGGCCGTTGCGGACCACCTGGCGCCGTCCGGCCTCATCCACCACTTCGCCATGCCGCTCGATCCAGCCCGCCACCTCGGCGTCAATTGCTTGCGCCAACAGGCGTTGCGCGCCATCACGCAGGATCTCACTCAAAACGTCACGGCCCGGTGCTGGAATCGTCGCAGTCGCTTCGTTACTCTCGTGCATCGGCGTACTCCTCTGCCCATCGTGGGCGACTCGGAACCATTCAAGATCCCGAGGGTACGCCGCCTTTCTTCATCCAGCCATCAACGAAATTCGGTTATAGCTCCGGGCAGCATGGCGGCATTCGAGTGAGCTTGAGCCTCAGACTCCGTCTTCTTTCGAGCATAAGAGAAAGGCAGGTGAATCGATGTCGAATGAGACCAAACAGGCAAGAGCAGCAATAGAAGAATGGCGAGAGTCGCTCAAAAAGATGTCGGGTGCGAGGTACATGATGAGCGAGTCAGGCCCTGCAAACATGGCCGTCGTTGAGGCGATGCTCGTAGCCGTTGAGTCTCTTGATGCCAGGTTGACAGCGCTTGAGGCAACGGCCCCCGGGCAATCGTCGTAACTGCCGATACCGAAGCTCAAGCAGGGCCACCCAAGCCTGCCGTCCAGCGGCAAGTGACCGTCTTGAGGCCTGCACGTGCGGCGAGCTTCAGAAACGCTCCGTGCAGGCCTTCCCCGTGTCCATTCCTTGCCCTGTCGGGCGGCGCCTAACAGTCCGTTGAAAAACTCGGATTCTCATCGCAAGCCCGCGTTCTCGACGGCGCCAGTGAGGTCGAAATCAGCTGAGGCGGACTATTTCAACGGACTGCTAACCTGGGGCGCGGGAAGGGCCTTCGCGGGGTCTGTTCAGCGTGCGCAGCTTCTCGTGAAATCGGAGAATCGTGCCGACGGGTGAAGTGTCACGTATGC
>CAZYGM010000341.1:0-2655 GCA_964647015.1 uncultured Planctomycetales bacterium | reverse complement strand
AATAAAGAGGCCCCGGGCAGCCGGACGCCTCGGAAGCGCCGTGCCATCGGCCCCGGTACACAATGGTGTCCGACCAAGCCGACACGCGACGAGCTAAGTCTCGCCGACCGCGCCCACGAGCCCCGTCCGCCTGCTAACAGCCGAATCAAGATCCGGCCACTTTCTGGCGCCGTAGCACCAGCACGCTCAGGTACACGCCGAACACCAGCGTCATCAGCGGGCGCGGCACCGGAAACGGCGACCCGGCCACCACGTTCACAAGCGCCAGCGCCACGCAGAACGCCGCCAGTAGAATCGCCCATTCAAACCGGCGTAGCTGATACTCCCACACCGCGAAGCTGAGCAGCGCCGGCGCCACAATCAGATACGAATTGGCCTCGGTCCGCGGGTTGAACAGCATCAGGTACGCCGTCCCCAACCCCAACACGAACAGCACCGCCCGGGCCCGCTCATAGCGGCGCAAGGCCAGCCAGCACAGCCACAACACGCCGACCGCCGCCACAACCCGCAGCCCGGCCAGCACCTCGTGCGGCACACGCATCCCCAGCCCGTACAGCAGCCCCCGCAGATCGTCGTAACTGCCCGTGCCAGGGCCGGCCGCCTCAAGCATCTTCGCGAACCCCGCCTGGTACTGCCCGGCGACGTAGCCCGGGTCGGGATGAGCGAACGGCAACGCCAGCCCAATCGCCACCGCCGCCGCCAGTGGCCCACGCATCGCCGGGAACAGCACGGCTGCCAGCAGCACCATGACGACGGCGGTCGGCTTCGCCACCAGCGCCACCCCCAAAGCCAGTGCGGCCCACCACCGCTTCTGAATCACGCACAGCAGGCCGTGCACGAAGCACGCCGCCAGGATCGTGTTCGTCTGCCCGTTGCGAATGGACGAGACCGCGACCGGAAGAACCAGAAGCGTCATCCCCAGGAAGTACGACCCCACACGGTCGCCGCCCAGATGGCGTGCCAGCCGCCAGATCGCAGTCGCATACAGGCCGGCAATGACGAGCCGATACAGCACCTCGCCGACGGGCAGCGGCGGCAGCGCGAACGGCACGTAAAGCACGGCACCAGGCGGCAGGTAAATGAAGTCATGAACGCCCGGGCCGTAAAGGTCGTCGCCGGCCCGAAAGTTCTCCGCCGCGTTGCGATAGATACCAGTGACGCTGCGGCGTTCCGGGGCGAGCGCGACGATTACGCAGATGATCGTCATGAAGACGCCCCAGACAGCCCAGGCCGCCCAGCGCCGCACCCGCTCCGAATGTGCTGACCACTCCACCCGGATCATTGCCAACACCGCCCTCCTCACGCGACGCAGGTGCCGCGGCACTATGGGGAGGACTCCGCCGCCGACCTTGATTCCAGCCGTATTGCCTGCCTGACCACTGCCCGCCTTCCGATCATCGGATGTAGTTCCACCGTTACACGGACATAGTCGCCGGGCTGCAGTTCGTCGAGCGTGGCGCCGCGTCCGTCGATCTCGATTCGGCAGTCGGGCTCAACTATGCCGGCCGCCCGAATCACCGCCCCAGTACGGGGATGGCGGAATTCCAGCGTGGCCTGCCGCGCTGCGACGTCGAGCCGCTCGATGCGCCCTTCCAGTTCGCGGACGCGCGGCTCGACCAGTCTCAATCCGTAGGCGAAGAGACTGAGCACCACCACGGTGGCCGCGGCCACGACCGCGGCCGCACGACTCGCGCGGGTACTTGGCAAGCCGCGACCTCCTAAACTGCCTGTCACCTGCTCGCGCGTGGCGCGTTTCGCACCAACCGCGATTGATGGTAAGGATCGCGCGCCAGGGCGTCAAAACGGCCGGGCGGGGCCGTGACCGGCCGCGCGGCATCCCCGGCGCCCCGGTCGGCGGTTCGAGATTGAACGAGCGGCCACAGCGAGGCTGGCGCGCGGCGTTGGTCTAGCGGCCGGTCAGCAGCACTACGAACGGGTCGATGTCGAAGGCGTTCACCACGCCGTCGCCGTTGATGTCGGCCAGGGCAATATCACAGGCCGGGAACGCCAGGGCGTAGGCAGCCGGGTTAGTCAGGGCCAGGACGAACGGATCGATATCGAATGCATTGACTAGTCCATCGCAGTTGAGGTCGCCGAGGGCGTCGGCGCAGCGGAAGTCAATTATCCTGACCGCGTCGATGCCGCCTTCGTTAATCGAGTCGTTCGGCACGTCGCTGGCGCCGAAGCGCACGCGCATTTGCGCCGTGAGCTCGATGTGGTCGGCCAGGTGGACCACGTGTTCGACCCAGCCGGGCGGGACATTGGCAATCACGCGCACCAGTTGCCACGATGCGCCGTCATCGTTCGAGACTTCGACGGTCAAAGGGTCGCCGTCCTGATCATCGTTCGACCACCAGCAGGCGAAGACCAGCAGGGCATCGCGGGCGTTGTGGAGACTGACGGTCGGCGAGATCAAATAGGTAGGGCCATAATCCACGTCGGAGTTGCCCTCGGCATTTTCGGTGAGGTAGCACTGGCCGGAGCCGTCGAAATCATGGAGGGGGTCGCCGTCAACACCGTCGTCGATTGGGATGCCGCGTTCCCAGGCGCCGCCGGTCAGGCTGGGATCGTTTTCCACCGTCCAGCCGAGATCGTTCTCGAAGTCATCATCCAGGACCATTGTCACGGTGGCGACGGTGGCCGAAAGGACGGTGC
>CAZYGM010000340.1:0-2668 GCA_964647015.1 uncultured Planctomycetales bacterium | reverse complement strand
GCCGCCATGGTCGCCGTAAGCGGCCAGAGTCGCAGCAGGGCCGGGCGACGCTGCCGCGTCAACCGCTGCGTCACGCGTTGGCGCAGGTTCGGCGGCACGGGTGTGCTGCATAGTCCGCGCTGGGCGGAAGCACGCAGGGCGCGCCAGCGGGCCACCTCCGCGCGCGCCGCCGGCTCTTGTGCCAAGGCGGCCTCGATCAACTGACAAACGGGGTCATCCAGTTCGTTGTCCGCATAGAGCTCCAACTGAATTCCGAAGTCCGTCGAATTCATGCTGTCCTCGGTGGCCCGCCAATGCGCTGCTCGCGCGCGAAACTCTCAAGCTCGCGGGCCAGATTCTGCCGGGCCCGGTGCAGCCTACTCATGACCGTGCCGATCGGAATGCTCAACACGTCCGCGATTTCCTGGTAGCTCAATTCCATTGTCGCCCACATCAGCAAGACCGTCCGGAATTCGGTCGGCAGCGCGTCAATGGCCCGTTTGACCTCCTCATCAACATCTTCGTAGTCCAGGTCAGGCGGGGCGTGCCGGGCCGCATCGGCCTGCACCTGGTCAAGCGTCTGTTGATCGACGGCCTTGGGGCCGCGCTTCTGGCGCGCCACGCGATTCAGGTACGTGTTGTGCAGGATCTTGAGCAACCACGGCTTGATCCCGTATTCGCGAATCTCAAAGCGCTCGAAGGCCCGGTAGGCTTTGAGATAAGTCTCCTGCACCAGGTCCTCCGCGTCGTGCTCGCCCCCCGTCAGTCGGCGAGCGATCCGATAGACCGTCTCCAGGTGTGGGACGGCCAACTCCTCGAACGAGCGCTCGCCTTCGTTCGGCATAAGGCCTTGTGCACCGGCGTGGCCGGCGTCCTGTACGTAGAAACCGCTGATAGGATGCGGGTATTCCCGACCAGCACCGCGGCGGCGAAAGCTGGCGGGGATGCTCCTTAACGGTCTGAGATTATGGGCTACGCGGCGGCGACTGGCCACCCGGGCAAGTCTCAATCTGCCCCACGGCATTGCCGGCCGCCGCCGCGCGCTCGCCGACCCGCGCCGCCGCGCTGCTCGCCCGCAGGGCCGATTCCATGGGCCGCCGGCGGTTTCGCGCGACTGATGCCTTGGCGCTGTGCCCCGCCGCGGGGATAGTGGAAGGCGAGCGAGTCGCGAGTAATGCGGGTGCGACATCCGGCACCGGCACCGGCGGCGCGCGCCTGCAGTCATGAGGTATCCAATGTCGCTTTCGCACGTGCTGGCGGTCGCCGTGTTGTTCTTCATTGTCGCGGGTGAGAAGGCGGATAATCCGTGGCGCGAGAAGCTCGCCGCGGCGATCGAGGCGGCGCGCGAACAGCAAACCGTAGCGGCTTACCGCAGCGCCCTGGATACCGCCTGGCGGGCTGACGACTGGCGAGCCGGCTTGGAACTCGCCAGTGCGGCAATCAAGAAACACCCCGACGCCGCTGAGCTGGTCGGGCCGGCGACCCGGGCCCTCTGGCGCGCCGGCCACCTGGATCACGCCGCTCGACTGGCGAATCGGCTCTCGGCAGACTCACGGGAGCGCGTCGATCTGAGCATCCTGACCACCATCTCTCTGGCGCGTGGCGACATCGACCGGGCCCTCGCCACGGCGGAGCGGCTCGCAGCCCTGGACGAACTCTCGGCGGAAGATCTGCTGCACGTCCTCATGGCTCGAGCGACGGCCAACCGCTTCGACAGCCTGGGCAAGCTGATTCGCATGGCGCAGGAGCGCGTCGATCCGGCCAACGGCTACCCGGAGATCCACATTGCCGACCAGATCGAGGGTCTGGCCGAGTTCTTCGACGCCATCGGAACCGCCCCGGTGAACCAGTTGACGGCCGGCGGCAGCGCCGCCATGCCGGTCATCCCGCTGGTCAACCTGCCCGGCTGCGACGTGATGATCAATGGACGCGGCCCCTACCGCATGATCGTGGACACGGGCGGCAGTATCACGCTCTCAATCGACAGCACCGTCGCGGAGGAACTCGGCCTGGAGAAGATCAGTACGGCCACCATCCACGGCGTGGCCGGCAAGGACCAATCCGGCCAATCCCTGATCGACGAGCTGCGCGTGGGCGGTATCACCTGCCGCCGAGTGCTCGCGCGCACGTTCGACGTGCGCAAGGCGGTCGCATTCGCGGCGGACGGGATCATCGGCACGGGAATTTTCGCCGATGGCCGCATGACGCTGGACTTCGAGACCGGACGCCTGACGGTCGCCCCGGCATCCGACAAGCCCGGCCCGGGGCAGGAAGTTCCGCTCTGGCTGATCGGCGACGCGAAGATGATTACTACATTGACCGTCGCCGGTGAACCGGTGGCCGCCTTGATGGATAGCGGCGCAGATGTCTTCGCCGTCTCGACCAGTCGCTTGAAGATGCTTTTCCCGGACAAGCCGATCCGCTCCCTGCCGGTGGTTGGAGCACTCGGCGTTGGCACCGAGCAGGCCCCGGAAATCAGCATCACGCCGGGGATCGACTTCGTGTTTGCCGGCCAGAAGTTCGAGGACTTCGGCGGGCTGGGATTGGACGTGCTGGACACGCTGTTGGGCCCGATGCTGGGGGTCCAGAGCGATCTGCTGATCGGCATGGCCATCATGCGGCAGTTCAAGACCATGACGGTCGATTTCAAGCACTGTCGCATGTGGGTCGAGTGGCTCGACCGCCACTA
>CAZYGM010000339.1:0-2707 GCA_964647015.1 uncultured Planctomycetales bacterium | reverse complement strand
CGAACGAGTTGACGAGCCCGTCGCAGTTCAGGTCACCGAGTTGGAGCGGCGCCGGCGCTGACACCGGCGGGCTGGGGATCAAATCGAAGCTGAAGCCTGCGTCGAAGCTCCAGCCGTCCCAGGAGCCGTCGGCCAGCAAGCGTTCGCCCGCCGACCAGAAGGAGAATTCCCACTCATCGTCGGCGGGGAAGGTCGCGCCAGCCGTGTCGCACGCCCAGTAGCACCAGAAGCCCGTGTACCATCCCTCCTGGTAATGGTCGTCAGGGTCGGCGGCGTAGCCGGTTTCGGTAGCGTAACCGGGCGTGCCGGGGTAGAACGCGCTTCCGTCGCCGTCGCGGTCGTAGCCGAGGCCGAACACACCGTCCGCGCCGATCGGGAACAGCACTAGCCGTTCGTCTGCTTGCACGACGGCGAGCAGCATATCCCAGCCGGTGGCCGTGCCTTGCCAACGGAAACCCCACACCAGCGACTGCGGCTCCAAGCCGTTGTTCCAATCGAGGACGATGGCGGCCTGGTTGGGACCTTCGCCGATCCAGTACTCGATATCGGAGAATGCCAACTCGTTCGTGGCCAACGCTGAACCGGTACACGTCACCGCGGCGCAGATCACGACCAAGCTGCGCAAACCCCATTCGCTTCCAGACTTGCACGCATTCATCAGAGCCAACCTCCTCCTGGCGTGCCGCGCCAGCCGCACCGGCACGTATCATGGATGGCTGCCTCAGGGCGGGCGCTCAGTGCGGCACTGACAGCCGCTCGGTTGTCCGACATGTGGCCGTACCGGCGGAGTCGGCGTGCGGACGGCCGGCGCGGGATTCACTGTTCGCGCACGGCAAGCACGACGGCCGAGAAGTGCCGGGATTGACGGTGGAGCGCATGCCGGTTGACCCTACCCACGAGGCAACCTGACTGCGGTCGATCTGGCAGGTCTTCTGACTTCCGGGTTCGCGAGCGTCGCCCCGGTTTGGGGTTATCTCGCACCTACTGGCTGCGTCTTCTCAGCCGCGTTGGCGGCCAATGACGGATGCAGCGTTCGTTCCCGGTCACAGCGGCGGGGCCGCTCCGGATTTGCACCGGATTCCCTATTCTTCCAGCCGCCCCAAGCGGCCGGACACCAGTGACCGAGGGCTTTGTTACCGCGCTGCGGGCGGCCCGTCAAGCGGTCAGCGCGCGCTGGTCAGGGCGCGCCTGCGGAGCGCGCCGCGGTTTCGTGGCGGTCGTGCTCGGCCGGGGTGCGGGCGCGCTCAAGCTGCGCGATATCGGCCGCGTGGCGGCGCTCGAAGGCACGTAGCTCGCCGTCGGCCGCGCGCACGCGGGTATGCCCGGTGATGTGCGTGCCATCCGCGCAATGCACGTCCAGCTCGATTTGTCGCTGGCCCGACGCGAGCCAGACGTCGTCCACCCGCACCTGCCCGCCCACGAACTCCGTCTTGCCTTTCAGTCGGCCAACGGCCTGCACCAGGAACCCGCGGGCGGCGTCGTCGCCGTCGACCGCAACGCGGTAGGTGCCCGGTCCGTTGGGCAGGGTCAGATAGAGCAGGAAGTCGCGCGGCCCGCTCGTGGCACCCGGCAGGGGGAAAGCCAGCAGATAACGGGAGCGGTCCTCCTGGGTCGCGGAGAACAGCCACGCACTGCGGAGCACGAGCCGTTGCTGAGGGGGCGGGGCGAAGGGCTGGTGCAGGACGACGGTGTTCTGCCGCGTGCAGCCGGCCGCGACGGCCAGCAGCAGACCGGCCGCAATCCACTTGCTCGGCCGGCGCGCCGTGGCATGCGCATGAACACGAGCCGCGCCGGCGGCGCTGCCACTCCGGGTATCGGCGCGGGGTGTTCGCACGTTCACGGTGGGACTCCTCAGCCGGCCAGGCCGGCGGCTCCGGCCATTAGTTGAAACACCAGCCCTGCGCACAGGAGCAGCATGAGCATGCCAGACGACACAAGGGCGGCAATCCCCGGCCAGTTGCCGCGCCGGCACATCGCCACGCTAATAATGGCCAGGACTAGGCCAGCCAGCAAGGACACGTATAACGCGCCGATTAGCACCAGCCAGACGGGCTTCTCCTGCATCTGCTGGAGGATCTCCTTCTGCGCATCCGGGGTCAGGGCGTCCGGCCGGCTGCCAAACGCCGATGCCACCATGATCGCGACCGTCATGAAGAGCACCAGCGCGGCCGCGATGGCGAGCAGGGCGAAGATTCCCACGCGGCGAGCGGTCCGGCTGCGGGGGTCCACAACGGGGCCGATATGCAGGCCGCCGGGTGGTGGCAGGGTTGCCCCGTAGGCGCCGGGCGGACCGCCAGGGGGCACGAATTCAGCGGGTCGGGCCGGCGGCACTTCGGCAGGCCGGTAGGTGGATTCATGCGGAACGTTGACGACCTGCTGGCAGTAGGGGCAGGCGGCCACGCTACCGGCGTGCTCGGCGTCCACTTCGATCGGCTGGCTGCATCCGGGACACTGAAATTGAATCGCCATGGGCAGACCCCAGGACCTCGTCACAAGCGAGCGCGGCTTCGGCCGGCCACAACAGGGCGAATCTTAACGGTGCGTGCGGCATGCGCCCACGGGCCAAGCGGCGTCCGCACGCGCCGGCGTAGAATCTTCGGGCGGGGGTCGCAGGGGATCAGCCGGAGTGACCATTGCGGCGCCGGGCGGATCACTCGTAGCGCAGGGCGTCGACAGGGTCGAGCCGGCTGGCTTTCAAGGCCGGGTA
>CAZYGM010000338.1:0-2717 GCA_964647015.1 uncultured Planctomycetales bacterium | reverse complement strand
GCCCCCGCCGCGGCGCGTTATGCTCTCAGCATCGGGATGGTGAATAATCCCGGGTAAACAACACGATCTCAGGTAACGTTGCCAACATGGGTGGTGGAGGGATGAGCCTATCATCCTCATACCCGACGATTAGGAACACGGTGGTCGCGTTCAACTCGTCCGGCGTTTCGCGATCCGGAGAGGACGGCACCCCAATTCTGTGGCACAACTGCGTGTATGGTAATACGGCGTACGACTACTCCGGCATTGACGATCCGACGGGGGCGGATGGGAATATCTCGGAAGATCCGCTGTTTGTACTGACGCCCGATCCTGGGCCGGATGGCGAGTGGGGTACGGAAGATGACGAGTTGGGCGACGCTCGGCTGTCGGCGGGGTCGCCGTGCATTGATGCGGGCGACAATGCGTACGTGCCGGAGTTCGTGACGACCGACCTGGAGGGGAACCCGCGGTTCGTGGACGGCAGCGGCGACGGGCTGGTGAACGTGTTTGATATTGATCCGTTTGTGCAGGCGCTGACGGGCGGTGTCGGCAAGTAGCCGGCCGCTGCGGAAGGTCGGTGATCCTGAGGAACACGCCGGTCCGGGGCGTGTCTGGTTGTAGTCATCGCCGGCTGTCGTGAAACCGCGTTGCACTTGTGGCGCGCGGCTTCGGGAGCCGTTTATCTTGCGGGTGCGGGCCGGGCGAATTGTTGCAGGACCTGGCGGCGCGTTTGGCGGGCGGCCTGGTCTTTGGGCGCGGGGCCGCCGGCGCGGTTGCGGTCTTCCTGGGTCGGGTAGAGGGACGCATAGGAGAATAGGGCGAAATCGCCGCCCCAGTCGGCACAGCGGTCCAACTGGGCGTGCAGCGCGTCGGGGCGCTCGTGCATGTACAGGCCGACGCCGGGGATGATGCGGCGGCCGTTACTCAGGCTGCGATAAGCAGATATGTCAGTTGCGAAGTCGGCGGGGCTGGTGGTGTAGGCCATTGGCACGAGGGCGTCGACCAGGCCGGTGCGCAGCCAGGTGACGCCGTTCTGGAAGAAGCGATCGTACGCCGTACGGGGGTCGCGCATGACGGCGGCGGTGAGGACGGCGCCGGGGCGTTGGCGGTGGAGGGCGGTGCGGATTTCGGCGACGAGGCGGGTGAGCTGGTTGGCGCGCCAGTGTTTCCAGGCGGTCGGGTCGTCGTCCGGGTGTTTGCCGGTCTGTTGGCGGTAGATGGCGAGGGTGCGGGGGTCGCGGGGGTATTTGCGCTGGGCGTCGGGCTCGGTGTCCCAGGCGTAGCGGACGTAGTCGAGGTGTATGCCGTCGATTTCGTAGCGGGCGGCGAGGTCGGCAATGACGGCGACGATGTGGGCGCGGGCCTCGGGCAGGCAGGGGTTGAGGATGAGGTAGTGGTCGCCGAGGCGTTGCCGCTGGCCGGCGGCGTCGCGGAGGAACCAGTCGGGGTGTGCGTTCCAGAGCTGCTGGGGGTGGGGCGGGGGCTGTTCGCCGCGCCAGCCGGGGAGGACGTTTACCCAGGCTTCGAGTCGCAGGCCGTGGTGACGGGCGGCTTGTATGGCGAGTTCGAGCGGGTCGAAGCCGGGGTCGCGGTGGTCGAATTCGCGGGCCCAGGGCTCGAGTGAAGAGGGATAGCAGACGGTTCCCTCGCCGCGGACCTGCCAGTAGACGGTATTGCAGCCGAGTGCGGCGCAGTTGGCGATGATGGTGCGGACGTCCTCGGGAGTGCGGTAGTGGAAGCGTGCGACCCAGACGCCGCGGACGGGGGCGGCCAGCGCGCGGGGGGGGCTGCGTGGGGGCGTGGCGGGTACTGGGGCGCGGCAGGCGGTTAGTCCCATAAGACAGGCGGCGGCGGCGAGGGCAGCGAGGCAGGTGGTCCAGTGGCCGAGGCGTCTGGCGGTCATCGCACTAGTACTCCGGTGGCCCAGGTGCTGGGATCGACGTTCCAGCCGAGCTCGTCATCGACGGATAGGTGCTGGTCGCCGAGGCGGGTGTCACGGATTTTGTAGAAGAGGCCGATACGGGGGTGGTCGGCGGGGCTCCAGCCAGCGAGGCAGGCGGCGGGGATGGCGACCTCGAGGGAGTAGCCGCGGCGGGAGTTGCGGACGCCGACGCGGAGTTGCGAGACATCGACAGGCGACGGCGGCTCTTTGGCGCGGCTCATGCGGTGTAGTCCGGCGATGGGGCGGTTGCGTTGCGGTCCGCCGCCGGTGGGGAGGACGTAGAAGAGGTGGCAGAAGCGGGTGGCGCGTTTGATGTCGCGGGCGTCGCGGGTGTCGACGCAGATGCGCATGCCGTCCTGCTTCCACCAATGGGCGGGGTCGCAGTGCAATGGGCCGCGGCGTTCGGGCACGTCGAAGGCGATGAAGAAGTGCTCCTCGTTCCAGGCGGCGTAGACGTCGGCGAAGGGCTGGGTTTCTTCGAGCTCGACGAGTGGGGGGAGCATGTACTTGGCGGGCCACTTGCTGAGGTCGCCATCGATGGGTGTGACGCGCGCGCGGTGGTGGATCGGTAGCTCGAACTGGAATAAGGCGCGGCGCGGCAAGACGGCGAGCATGGCGGTCCGATCTGGCGGCTGAGCCGGTTGCTCCTGGGAACAATCGAAGCGGTGCGGAGCCGACTAGCGAATTTCTACGCGTATAAATCAGTCGCGGGCCGGCGCCGTGGCCGCCAATGGGCAACATTCTAGGGCCGCATGCAGGGGCTTGGAAGCGGATCAGGCTTTCGCCCAGTCCA
>CAZYGM010000337.1:0-2723 GCA_964647015.1 uncultured Planctomycetales bacterium | reverse complement strand
CCTCCATGATCCGGCCGGCCAGGTAGTTGCCCTGGTCGCTCTGCTTGGTCCACTGACCCAGAATGACCTTGCCGCCCGCATCCGCGAACTCGGCCAGGCGGTCGCCCATGGCAACATTGTTAGAGTAGGCGTAGTTGGTCCAGGTCAACGCGGCCTCGTACTGAATCAGCAGATCCATCGACGGAACGCCCGTGCGGGCGTCGTAGTAGTCGACATCGCCACCAATGATGGCGGCCACGGCGGCACGGAAGCCGGCGTTGTCACCCTCGGACGGGCAGTACAACAGGCCGGTGGGGACCCACAGACCGCAGTCCGGAGTAAACGGATCCGGATCGCAGGCCGCCCCGGACGCAAAGCGGGCCGGAGGCGCGCACAGCAGCCGGAACACGTCGTCCTCGCAGGTCGCCGTCGCGTCGTCGCAGCAGGCACCCGGGTCACCGCACGGCGGGTTCAACTCGGCGCACTCTTCGGTGCCGAAGTGCTGCAGCGGCGGCAGGCACTCCTGCCAGACCACTTCGTCAACACACTCGCCCGTGTACGGATTGCAGCAGGCACCCGGCTCACCGCAGTAGCCGTAGACCGTGATGCCCGTGGGATCGACACCACCCAGGCCGTCGCAACCCAGCTCAGCGCCGGTGACGGCATAGATGCAGTACGAGCACTCGTACACCCAGCTACCCGAGGTCCAGACCGTCGTGATCTCGGCACCGGTCGCGGCCTCGAACACGAAGTCCTCGGGCCCGGCACCGGTCGCCAGCGTCACGCCGGAGGCCACCAGGTCGCCGTCCACGTAGATGGCAATAGAGCCACCGTTCCAGCCGTCACCATAGTCGTCCCACATCCGCACGGTGTGGTCACAAACCAGGTACTCGCCACACGGCGGCGTGAAGGCCTCGGTCACGCAATCCTCGCCGACGACGCCGGAGAGGTGCCGACCGTTGCAGTAGATCGCCAGCGTCTCAAACGGAATCTCGCTGGAGAAGTCCACGCAGCAGCAACCGGGGTTGCCGCACGGCGGATTGAGCTCACCACACTCTTCATTCCAGAAGAACTGCAGCGGCGGGAGGCACTCCATCAGCTCGATCTCGTCGTCACAGTCACCCGTGTACGGGTCACAGCAGGCGCCGAACATCGGATCGCCCGTGCACTGGCACAGGTTGGCCAGGAGCTTGGCCCAATCGCCAGAGCTGAACGACTCACCGCCGGCGAAGCCGGTGGCGTACGTCACGCCCTTGTCCAGGCGCCAAGCCGCGGCGACCGCATTGTTGGTGAACGTGCCACTGCCCCAGAACGGGCCGGTACGCAGCGTGGTTATATCGACGTAGCTCGACTGCAGCGCCGTGACACCCACGAACTCGCAGCCAATGCCGTCACCGTTGTAGGAAGCACTGCTGTTGCTGGTCGCGGTGACCGGGCAGTACTCGTAGGACATGTTCATGATGCGGCCGCCCAGGTAGTTGCCGGCCGTCGGCAGGCACCACTGACCCAGGACAACCTTGCCGCCGACGTCGACATAGTCGGCCAGGACGTTGCCCATGGCGTCCCTGTCGGAATAGGCGTAGTTCACCCACGTCGTGACGCAGGCGTACTCCTGCAGCATCTCCAGCGAAGGCGTGCCCACGCGCGCGTCGAAGTAGTCGACCGGCGCGCCCGTCAGCGCGGCCACCGCGGTGCGGAACGTCGGGTTGTCAGGCTGGCTCGGGCAATACAGGATGCCCACCGGCATCCACTCGCCACACGGCGGAGTGAAGGCACCGGCGGTGCAGTTCTCGCCCGTCGCGCCGGCCACGAAGCGGCCGGTGCAGTTAACCTGGAACTCCTCGAACGCCTCGGCCGCGCCATCGTCGCAGCAGCAACCGGGGACGCCGCACGGCGGGCTGAGCTCGTCGCACTGCCCCTGGAAATGGAACTGGAGCGGCGGGAGGCAGTCCGTGACGTCGACGTCGTCCAGGCACACACCGGTGTAGATGTTGCAGCAAGCGCCGGTAACATCATCGCCGGCCACGAACACGCTGTAGTCCTCAGCCTCGCCGTAGCTGTAGCTGACACAGGGATTCGTCTCGGCGGTGCTATAACGCTCGACCACGCGCATGCGCGTCATGCCCGGGATCGCCGTCGGCGGAACCGTGATATCCAGCGTCAGCGTGGCGTCAACACCACTGCCGAGCTGATAGATCTCCGAAGCGTCGAAGACCTGGTTCTGGTTCCAGTCGATCCAGGCGGTGACGTACTGCGTGTAGACGCCTTCCGAGTAGAAGCTCACCGTCAGCGGGTAAGTCACACCCGGGGCCACGTTGGCGACGAGATCCGTGTAGTCGCCGTAGCTGCACGGGCAGTCTTCCGGACCGGTCTCGTTGTCAATGCCGGCGAAGATCACGTGCGTGATCCAGTCGTCCGGCGTACCGGCACTGCCATCCCCGCAGTTGGTGTAGCAGATCTCGCAATAGTCGCGGCCCATCCTGCTCTGCTTGACAGGCTGGAAACTCATAGTCCCGCTGACCTCTTTCTCGGCCTTGGCTGGCGCCATGACCGGGCCGACATTGGGACCATCTGTCTTGAATTCCGCGACTTCGGCCTTCGGAGCGGCCGGCATCGCAGCGTTAGGCCCGACGAGGGCCTCCGACTTGACAGCCGCCGGGGCCGCGTTCGGCCCGGCCGCCTGCGCGCCGGTGTCCGCCAGGTTCATCGGCTGTGCGCCCAGAAGGCTCGTGGCCTTCGGAGCG
>CAZYGM010000336.1:0-2745 GCA_964647015.1 uncultured Planctomycetales bacterium | reverse complement strand
CCCTTCGACGTCATCCTGATGGACATGCAGATGCCGGTTCTGGACGGCTACGAGGCCACGCGGCGGTTGCGCCAGGCCGGCTTCAAGACTCCCATAATCGCCCTGACCGCCCACGCCATGGAACGTGACCGGGAGCGGTGTCTGGCGGCCGGCTGCGACGATTACGCGACCAAGCCGATCAGCCGTCCGGTGTTGCTCGAGACGATCACCCGGCGGCTGGCTGCGGTTCGCATAGGGTCGGAGATGCAAAGCTCGATTTAATAACAGTTTGCGCGCCTCGGCACCGTGCCGTTCGGCAGGCAGTGGGCACGTTTACCCGCGCCCGCCTGTGCCGGCGGACCGGTAGGTCAGATAGCTTTTGGGGATCCGACTGCCAACCAGTATACTCGAACCTGGGTCGCGTCAGGACGACGTCGGCGGCGGGGACCTGTGTGCGTGCGGATACGTTTCAGGAGGACTCATGGTGAAAGAGCACAGCGTGCTTGTTGCCGTCGCGTTGTTTCTACTGCTGCCGGGCGCCGCCCACGGCTACGGGCCGGGCGATCTGAATTGCGACGGCCTGGTGAACGCGTTCGACATTGATCCGTTCGTGCTGGCCTTGACCGACGCCGCCGCGTACGCCTTGGCGTATCCGGACTGCGATTACATGCTGGCCGACATCAACGGTGACGGCCTCGTCAACGCGTTCGATATCGACCCCTTCGTGCAGGTGCTGACTGGTGGTGGTGGGGGGGAGCCCAGCGCGGCGCAGCTCGCCGGCAATTCGCTGGCGGGTTACCCGTACTTCGAGTACGTCCGGGCCTTTCATGAGAGCGGTACGGTCGAGGTTGCCGTTGACCCGGCCCGCTATCCGGACACCCTCGGCCGCACCGCCGACCTGTACATCACGACCGCGAAGACCGCCGACGGGTGGTCCGTGGATCCCGCGCTGGTGGATGTCCGCCCGGCCGGGCCGGACACCGTCACGATTAGCGGTAGCACCATCCAGGAGAATACGTTCCTGGTGTCCGCGGGCGATCTGAGCGGCGACGCCGGCAGCGGCCTGGGCGTCGGCTATGACGTCGTGCTCGACTTCAACCAGAACGGCGTGCTGGACGGCGGCGACTACATCGACGGCTACGGCAAGGACGCAGGCTTCTACGTGGTTCGCGACACGAGCCAGACCGGTCCGCTGGCGGTGAGCACCGCCGTGTACAGCGGCGGGACCTGGCTCGGGCAGAAGACCTATTACCCCACCAACATCGCCGCGATGGGCCAGTTGCCGCTGGTCGTGGTCAGCCACGGCAACGGGCACTTCTACCAGTGGTACGACCACATCGGCTACCACCTGGCTTCGTATGGCTGCATTGTCATGAGCCATACCAATGAGACCGGGCCGGGCGTGGAAACCGCCTCGACTACGACGCTCACGAATACGGACTATATCCTGGCCAACCAGGGAGTGATCGCCGACGGCGTCCTGAGCGGCCATATCGATTCCAGCCGCATCGTGTGGATTGGCCACAGCCGCGGCGGCGAAGGCGTGGTGCGCGCGTACACGCGTCTGCGTGCCGGCAGCTACACGCCGGTGCACTACGGCGCCGCGGACGTCGTGCTGGTGAGCAGCATGGCGCCGGTCACGCACATCTCGCCCGCGGCTGCGTCAACGCCGCTTGACGTCAGCTACCACATGTTCATCGCGGGCGCCGACTCCGACGTGACCGGCTCGGCCGATGCCAGCAACTCCAAGCCTTTGGCCTTCTATGAGCGCGCTTACGGCAACAAGCAGCTTGTGTACCTGCACGGTTGCGGGCATGCCTGGCTCCACGCCGGGCCGGAGTCGCCGTCCTGGGCCGACGGTCCCGACCTGATCGGCCAAGCCGCCGCGCACAAGGTCGTCAAGGGCTACTACCTGCCGCTGGTGAAGCTGTACACCGAGAACAACCTGGTGGGGCGCGACTTCTTCGCGCGGCTCAACGACCATTTCCGGCCGGCCGGCATTCCCGAGAATGTCGTCCTGTCCAATTACTACCGCGAGGCGGAAGCGACGATCAACTTCGTGGTGGACGACTACCAGACCCAGACCGGCACCGGTACCAGCAGTTCGGGCGGGGCGGTCTCCTACACGGTCGCCAACCTCAACGAGGTGTTGATGTCGGATCTGGACGGGTCGTTTGCCTGGACCGGCTCGCAGCCGTCCAACGGCATGACCATGTACCGCTACAGCGACGATGATCCTCATTGCGTCGTCTTTGACTGGTCGGTGGGGTCATCGACCTACTACGAGTTGGCGGTGGTGCCGACCGCGCGCGACTTCACGGCACACACGTTCCTGTCGTTTCGCGCGTGCCAGGGCACGCGGCATCCGCGCACTGACGCCCTCAACGGCCCGCTCAGTTTCACCGTCACGCTGCGCGACAGCCTGGACGCCACCAGTTCAATCGACTTCGGCCACATGGGCCACATCACCCGCACGTACCTGCGCGGTGGCGGCTGGGCCAACGAGTTCAACACCGTCCGCATTCGGCTGACCGACTTCCTGGCCAACGGCAGCGGGCTTGATCTGACCGACATTGCGGCAATCCGTTTCGAGTTCGGCAGCGCCTTCGGCTCGCCGCAGGGCCGCATCGGCCTCGACGACATCGACCTGACCAGCGACCTGCCGCCCATGTTCGAGCCGGTTTCAATCGCGCTGTTCGGTGAGCCGCCCCAGTTCGTTCCGGCAGGCGCGCCGGTGGTTCTGGATGTTGAGATCGACGAGGGCAG
>CAZYGM010000335.1:0-2746 GCA_964647015.1 uncultured Planctomycetales bacterium | reverse complement strand
ACCTTGCCGCCGCGCTGCTCGACGTCGTGGATGATCCGCATGGCCGACATGTGGTCGATGCCGGGGTCCACGCCGATCTCGTTCAGGATCATCACGCCGGCGTCGCGGGCCGGCTTATCCAGCGCTTTCATCTTCGGGCTGACGTAGGACGTCGTCACCATGTGCTTGCGGTGGCGAATGCACATCTCCGCGATGACCGGGTGCAGCGGCGCCGGCAGCAGGCTGACTGACAGGTCGTGCTGCTTGACGAGCTCCTCCAGCTTGGCGGTATCGTCCGCGAGCATCGGTAGCGCCCGCCCGTGCGGATGCTCGGCGACCAACGCCTCGGCCTTGCTCACGGTGCGGCTGGCGACCGTCACCTCAAAGCCCTTGTCCAGCAGGTAACGCACCAGCGGGCGACAAACCAAACCAGCACCCAACACCAGCACCTTCTTCATGGGAACGACCTCCCTCAATCCAGGAGTGCAAACTAACGCCGATAACCACCGGTCGCCGGGCCCACCAGCGGGGCGCATCTTCAGCCGGCCGGACTCTCCTCACCTATGCAAGTGCTGTTCCAGGTAGCGGTAAGGCTCGGTTAGCTCGCCCCGGTACACTATTGTGGCCCGCCGCAGTTCGACGGGCAGCCCGCTCGCCTCCAATGGTGCGGAAAAGTCCGCGCCCGCCAGGGACGGAATGAAAGGCGCCAGCACCTTGCTGAAATACGCGGACGCATCCACCGGCAGCTCGCACGGCAGGAAATCCACCGCCAACACCACCGGTCCATTGCCCGCCACCCCATCCCGCGTTGCACCCGTCGCCGGATCATAAACATAAACGGGGCTACCCGGGTCGGTTGCACGTGTCGTGCACGCCACCGCGCCGTCAATATCACACGTGATGTCGCCCACCACGCGCAGCCGCGGCGGCGCCCCCGAGTGCAATTCCGCAAACTGCTCGCGCGTGATCAGCCGCGGGTACTTCGGCTCCCAGTAGATGCAGTTGACCAGCACGGTCAGATGCGGCGCGTGCCGGAAGAAATCCGCCTCGTATCGCTCGGGCTGCCGGTAGTACTCCTGGAGTTCGAACGGCCGCGACGCATCCACCCGCCGCACGAGGTGCTCTTCCCGGAATATGACCTTGTAGCATACGTCCGCGGCCGGCGCGACGGACGCGAGTTCCTCCGGCGAAATCTCGCGCACCGGCAGCAGATCGTAGATCTCCTGCGCCCCTTGCGAAACGTGGCCGTATCCCGCAAAGCCGCAGATCAGTGGCCGAATCGCCGCCGGCAGGCCGCCCTTGCGAACCTCCTCCGCGATCGCCACGATCTCCCGGCGGAAATGCGCCAGATCATCGTACTCATGCGCCGTGCGGACCTTCGCAAACGGGCTGTCGATCCCCTCCGCCTTCAGGCGCTGCCCGAGCGCCCACAGCGTGTCGATCATCCCCGCCAGGCCGGCATAGCGGCCGAAGAAAACCAGCCGCCGATTCTCGTCGTCCACGATCCGTTCGTAGTCGATGAGCGTCGAGCCCAGCTCCAGGATCCTCCGAAGCGCGGGCATGTTCGCGGGCTGCCCCTTGATCGTGTGCGAGAAATACACGTAAACCTTTTCAGCCAAAAGCTTTGTGGGCGGAATCTCCTTCACGCCCATGATGATGCCGCAGTCCGCCAGGTCCTGCGTCACCAGCGCCCCCGCCGCCGCGTAGGCCTCGTCCGGACAGGCCCGGGTCTCAGATGCCTCGACCGCAAACCGCACGCCTTGCTCACGCGTCAGCCGCTCGACATCCTCCGGCACCAGCGGCACGCGCTTCTCCCAGCGACTCTTATCCTCGCGTCGAATCCCAATCATACTGCTCACCCGCCGCTATAAGTCCTGAACCCCTCATCGCCGGCCACGCTGCAGCCGAAACACCGCAGCGGTCCTGGCCGCCGCCCTGAACGATTCCGTGGATCCTAGCGAGAAGACGGCCTCCCGGTCAACGCCGGCCGTGAACCGTGACGCTCCGTCCGGTACAATCCGACCTCCGGGGTGGCAGACTTGCAGCCGCGCAACGCGCTGGAGATCCTCGTGCCCAGACTGCTCATCCGCTTCACGCTGCCCGTTCTGACCCTGGCCGCCGCGCTCGGCTGCCAGACGCCCAGCGGAACCACGCTCGACCGGCTGATCATCGGCGAAGTCATGATGAACAGCCGCTTCCAGGAGAACCTGCGGGCCCTGTCCGTACCCGGCGGCCGCCTCACCGGCACGCCCAACGCCGCCGCGGCCGAGGAGTTCGTCGCCGACCAGGCCCGCCGCTACGGCCTCAAGAACGTCCGTTTCGAGCCCTCTGACGTGCTGGCCTGGACCTGCACGTCCGCCACCGTAACCGTGCTGGATGAACCGCCCACAGCGCTCCCCGGCGCCATCGCCCTGCACTATACCCTCGGCACACCCCCAGCCGGCGTCACGGCCGAGCTGTACGACGTCGGCGCCGGCGCGGAGGAGGACTTCGCGCAGGCCGGCGACAGCCTGCGCGGCAAGCTCGTCCTCGTGCACAGCCGCGGCCGCCGGACAGCGGCTGAACTGGCCCTGTCGCACGGCGCGGCCGGCGTGGTCTTCCTGGGCAATCCCGACCGCGAGCCCATTATCGGGCAGTGTTACCGCGAACCCCGGCCTGAGCCGGCGGTGGCCATCCGCCACGCGGACGGTCAAAACCTGGCCGCGCGCCTGGCGGCCGGCGAGGTCGTCCGCCTCAATGTGCAGATCGAGGCCGACACCTGGGACGC
>CAZYGM010000334.1:0-2754 GCA_964647015.1 uncultured Planctomycetales bacterium | reverse complement strand
CACCGCGGCGGCCGGCCCGCTCGAACAACTCTGCGGCCGACTGTTGACCTCGCCCCCCTTATACGCCCCCAACGTCCACACAGGCAACGTGCCTTCACCCACCGCCCAAGCGCCGGCCGGGGTACCCGGCAACCATGCGGGCTCTCTTCGCCCAGAAGGCCCTCAGCTTTCTCGGTCCCAGGCGTACCAACCCGTCCGCGCGGCGTTGTACCGCGGCATATTCCCCCTTGAGCGCCGCTCCCGAGAGCGCTCACGACGGTGTTTATCGGACACCGACGTGTGCCGACCTGTCACGCCGACATAATGCCGCTCCGTTTTGACTTGGCTGCCACCTGTGCCTAGAAACGGTGTGAGAACGCAAACACCCCAATGGAGGTAGGGAAGCATGACGAAACTGACTTACATGGCAATCGGTATGGCGTTGTTGGCGAGTCCCGCATTGGCAGACATCGGCGTGTCCGTGGTACCGGACTATTACGTGGCCGGCCTGGGCGATACGCAGGCCACCGTCGAAATCTGGGCCGATATTCCAATCGCTGAGGCCATTATCGGCTTCGGCTTCGATGTCGCGTCCGGCGACCCCGCCGTGGCGTATAACAGCTTCGCCTGCAACACGACGCTGTTCACGCCGGTGCCCAGCAGCGACGGCGACGGAATCCAGGGCCTCTCCTTCATTCCGCGCTGGGGCAACATTCTGCTCGGCACGATGACCTTCGACCTGCTCGGCCTGGGCACGTCGCAGATCACGTTTAGTGACGACAATCCGCAGGACCTGACGGAAGGCTTCGCCCTCGAGCAGATCGGTGCGTTCGCCACGGTCAACTACGGCAGCGGCACGATCGTCGTCCCGGAGCCG
Organism: uncultured Planctomycetales bacterium; assembly: GCA_964647015.1. Classification (GTDB taxonomy): domain Bacteria; phylum Planctomycetota; class Phycisphaerae; order UBA1845; family Fen-1342; genus JAAYXS01. The sequence continues at coordinate 1,898 of CAZYGM010000334.1, read as the reverse complement.
GCCTCGCTCGGCCTGCTGGCCTTGGGCAGCCTGCTGGCGGCCAGGCGGCGCCGCTAGCACCACCTTGCACTTCAACCTGAAACCCGTGCACGGGTCGGCGTCGTCCGCCGGCCCGTGTTTTCATGCGCGCGGGGCGACGCCCCGGGCTCTGGCGGGATCCTGCCGGTGGTCCTGTAGCTTCTTGTCGAGCCACTATCGGGCTGGCCGCGGGCGACGTACGCTGGTTAGTGTCGGCGTACGGCGGTGCCGCCGCGCCGGTGCAGACAGGTTCCAGGAAGATGGGTGAGGCAATGCGCGGAATTGTCATCCGTTCGATAATCGCCAGTGGGCTGGCGCTGCTGCTGGCCGGCCCGCTGCGGGGCCAGGAGCGAGCGCAGGTCGAGATCCACACGACGCAGCTCGCCGAGCACCTGTATGCTCTCATCGGCGTGGGCGGCAACGTTGTGCTGTCGGTAAGTGAGCAGGGTGGGCTGCTGGTTGACAGCGGCTACCCCGGGCTCACGGATCACCTGGTCGCGGCGATTCGCCAACACTGCGACAAGCCGATACGGCTCCTGGTCAACACGCACTGGCACTTTGACCACGTGGGGGGCAACGAGACTCTGGCGGCGGCCGGCGCGCTGATCATTGCGCATGAGAACGTGCAGCAGCGCATGTCTGGCACGCAGCACCTGCATGGCCTTGATCTCAGCATGCCACCCGCGCCGCCGGGGGCCCGACCGGTAATAACGTTTGAAGAAGTGTTGACGGTGAGCTGGGAGGGCGCGCCGGTTTGCATCATACACGTTCCGCCGGCCCACACGGACGGTGACTGTTTCGTGCATTTCACGGCCGCCAACGTGCTGCACGTCGGCGACATCTGGTTCAATGGCTCCTACCCGTACATCGATATCAATGCCGGCGGGTCGCTGGACGGGATGATCGCGGCGGCTGACCGGGCCCTGGCGCTGGCGGATGACGAGACGCAGATCGTGCCGGGTCACGGGCCGGTGGGGCGCAAGCCGGAACTCCAGGCCTACCGCGACATGCTGGTCGCTGTGCGGGACCGGATCGACCGAGCCATTCGCGCCGGACAGTCGCGCGAAGATGTCATTGCCGGCAAGCCGACGCGGGACTTTGACGCGCGGCACGGGCAGTTTGGCTTTGATCCGGACACGTGGGTCGGGCTTGCTTATGATGCGATGACGCGCAGCGCAAAGCCGTAGCGTGCGGCGGCGGCGCCCCGGATTGAGCCGCCCGGGCGGTCCGTGACGGCGGCAGCGGGCTTGGCACAGGAGCAACGGCTTGAGAGAGAGGCTGGGACCGGGGGCAATCATTGCGGCGGTGGCGTTCTCCGTCGGTTCACTGGCACTCGTGACGTTCGCGGCGGTCTGGCCGCAGCGTTTCGCGGCACTGACGCTGACGCGCCCGTTCCTGATGGGGTTTGGCAAGCTGTTTCTCCTGGGCACGTTCGGCGAGTTGCTGAAGGTTCGGCTGAGCCGGGGGCACTGGGGCTGCGACCACGTCCTGGAACGCGCGCTAGTCTGGGGCGTGTACGGCTGCTGGTTCACGCTGGTGTTTCCGGGTTTCTCGATCCTGGTGGACGGACTGGTGGAAATGCGCTACTGGCCGGCGGCGCTGCCGCTGCTGCCGGCGTGGTTATGGATCGCGTTCTCGAAGAGCCTGTGGCTCAATTTCCTGGGCATGTATGCCTGGGGCATGATGCTCAGTCACGACTACTGCAACCACCTGATCCGGCACCGCTGGCGTTCGTGGCGCCTGGAAGAGTTTGCGCGCGAGGCGCAGCCGGTGTTCGCGCTGGCGTTCCTGCCGAAGACGCTGCTGTTCTGGATTCCGGCGCAGACCTTCACGTACGCCCTGCCCGGCGAGTGGCGCGTGTTCATGGCCGCGCTGCTGGC
>CAZYGM010000333.1:0-2768 GCA_964647015.1 uncultured Planctomycetales bacterium | reverse complement strand
ACCGCATCATCTCCAACCTGAGCGAAGGCGCCACCCAGGTCACCGAAGCGGCCGGTCAGGTCGCCACGACCTCCCAGCAGCTCGCCGAGGGCGCCAGCGAGCAGGCCTCCGCGCTCGAGGAAACCTCCAGCGCGCTGGAGGAAATGGCGGCCATGACGCGCACCAACGCCGGCAACGCCAAGCAGGCCAACGAACTCGCCGAGGAAGCCCGCGGGGCTGCCCAGGCCGGCGACACCACGATGGTGAAGCTCAACGAGGTCATGGCCGGCATCAACGAGTCATCCGACCGCATCTCCAAGATCATCAAGGTCATCGAGGAGATCGCCTTCCAGACCAACCTGCTCGCCCTCAATGCGGCCGTCGAGGCGGCCCGCGCCGGCGAGCACGGCAAGGGCTTCGCCGTCGTGGCCGAGGAAGTCCGCAACCTGGCCCACCGCTCCGCCCAGGCCGCCCGCGAAACCACCGGCCTCATCGATGAGTCCGTCCAGCGGGCCCGCGACGGCTCGGGCGTCGCCCACGAGGTTACGCAGACCTTCACCAAGATCGCCAGCGACGTCGCCCAGGTCTCACAGTTGGTGCATGGCATTGCCCGGGCCAGCGAGGAACAGGCCCAGGGCGTTGACCAGGTCAACACCGCCGTCGCCCAGATGGACAAGGTCACGCAGTCCAACGCCGCCGGCGCCGAGGAGTCCGCCTCGGCCGCCGAGCAGCTCTCCGCCCAGGCCATCTCGGTGAACACCGTCGTGGGCGAGCTCGCAACCCTCGTCGGCGGACAGGCGGCGCTCACGCGCATGCAGACCGCACCGCCGCCTCCGGCTCACGGCGCCGCCGCCAGCCGACCGAAGATCCAGCACCTGTTCGGCAACAAGCATCCCGAGGCGCATGCGCCCCACGCGGAGTCGCACCCGAGCACCGCTGTGGACTCGCACTGCGAAGGATTCTGAGCCCCCCGGACGCCGGCTGAAGACCGGCGTACTCCGGACCGACCCGCAGGGTCGCACGCCCTGCAAAGCCAACGCCGTCGGCCAGTCAGCGCTACAGCAGCGCGGCTGGCCGACGGCGCTTGCACGTCAGCACATCTGCCTGTCGGCCCCGGGCAGCGCTAGCGCACCCGCCGAACTAGGCCAGGTTCATGGTCATCAGGAAAACGGCGTTGGACTCCGTCTTGTCCAGCCGATTCCGCAGCAGCTCCACCGACTCCACCGGGTTCATGTCGCTCAGCACGCGCCGCAGCATGTAGACCTTCTCGAGCTCCCGCGGATCCAGCAATAGCTCCTCCTTACGCGTTCCGCTCGCCGCGATGTTGATCGCCGGCCAGATGCGCTTGTCTACCAGCCGGCGGTCCAGGTGCAGCTCGCTGTTGCCCGTGCCCTTGAACTCCTCGAAGATCACCTCGTCCATCTTGCTGCCGGTGTCGACCAGGGCCGTCCCGATGATCGTCAGGCTGCCGCCCTCCTCGATGTTGCGGGCCGCCCCGAAGAACCGCTTGGGCTTCTGCAACGCATTTGCGTCCACGCCACCCGTCAGGATCTTGCCGGAGTGCGGTACTTCGGTGTTGTAGGCCCGTGCCAGGCGCGTGATCGAGTCCAGCAGAATCACTACGTCACGCCCGTACTCAACCAGCCGCTTGGCCTTGTCAATCACCATCTCGGCCACCTGCACGTGCCGACTGGCCGGCTCGTCAAACGTCGAGCTCACCACCTCCGCCTTGGTGGCCCGCTCCATCTCCGTCACTTCCTCCGGCCGCTCGTCAATCAGCAAGATGATGACAATCGCATCCGGATGGTTTGTGCTGATCGCGTTCGCCATCTTCTGCAGCAAGACCGTCTTGCCGGTCCGCGGCGGCGCCACGATCAGCATGCGCTGACCCTTGCCGATCGGCGTCACCATGTCCACGATCCGCATGTTCAGCTCTTTCGGCGCCGTTTCCAGGAAGAGCCGCTCATCCGGATGCAGCGGCGTGAGATCCTCGAAGTTCGTCTTCTCCGTCACCGCCTCCGGCGTCTCGAAGTTGATCGCCTCGACCCGCAGCAGCGCGAAGTAACGCTCCGATTCCTTCGGCGGCCGAATCTGCCCCGCCACCACGTGCCCGTTCCGCAGTCCGAAACGCCGAATCTGCGACGGGCTCACGTAGATGTCATCCGGACACGGCAGGTAGTTGTATTCCGGACTGCGCAGGAAGCCGAACCCGTCCGGCAGAATCTCCAGCACACCCTCGCCGTACAACAGGCCATTCTGGCTGATGCGCCGCTTCAGAATCTGGAAAATCAGGTCCTGCTTGGGTAACCCGACGAAGTCCTCAACCCCCTCCGACTTGGCCACCTCGTGCAGCTCGGCCACCGTCATCTTCTGCAGATCGGTGATGTGCAGCTCGCCGCGCTTGACCCGCTCGTACTTCTCATGCGTCTCGCGGTCGATAGCGCTGCTTTCGTCCGGCTCGTGCTTGGCCCGGGGGCGCTTACCCCCTTTATCGTCATCCTCGGAGCCGGTCCGGGGCTTGGCCGCGGCACGCTTCGCTGCGCCCGAAGCCGCCGACTCTTCGGCCGCCTCCGGCTGCTCATCGACAACCTCGGCCGGCGCGCTGACCGCCTCGGCGGCCTCGTCCGGCATGCTCTCGATGACGTCCTCTAGTTTCTTCTTGCTACGTGAACGTGTCGTTGCCTTTGCCATGGGATCCAACTCCAGCTACCGACCCGCTTCGCCGCCCGGCGAGACAGTCCGCATGCGACGGCGGCGGGATTCAAACTCAATCAGCCTGGGGGTACCGC
>CAZYGM010000332.1:0-2779 GCA_964647015.1 uncultured Planctomycetales bacterium | reverse complement strand
ATACGGGGACGTTGTGATCCTGCTGCGGGCGGCGCGGCAGAATGCCGGCGTCGTCGCGCGCGTCTTGCGCGACGCCGGAATTCCATGCGTGACGAGCGGGCGCGACGCGCTGCTGGCGGCCCCGGAAGTCATGGACATACGCAATGTCTTGGCGCTGCTGGCCAATCGGCGACAGGATGTCCCCCTGGCGGCCTACCTGCGCAGCCCGCTGGTGGGCCTGTCGGCCGCCGAGTTGCTGCAAGTTCGCGCGGCTGCTCCTCGGGGTGACTTTCACGCGGGGGTAGTGGCGTGCGCGTCCGGCGACGATCCGGCCGCCGGGAAGGTCCGGGCGGGTCTGGAGCAGCTTGACCGCTGGGCGGAGTTGGCGCGCGAGGAGGAGCTGCCCGAACTGCTGCGGCGGATCTATGCCGACACGGACTGGCTCCTGTTCGCGCAAGCTCTGCCGGGCGGCGCCCACCGCGTGAACCTGCTGCGGGCGCTGCACGGCTACGCGGTCGATTTCGCGCGGCAGGGTCATCATGGCGTGGCGGAGTTTGACGCCTACCTGGAGGACCTGGCCAAGGCGGAGCTGGCCCCGGGCACGCCGGTGGCGGCCGGGGAGGACGTCGTGCGCATTATGACAATCCACGCGGCCAAGGGGCTGGAGTTTCCGGTGGTCCTGCTGCTCAATGCGGGCGCGCGGTTCGACCGGCGTGATGCCTGGGGGCCGCTGCTGTGCGACGAGGAACTGGGACTGGGGCTGGAATACGCGGACTATCAGGGGCGGCGTGACCTGGTCACTGCGGCGCATCACGTTCTGTCAGCGCGAGCCGGCGCGCGGAGCGTGGAGGAGGAGTTGCGGCTGTTGTACGTCGCGACCACGCGGGCCCGCGAGCGCTTGCTGATCTGCGGCCATGCGGCCGCAGGAGCGTGGGAGGCGGCCCGGGAGCGCTTCACGGAGGGCCGGCCGCCGCTGGCCACGCGGCTTAGTGCCGGCAGCATGCTCGAATGGGTGATTATGGCGGCTGCGTCAGCTGGCCTGCACGAGCCGGCAGAAGGCGGCGTGTCGCTGGTTCGTGTCGTGCGGCAAGAGGCGGGCGCGACGCCCGTCAGGGTGGCTGCGCCGGCGCCCGCGGCCGCCGCTACGCACGGATGGAGCGCGGCGGACGACGCGTGGGTGGCGCGAGCTGCTGAGCTTCTGACGACGGCGCGGAGTTCGGCGGCAGCGAGCATTCCGGCCGTGGTGACGGTCAGCACGCTGAAGGAGTTGGCCGTAACCGCGCACGGAGAGGATGTGGGCCGCGCTCTGCCCGCCGTTGCAGAGCATTTGTCGCCGCCGACGTTTGCGCGGTCTGCCGCCGTGCCGGACGGACGGCTGGTTGGCCGGGCCGTACACGTGTACCTGGAGCACGCCGACCTGACGGACCTGGCCGCGCCGCCGGCGGTGCGCGGGCAGCTTGAGCGGCTGGTGTCGGCCGGGCGCATCTCGGCGGAGCAGGCGGCGCTGGTGCCGGTGGATGACGTGGCGTGGTTTGCCGGGACGGCGCTGGGCCGGCTGCTGGCCGAACATGCGGGGCGGCTGCGGCGCGAATTGCCGTTCGTCTACGCCTGGCCGGTGGGAGCGGATGCGACGATTCTGCGCGGCGTCATCGATTGCCTGGTGGAGACGTCGGTGGGACTCATTGTTGTTGATTACAAGACGGATCGCGTGAGTGATGAGGCTGCGCTAGCGGAGCGTGCGGCGAAGTACACGACACAGTTGCAGATCTATGCGGCGGTTGCGGCGCGCATCCTCGACCGCCCGGTCAGCCGGGCCGTGCTGGTCTTCCTGCGGCAACGGAAGCTGATCGACGTGCCGTGCGGCGCGGGGTTGCCGGCGGTGGACCTGCTTGCGGCGCTCGCGCCGGTGGCGCCCTGACGCGGAGGAAGGGTTAGAATCCGGCCTGACTCGGGGTAGCGGCAGCGTGACGGAGCAGACGCACATGCTGACGAAGGTATCAGTCATTGGCGCCGGTGCGATGGGCACCGTCATGTCGCAGATCATCGAGCGCAACGGCATGAAGGTGGCGCTGCTGGCGCGCGAGTGCGAAGTCCAGGAGCTGCTGGTGACGCGCGAGAGCCGGCAGTATCTGCCGGGGGCCCGGTTGGGCCCGGGCGTCACGCCGACGGCCGACCCCGCGGCCGCGCTGGCGAACACGGAGCTGATCATCTCCGCCATTCCGTGCCAGTACTTGCGGGCGACGTGGGAGCGCGTGGCGGCGGCGGTGCCGGCCGGTACGCCGGTGTGCAGCGTTACCAAGGGGATCGAGATTGGCACGCTGCGCCGCCCCAGCCAGATCATCTCCGAGCATGTGGCCGACAACCCGATCGCGGTGTTGTCCGGGCCGAGCGTGGCGCCGGAGCTGGCCCGCTGCCTGCCCGCGACGGTGGTGGCGGCCTGTGCCGTTCCCAGCGTGGCCGAGTTGGTGCAAGGGGTCGTGAGCACGTCGTGGTTCCGCATCTACACGAACCCGGACGTGGCGGGGGTCGAGTTGGCCGGGGCGTTGAAGAACGTGATCGCGCTGGCGGCCGGCATACTAGATGGGCTGCGGGCCGGCGACAACGCCAAGGCCGCGCTGGTGACGCGCGGACTGGTGGAGATCTCGCGCCTGGGCGTGGCTTTGGGGGCCCGGCCGGAGACATTTGTGGGGTTGGCGGGCGTGGGCGACCTGGTCACGACGTGCGTTTCGCCGGTGGGGCGCAATAGATGCGCCGGCCAGCGGATCGGCGAAGGGTTGCCAGTCCAGCAGGTCATAGCGGA
>CAZYGM010000331.1:0-2785 GCA_964647015.1 uncultured Planctomycetales bacterium | reverse complement strand
CTGCCAACGCCGCCCCGGAATGCCTACTGCTGCGGCTCCGGCCATCCTTGAACCTCGTAGAACTTCAGCGGCGACTCCGGCTGACCGGTCCGCGCCGACAGGTACGTCGCCTGCAACAGCGCCGAGACCGCCATGTGCCGCTCAAGCGTCACCTCCTGCGACGACGCCGAGTCCGGCTCGCGGACGGCCGCGGCGAAGCGCTCCAACTCGCCCCGCAGGAAATCCCCCGGGACCAACGCGCTCTCGTCGAGCACTTCGCCCTCACGCGAGTACACGGCCACGCCGGCCGGCCTCACGACGACCGTGAGCTCCGGACCGTGGTGCGCGGTGCACTGGGCGAACGGCGGCACATCCCAGGTCGCATGCACCGCGGCCGACCGCCCACCCTCATAGCGGAACAGGGCCGTCGCGACATCCTCGGTTTCTCGTGGCACCTCGCCCGGCCGCCGCCTGACGTTCGCCACGACCGCTGACACGGATTCCGGCAGCCCACGCGCCCCCACCAGCGCTTCCAGCATGTAGTACCCATCGGTCGCCAGCACTCCGCCTGCGGCATCAACCAGGCTGGCACGCCAGGACTGCACCGACGGACCAACCGCCGCCACGCGGATCTCCGTGTAGCCCGGCTTCACGCCTTCGTCGTACGCCAGACCCCACCGCACCTGCTCGGCCACCGCCTCCCACCACGACGCCACCCGGCAATACCAGCCCTGCTTGCGGCAGCGCTGTGTGAATTCCGCCGCTTCCGCGAAACTCCGAGCCACCGGCGGCAAACGCCACACGGGCAGCCGGCGTTCGGCGGCCAGTTCGCTCAGTCCCGGTGCGGCACGCGCCGATGTCGCCACCAGTACCGCCTGGATGCCGGATTGCGCCAGCATGACACGCTCGTCGTCGTGCCACTCCGCCCCCGGCAGCAGCGTTGGCTGCGGGCGCGGCCCACTCTGAGCCGCCACCACCAGCGGTGCCCGGGACACCACCGGCGCCAGCAACTCAACCCCCTCGGCGTCCGCGATCAGCCCGACGCGCAACGGCCCGTCGTCAGTCAGCGTTTGGTCGGCCGGTTCAGTGCTCATATAATCCTCAACGACCGTCTTTCTCGGCGCGATTCGGGAGCAGCCCGTGCGACCTTTGGCAATTCTTATTCTGGCCGCTCTCGCTACGCGTGTCGAAGCCGACATTCTGCACTTACGCGACGGTTCCCGCTACCAGGGCGAACTCGTCTCCCAGAACGCCCAGGAGATCGTGTTTGGGATTCAACTGCCCGACGGCTCGGCGAACATCGTGATGCGCTTCGACGCCGCGGCCGTCGAACGTGTCGAACGCCAGCTCGATCCGCCCCCTGAGCGGCCGCCCGACTCACGCCCGGCCACCCCCGCCCAGCCCGCCGAGCATTTCGAGCAGATGATGCGGGAGGCCCTGGAACTTCTGGCTGACGATGACCTTCCGGCCGCCTTGCGAGCACTGCAGCGCACGGTGCTGGAATCGCCGCCGGCCCTGCATGCTCGCCTGGACAAAGCCTGCCGCGACAAGACGGGCTTGGCCCTGGCCGAGTTGCTGGCGGACGTGCGAATTCGCTCCGCCCTGTCCGGCCAGGGATTCCGCATCCGGTTTGCCACCCATGCCGAACGCCCCGCCCTCGGCCGTATGCTCGCCCAGCGGCATCAGGAACTCCTGTCCGGCAAGTATCACGGCCGCACGCTGGCCGAATGGGCCCGCAATCCCGAAGCCTACGAACACCTCCAGCCGGACGCACGCGAGATGGTCGGCGCCGCACGCAAGGCCGCCGGCATGCTCGGCGCGCGGCTCAAATACGACCCCCAGTTGCGGGAGGACCGCGATACGCGCGTCGAGCTGTCCGAGTCGCGGCAGGCTCTCGCACGCTTGGTGGATCGCGTTACGGCCATGCGCGGCTATACTGATTTGCCGGACGAAACCGGCCCGGCCGTCCCTGTGTTCCAGCCGGCTGCCGGGACAGACGAAAGCAACCAATCTGCGCCGCCGGAGGAACCATGAGCGCGACAGACAACGTTGTCACAACCACCGCACTCCCGAACCTGATCAACCGGGGCAAGGTGCGCGACCTGTACGACCTGGGCACCGCCCTGATGATTGTGACCACTGACCGCATCTCCGCCTTCGACGTCGTCATGGACGCGCCCATCCCCGACAAGGGCATTGTGCTGACCGCCCTGACGCGCTTCTGGCTCGAAACGCTGCCGGCCTGCACGCCGCATCACCTCGAATACGTCGTGACGGACCGGGCGCCCGCCGGCTACGAGGACCATATCAAGCAGCTTCGCGGGCGCGCCATGGTCGTGAAGAAGGCCGCCGTGCTGCCGGTCGAGTGCGTCGTGCGCGGCTACCTGGTGGGCGGCGGCTGGAAGGAGTACCAGGCCACCGGCACGGTCAGCGGCATCGAACTCCCGCCGGGGCTCCAGCAGGCCCAGAAGCTCGAAGAGCCGCTCTTCACCCCAAGCACCAAGGCCACGGACGGCCATGATGAGCCCATCTCCTTCGAGCAGGCCTGCAAGATCGCGCGCCGCTTCATGCTCGAACGCGGCGCCACCCCCGGCGCCGGCAAGGCACTCATGCTCGCCGCCCGCCACCGCGCCATGCAGATATACTGCCAGGCCCGTGACTACGCGGCCGAGCGTGGCATCATCATCGCGGATACCAAGTTTGAGTTCGGCGTCTACGAAAACGAGCTGATCCTGGTGGACGAAGTCCTCACGCCGGACTCATCGCGCTTCTGGCCGGCCGACCAGTACCGGGTCGGGCAGAACCC
>CAZYGM010000330.1:0-2790 GCA_964647015.1 uncultured Planctomycetales bacterium | reverse complement strand
TTGATATATGGCGCGTGAATGGGGTGGGGTCAAAGTGTTGGGGCGGGATTGTTGGTGGCTGGCGGCGGGTGTTGCGGAGTGGTGGATTCTGGCAGTCGAAAAACAGTGTCGCCCCGTTGGGGCTTATGGGTGGTGCGTGGCGCTTTCCCGGGGCTTACGCCGCCGGGCTACTGGCTTTCGCCCCGTTGGGGCTTGTCGGTGGTTGGCGGGTTCTGTTGCGGGGTGGTGGATTTTGGCAATCGCGAGATAGTGTCGCCCCGTTGGGGCTTGTGGGTGTGGGGTGCGTCGGACGTTCCCGGGGCTTGCGCCGCCGGGCTACTGGCTTTCGCCCCGTTGGGGCTTGCTGAGAGGCCTCGTGCGGCTGGGTCCCCGGGGCTGGCGCCGCCGGGCTACTGACTTTCGCCCCGTTGGGGCTTGTCGGTGGCTGGCGGGTTTTGGCGTGGGATTGGTGGGTTCCGAAGAGTGACTGCCCACCGTGGCGCGTGTACACTGCTTCCGAGCAGTTCGTCTGGCCGACACGTTACAGAATAGCACTGCTCAAGAGTGGCACACGACCAGTGCTATGCGCGGGTGACGTCAGAGGTTAGACAGTGCCGCCCGGCGATGAGTTGAGGGAGACTCCAAGGGCGTCGGGCGACGGAGTGGCGCACGGCCATTGGTAAATCCATGCTTATCGGAGTACTGTGCAGCGCAATTGTGGCGTACATCCAGAAGCTGGATGAACGACGCGATGCCAAGGAACGCAAGAAGGCTGAGGAGCTGCGCGCTTGGCTTGAGCGACTGCACAGCACGGATGACAAGGCGAACACCGTTCTGAGCCAGACGCTTCGTGATTTGGAGCAGCGCGATCCGCAGTTTGGCAGGGCGCTGGCCGACGCGTTCGTTGCCGACCCGGCGCTCGGCTTTGGTGTCACCGAATGGCTGTTCGAGCCGCAGCGGGGGAAGCGCGAAACGACGCGCGAGAAGCTGGTTGCGGGCCTGTCAAAGCACCAGGGATGTGAGCGCGGGGCACTCACTAGCTTCCTGGACGGCGTCTACAGGGCCATCGACGCCCATCCCACGCTAGCTCAGCGACGCACCGATGCGAAGCTTGATCACGTGATTGAGCGAATTGATCATGACGATGGCAGCGCGGCTGGCCGGCGTCGCGCCGAGATCCTGACCGCTAACACCAGATCACTGCCGCCGACGCCCAGTCCGGCGACGCTGCTGAACGCGCGGTACCAGACGGTGAAGTTCAGCCGCGAGGCTTGTTCGAAGCTGTGGGAAGACCTGCTGGGCTGGTGCGAGGTGGAAGACGGGGTCAGCGTACGGCTGGTGGTGGGGCCGGGCGGCAGCGGCAAGACGCGGCTGATGATCGAGTTAGCCGGCGAATTGCGCGAGCGGGACTGGCAAGCGGGATTCTGGCGCGAGGCTGAGAGCGAGCGGGCCATTGACGCGCTGCTGGCAGGGGAGAAGCCGACGCTCATGGTGGTGGATTACGCCGAGACGCGGCCGGAGTTGGGGCAGACGCTCAAGGCGATCGCTGGGCGGGCTGACGGGGCGCCGCTGCGCGTGGTTCTGCTGGCGCGTGAAGTGGCTGACTGGTGGCGCTCGCTGTGCAAGCAGGGTGAGGACGTGGAGGACTTGTTGGCGCGCCAGGCAGTGGCCGCCATGGAGGCGATCCCGCTGCAGGGTCCGTTGCGCCAACAGCTCTTCAGGCAGGCGTGCGAGCGCTTTGCCGAGGTTCGGCAGAAGGCGATGCCGGTAGTTGCGGTTGACCTGAGTGACGAGCGATTTGAACGGCTGCTCTACGTTCAGATGGCGGCGCTGGCGGCCGTGGACGGGTTGAAGCTGACGGCCGAGACACTGCTGGACGGTATCGTCACGCATGAGCAGAACTTCTGGAAACGCCGCTTCGCGCGCGAATACCCCAATGACTACTTCGCGGAAGGGGTTTTCGTGGAGGCTGCGGCCCGGAGCGTGGCGGCCTTCACGCTGCGCGGCGGGGCGGCCACGGTCGCGGAAGCGACGGCCGTCAACGAGCGTGCGGCGGGGCCGACACAGGAACACTGGGTGCGGTTCCTCGAAAGCCTGTATCCGGGACAGCCGAGCAAGGAAGGTGCTGAGCGCTACCTGGCAGCGCTCGAGCCAGACGTGCTCGGTGAGGAGCTTGTTGCGCGCGTGCTGATGGAGAGACACACGCCGGCGGCGTACCTGGTGGACGTGTTCGATGACAACAAGGCCGAGGCTGTGCGGCAGGGGTTCGTGGTGCTGGGGCGCATTTCGTTGCGTCATGAGCGCGCGCTCGAGTGGATGCGAAGTCTGCTGCTGAAGGACGTCAATGGGCGGGCGTTGGCGGCGTTCGAGGCGGCGATGACGTTGGGCGAGGTGAGCGCGTACGGCGGGTTGGGGCGAATTCTGGCCGAGCAGCTCGAACACAGCGGTACGGAGCAGATTGCCGCGCATATCGATAGCTTGGCGCCTGAGGAAACTGTTTCGCTGCGCGAGGTGTGCGCGTGGGCGACACAGCGGCTGGTGGATGGGCTGCCGGCGGATTCGCAGAACGAAGAGAGCTTGGCGGAGCGGGCGCGACGGCTGAACAACCATGGTAATCGGCTGAGCGGTTTGGGTCGGCGGGAGGAGGCGTTGGAGGCCGTAGGCAAGGCGGTGGAGCACTATCGCAAGCTGGCGGCGACGCGGCCGGATGCGTTGCTGCCGAATCTGGCGATGAGCCTCAGCAACCTGGGGATAATGCTGAGCGAGTTAGGTCAGCGGGAGGAGGCGTTGCAGGTCACGCGTGAGGCGGTG
>CAZYGM010000329.1:0-2818 GCA_964647015.1 uncultured Planctomycetales bacterium | reverse complement strand
ATGGACTTGCAGCAGTCCGGGACGCGCAAGGAAGAGAAGCTGCTGAGCGAGGACGCGCTCAAGAAGGTGTACATGCTGCGGCGTCATCTGCACGATCTGCCGCCGGACAAGCAGATGCTGACGCTGTTGGAGCGTATGAAGCCCTTCCGTGACCTGGCCTCATTCCTGGGCAGTCTGCGGGCGTAGGGCGCGCGGCACCGGCAGGGTCGGCGGCGATGGGGGATAGTCGCGCTCGCTAACGAGGTGTGGAGCGGTGATACTCGGGTTGCTGTCGGATACGCACGGACGCCAGGACGCAGCCCGGCGGGCCATCGCGGTCCTGCGGCAGGCGGGCGCGCAGGCCTTCGTGCACTGCGGCGATGTGGGCGGGGCGGGCGTATTCAACGAGTTGGCCGGTTTGCGGGCCTGGTTCGTGTGGGGCAATTCGGACGATGCCGGGCCGCTGCTGCGGCGGCACGTGCAGTCGCTCGGTCTGGACGTGCCGGCGGAGGTGCCGCTGCGGCTGGAATTGGCCGGTAAGACCATCGCCGTCTACCACGGGCATGAGCGGGGTTTTGAGCGGTTTGCGCGGCTGGTCGATGTTGGGCGGGTGAGAGAACTTGAGGAGTTGGCCGCAGTGGATTACCTGCTATTCGGGCACGCGCACAAGCCGTTTGATCAGCGTTTTGGCCGGCTGCGCGCGGTGAACCCGGGGGCCCTCTTTCGCGTGGCCGTGGCGAGCGTGGCGACGCTCGATTTGCACCGCGACGAGGTGCGATTCTGGGAGGTTCCGGCTGAGTTGAGCACCGGTCGGCCGCCGCGCGAACTGCCGTGTGACGGTAATCAATAGGGCGGGCTGCGCCCGGTGAGCGCGGGTTGCGGCTTCTCAGTCGGGGTTGTGGTTGGGTGGCGTTGGGCGGTACAAACACAGACTCGGTCATATTCAACGCGGCGGCGCAGCCGGGCGCCGAGTTCATGTCTGGGTGCCGGCGGCCGCGGGGCGCGTGCGATACACGGCTGGTTTTGCCGGTGGTCGGCCGGTGACGGCAGTCGCATGTAAGTCTTTGTCACCATTGCCCTTAGCTCGTGACTTGTGGCGGTTTGTCCAGTCGGGCTAACCCGCCTGGCCACAAGCCTTTACCGCAGGTTACCGATTGGAGGGGGGTTGGGGTTGCCGGGCGGACCGTGCGCTTTGCCGGCGCGACGGCTCGCGGCCCCGGTTGCACCGGCGTGCGCCGGCGGCGCGCCAGCCGGGATTGTGCCGCCGTCATGGGCGCGCCCGAGAAGACGACGAGGTGAGGCATGGCCACGCTTGGCATCGTGATCCCTGTGTTCGAAGAAGAGTCCATAGTGGACGTCTTGTACGAGCGCGTCCGGGCAGTCCTGGACAAACTGGACGTGCCGGCGGTGGTGTGCCTGGTGGACGACGGCAGCCGCGACGGAACACTGCAGAAGCTGCGCGCCATCCATGCGCGTGATCGCCGCTTCACCTACCTGAGCTTCAGCCGGAACTTCGGCCACCAGACGGCCGTGCTGGCCGGCTTGCGCGAGCTGGAGGCGGACGTGTACGTCGTTATGGACGGCGATTTGCAGGATCCGCCCGAGTTGATGCCCGAACTGCTGAGGAAATGGCGGGAGGGTTTTGAAGTCGTGTATTGCGTGCGCAAAACACGCAAGGAGAACTTCCTGAAGCGCTGGGCCTACGCGACCTTCTACCGCATGCTGCGGGCCGTGTCCTACCTGAAGATACCGCTGGACTGCGGCGACTTCTGCCTGATGGACCGGGTCGTGGTTGATAACCTGCGGCGCATGCCGGAGCACAATCACTTCATCCGCGGTTTGCGGACCTGGGTCGGCTTCCGCCAGACGGCCTACGAGTATGACCGCGACGCGCGCATCGGCGGCGAGCCCAAGTACAACCTCGCCAAGCTGTTCCGGCTGGCCTATGACGGGTTGGTGTCCTTCTCGTTCGTGCCGCTGCGGCTGGCAATGAAGCTCGGATTCGCCGTGTCGTTCGCGGCCTTCCTGGGGATGTGCGCGCTGATTGCCGGCAAGCTGCTGGTGGGGATTCCGCTGGCGGGCTGGACCTCCACGGCGGTGCTGATTCTCTTCATGGGCGGCGTGCAGCTATTCACGCTGGGGGTGCTGGGCGAGTACGTGGCGCGCATTTTCGACGAGGTGAAGGGCCGGCCGCTATACGTCATCAAGGAGCGGCGGCTGCCAGGCGAGGCCCCGGCGCCGGCGTTTCGATCCGGCCGGCAGCCGGAGATGGCGGCGGTGAGTCAATTCGCGCCGACAGCGGACAGCGTGAGCCCGATGCCCGACCTGGAAACTGTGGCCAGTTGCGAGGGAGAGCTATAGTGGTTGGGCTGATCGAGGAACGCGGCAGGGGAGCAGCCGCTGAAGCGGCCCCGCGTGAGCGCATGACTTCGAGCAACGGCTCCGAGATCATCGAGCTGTCGCCGCCGGTGGCGTACGCGATGGCGAACGAGTGGTTTCAGTTTGCCAGCGCGACGCATTTTTTCTTTCTGTGGCGGTTCGCGGCGATGCGGCAGGTATTGGGGCCGGAAGGCGCTGCGGAGCCGGTTCTGGAGGTCGGTTGCGGCAACGCCGTAGCGCGCGGGCAGATCGAGCAGCACTACGGTTGCGCCGTAGACGGATGCGACGTAAACCAAGAGGCGCTGCGGCAGGCCGAGCGCGGGCGCGGCAAGCTGTATTTGTACGATATTCACCAGCGGCGGTCGGAGTGGCGCGACCACTTCGCGACCATCTTCCTGCTGGATACGCTGGAGCACATCGACGAGCCGGTGCGCTTCCTCGAATCGATCGCGTATCACCT
>CAZYGM010000328.1:0-2823 GCA_964647015.1 uncultured Planctomycetales bacterium | reverse complement strand
GTTTCGCTGTGCCGGGCGACCAGGCGATCGATCTCGCGTTTGACCGTGGAGAAATCCTTGGGCACGAAGAGCACGCCTTGGGCTTCGGTCTTGTGGGCGATGTCGGGCGAGACGACCTTCAGGACGACGCGCTCGCCGGGGTACTGGGCCAGCGCCTCGGGCGTGATCATGCCGCCTTTCGGGACGAAGACGTAGCGCGGCGGCTCGATAGCGCCGACGAGCTCGACGAGCTTGTAGACTTCGTGTTCGAACAGGGCCTTGCGACCTTCCTCGTAGACGCTCAGCAGGGTGCTTTCAAACGCCTGCGCTTCGGCGCCGGTGAGCTGATCGTCCTGCGCCTCGACGATGTCGGGCGGGGCCACCACGCCCTCGGGCGCGGCCAGGTCGTCGCCGGAAGTGGCATCGACCCACTCGCGCATGGCCCGGGACGACACCCCGCGGCTGAGCCCTTCGCGATAGGCGGCCGCGGCGTTGCGGCCGATGTGGAAGGCGCGGCGGTTCAGGTCAACCACGCCGGCGCCCTTGCTGGCGAACATCTCGGCCACGGCGTCCTCGAGCTCCTGCGCGCCCAGTTCCAGGAAGTGCGACGCGGCGCCCAGGGAGACGATATTGGCCGAGCGGGCCGAACCGGCCTTCTTGGCCAGGCCGTCGGCGTCCAGCAGCACGTGGCGCGGGTAGCGGGCGATGCGCTCGAGAATCTGCTCGACGCCAGGATAGTTGTTGATGTTCACGATCGGGTTGGTGCTGGCGATGATGATGCCGTCGGCCCGCAGGTACTGGATGTAGCGCAGCGTCTCCAGCGGCTCGACCGCGATGATCATGTCGGCCTGGCCGAGTGGTATGAGGTCACTGAAGAGGTCGCGGTCGGCGATGCGCAGGTGCGATTGGACGGCGCCGCCGCGCTGCGACATGCCGTGCACCTCGGCCTGCTTTAGCGTCAGTCCGCGGCGCAGGGCGGCGATCGAGATCGCGCGCGCAATGGTGAGAATCCCCTGTCCGCCGACGCCTGCGAGAATCAGATTCTGTTCCACGGCTCACCCTTTCTCAGCATTCAAACCCGCCGCGTTCGGCACGCAGCGTGAGTGGCGTTCCGGCCCGCGGTGCCCCGCCCGGAATGTTCGCCCGGGCCGAGCCGGCGCGCGGCGCTCCGCCCGGGGCGGCTAGGCCTTGCCCGCCGCCGCGGTTGCCGCGTCCGTCTGCGCCGTCGCCTTGGTCGTGCGGCGTGCCGCGAAGATGCACGGCCGCCGGGCAATGATCACCGAAAGCCCGCGGTGACTGATCTCGCGGGAGATCAGCTCCACGTTCTCGGCGTGGTTCTTCGGCAGCGGCTCGACTACGTGCATGTGCTCCGCGGGCATGCCCAGGCCACGCAAGAGGTCGTCCAGTTGCTCGCCGGCCGCCATCGATTCCTGCCCGCCGGTCATGGCGACGATGGAGTTGTCCAGCAGGAAGACGGTCATGTCGGCATCGGCGCGGATGGCGCCGAGCAGCGGCGTTATCCCGGAATGCGCAAACGTCGAGTCGCCGATCGTGCAGATTACCGGGAAGGCGCCGGCCTGGGCCGCGCCGTGCGCCATCGCGATGGACGACCCCATGTCCACGCAGGAGTGCACCGCCTTGTACGGCGGCAAGACGCCCAGCGTGTAGCAGCCGATGTCGCTGAAGAGGATCGAGTCCGGATACGACACCGTCGCGTCAATGATGGACTTGAAGGTGTCGGCGTGCGGGCAGCCGCGGCACAGGGCCGGCGGACGTAAGGCCAGGTCGGACAGCGGCTGACTCGGGGCCACGTAGGCCCGGCCCAGCGCGGTCGCCACAATGTCCGGCGTCAGTTCGCCGGCAAGCGGCAGGTCGCCGCTGAGCTTGCCGCGGATGGCCTTGCCCGGCACCCCCATAACCCCGTTCAGGCGACTCTCGATGAACGGGTAACCTTCTTCGATGAGCCAGATTTCACTGCAGTGCGTTACGAGTTGTCGAATTGGCGCCCGCGGCAGCGGGTAGGTACTCACCCGCAGCAGCGAGAAGTCATGCTCCGTGCTCAGCGCCTCACGCGCGTAGTTGTACGCGATGCCGGACGCGATGATGCCCGTGGACCCGGCCAACCGCAGCGCGTTGAGCGGCGATTTCTCCGACCATTCCCGCAGCGTTGCCTGCATATCAAGCAGGTGTCGGAAACGCCGGCGAGCGTTCGACGGGACCAGCGTCCAGTCGTTCGGATCCGGGTGTTCGCGTCGCTGAGCGGGCGCTTCGGCCTCGGGCATATCGACGAGGACGTTCGAGCGGCTGTGCGCCAGGCGCGTGACCAGCCTGATCATGACCGGCAGCCGCATGTGCTCAGAAAGCTCAAAGGCTTCCCTGGTCAGGTCGTAGCATTCCTGCTGGTTGGAGGGCTCGAAAACGGGAATCTGGGCGAATTCGCCGTAGTAGCGGCTGTCCTGCTCGTTCTGCGACGAGTGCATGCCCGGGTCATCCGCCACCACCAGGACCAGGCCGCCGTTGACGCCCGTGAGAGCGGAGTTCATGAAAGGGTCCGCGGCGACGTTCAGGCCGACGTGCTTCATCGAGACGATGGCACGCTTGCCGGCGTATGACATCCCCAAGGCTTCCTCATACGCCACCTTTTCGTTCGCGGACCAGCGCGCCGACACGGTTCCGGTGCCGCTTGTCCGGCTGACGATGAACTCAAAGATCTCCGTGGCGGGCGTGCCGGGGTATGAGAACGCACCACCGATGCGAGCGTGAATTGCCCCCAGGGCCACCGCTTCATCGCCGAGCAACAATTCCGTACTCATGTCCGCTTCTCCGGCCACCGGCCCAGAATGT
>CAZYGM010000327.1:0-2847 GCA_964647015.1 uncultured Planctomycetales bacterium | reverse complement strand
CGGTCACGGGCATCGTCGCCCTGTATCGTGAGCCAAACGACCGGTTCCGCGGCAGCCTGCGCATTCTCGCCGACCGCCAGGCCAGTCGGCTGCTCGGCGGCTGGGGCCGGCCTGCCCGCTTCCTGATCCTGGGAAGCTTCACCGCCGTCCATGACGAGCAGCGCGGCCGTGAAATCGCCGACCTGACCGAGTCGCACGGCTGGGAACGCGACGCGCCGGCCGCGACGGATGATCCCGGCGAGCCGCCCGCTGCCGACGTCGCACCGGCTGGTCCCGTCAGCGAAAATCGCGCGAGCGATGCGCTGCCGCACTGAGGCCGGCCGACAGATCCCGCAACCGCCGAACAATTACGTGCACCACCGCGCCTTGCCGCTCAATATGTCCCTCCGCGATTAACGCCACCTGCCCTCGCGCGACCCGCTTGTCACGTTCCCAGATCGGCGGATGAACTACCAGGTTGGCGTTGCCGGTCTCATCCTCCAGCGTGATGAAGACGATGCCGCGGGCCGTCCCCGGGCGCTGCCGCACCGTCACCAGTCCCGCCACCACCACGGGCCGCCCATGGCTCAGCCGGCTCAAGCTCCGGTTGGGCACGACCTGTAACGCCGCCAACTCCGCCCGCAACAGCCCGATTGGATGCGCGTTCAGCGAGAAGCCGACCGCGTCGTAGTCCTGCACCATCATCTCGTCTGGCGATTCCGTCGGCAGTTCCACCGGCGGCTCATCATCATCGAGCTCAGCCAGCAGCGGCGCCTCGGCGTCATCCAGCGCCAGAATCTGCCAGAGCGCCGCCCGGCGGCTTAACCCCAGCGAGCGAAAGGCGTCCGCCGCCGCCAGCCGTAGCAGCGCTTCGCGTGATACATCAGCCCGGCGTGCCAGCCGGCGAAGTGAGCTAATCGGGCCCGCGCTCCGGGCAGCCTCAACCCCGCGCACCTTTGCCGCACTCAGCCCGCTGATAAGCCGCAGCCCCAGCCGCAGGCCCGGTTGTGCCGCGCGGTGACTTGCCGCCTCCGGTGCCTCCAACGTGCAATCCCAGCGGCTGAAGTTGACGTCGATCGGGCGTACCTTGACGCCATGCTGGAGGGCGTCCCGCACAAGCTGCCCGGGCGTGTAGAAGCCCAGCGGCTGTGAATTCAGCAGAGCGGCGCAGAAAGCTGCCGGCTGGTAGCATTTCAGCCACGCCGACGCGTACACCAGCAAGGCGAACGAAGCCGCGTGACTCTCGGGAAAGCCATATTCCCCGAAGCCGTGAATCTGCCGGTAAATCTGGGCGGCAAACTCGCGCGTGTAGCCGTTGGCCAGCATCCCCCGCATGAGCTTGAGCTTGAACTTGTCCAGGCTGCCGGCCCGCCGCCAGGCCGCCATGGCCCGGCGCAGTTGGTCGGCCTCGCCCGGCGTAAAGCCGGCCGCCACCACCGCCAGCCGCATGACCTGCTCCTGGAACAGCGGCACGCCGAGCGTCTTCTCCAGAACCTGCCGCACCGCCGTGCTGGGATACGTCACCGGTTCGAGGCCGTGCCGCCGGCGCAGGTAGGGGTGCACCATGCCGCCCTGGATCGGCCCGGGGCGCACAATGGCCACCTCGATTACCAGGTCATAGAAGCAGCGCGGCCGCAAGCGCGGCAACATCGACATCTGCGCCCGGCTCTCAATCTGAAAGACCCCTACGGTATCAGCCCGGCAGATCATGTCGTACACGCGCGGGTCTTCCGGCGGAATCTCCGCCAGCGTTCGCGGCCGCGTCGGGGACGGGCCCGCCAACAAAGCAAAACACTTCTGCAGGGCCGTCAACATGCCCAGCGCCAGGCAATCAACCTTGAGAATGCCCAGCGCGTCAATATCGTCCTTGTCCCACTCGATGAACGTGCGCGCGGGCATGGCCCCGTTCTCCAGCGGCACCAGCTCGCACAATGGCGTCTCCGTGATGACGAAGCCGCCGACGTGCTGCGACAGGTGCCGCGGAAAACCCAGCAGTTGCCGCACCAGCCGCACGACCATCTGCACGGTGCGGTCCCGCGCGTGCAGGCCGGCAGCCTGCAAGGCCTCGACCGGCACGGGCTCGTCGCTCCACCAGTCCAGCGCCTTGGCCAGCGCCGCAACCCGGTCCAGCGACAGACCCAGCGCCTTACCCACGTCGCGCACGGCCGAACGCGGGCGATATGTGATTACTTCCGCGGCCAGGCCGGCACGCTCACGCCCGTACTTGTTGTATATATATTGAAATACCTCCTCGCGGCGCTCGTGCTCGAAGTCTACATCTATGTCGGGCGGCTCGTTGCGCTCGCGACTGATGAAACGCTCGAACAGCAGATCGATCCGGGCCGGATCGACGGCGGTGATACCCAGGCAATAGCACACCGCCGAGTTCGCCGCCGACCCGCGCCCCTGACACAGAATGCCGCGACTGCGGGCAAAGCGCACCAGGTCCCAGACGGTCAGAAAGTAGTGCTCGTATTTTAACTCGCTGATCAGCCGCAGCTCATCCGCAACCTGCCGGCGCACATTAGCCGGCACCGCCGCCCGCCCTGCATCGGCAACACCGCCTGCCTGTGCTGACTTGCCGCCGTAGCGCTCCGCCGCACCGGCCCACACCAGCCGCTCCAGGTACTCGGCCGGCGTGGTCTCGGCCGGGCATAACTCGTGTGGATACTCGTAACGCAATTCGTCCAGGCTGAAGGTGCAGCGCTGCGCGATTTCGGCCGTGCGCGCCAGCGCCTCCGGAAAAGCGGCATAACGCCGGGCAATTTCGTCGCGCGGCCGCAGGTGTCGTTCGGCGTTGGCAAACAGTCGGGAGCCGGCCGCGGCCAGCGTGCAATGCTCACGGATGCACGTCAGCACATCTTGCAG
>CAZYGM010000326.1:0-2865 GCA_964647015.1 uncultured Planctomycetales bacterium | reverse complement strand
CTGGCCTACCTGACCCTCAGCAAGGGCACGGGCTATTGTCGCCCCCACCCCGCCGAACGCCTACTGCGCGAAGCGCTGCTGTTCCTGGTGTGGTCGGCCGGCCCGGAAACCCAGCTTCAAACCATTCGGGCGCTGATCGGCCCCGCCCTGGCCACGCTACCCTGACCTGACGCCCCGCGCGCGACACGGGCGCCGGATTCCTTTCCGACGCCCGCTCGCAGGTGTCACAGTAACCGCTATTACCCCGGGCCGCTCAGTCCTTGGCTTGCTCCGCAGCCGCCTGTTCGCCGCTGCCGGCGCCCGCCAACGCCTCCGCACGAGTCTCCGTTGTGTCGCTACCCAGCGAGTCGATGCCCCGCAGCGGCACGCCGATGCGCGGCCACGTCTCCACCATGCGCCGGCGGGACCGCATCTTCGTCTCGGTGAGGGCCACCCGCACCTCCGCGAAGGCCTTCTTCACACTGGACAGCGCCGTCTCGGCACTGCGGTTGGCGTTCCGCATCGACGACAGCTCGGTCTCGTAGAACTGCCGCTGCTCGATCAGCCGGGCGCTCTCGCGCTCCATGTGCGCGATGTGCGACTGCAGCTTCTTCTTCTCAGCCCGCAGCGACTCGATCTTGTCGGTCAGCTCGTCCTGCACGCGGGCCAGTTCGCGGGCCCGATCGTCGGCCACCCGCAGCATGATCTGGTGCTGGTGCCGGTCGGACCGGGCCTCGTCCAACGCCGTCGTCATCTCCTGGATCCGGGCATTCAGCGCGTTGCGCTCGTCGATCAGGTCGCGCTGCCCACGCTCCAGTTCCTCGGCCTTCGCCGTAATCGTCTTAACGTCGCTCCGCAGCCCATCCCGCTCCTTGCGCACCGCCCACAGCTCTTCAAGCTGCTTGTTCGCAGCCTTCAGCTCCGCGCGCAGCCGCCCGCGCTCCTTCTCAACCCGCCCCTGCTCGTCGGTCAGCCGCTGGATGTGCCCGTTCGCGTTGGCCACCTCGTCTTCCAGCAGCGCAACCTCCTGCCGCACCTGCTCCAGCGCTTCCACCCGCGTCTGCAGCGTGACCACCTGCCACTCGAGCTCCTGCGCCCGCTGGCCGGTCGTCTGGAGGTTCTCGTTCGCCTCCTTCAATTCCGTTTCGAGACGCTCACGCACCTCCTGATGGCGGTCGAGCTGATCCTCCAGCTCGTTGATCACCTCCATCACGTCGTTGCGCTCGTCCAGGAACAGATCCTGCGGCACCGGCGGGACGGTGCGCTCCACGCTGTCCGCCGTGCGATTGACAGTCTGAATGCGCTGCCGGGCTTCCTCAATCGCCGGCCGCGTTGTACGCGTCCCGCCAAGCGCATCTCCAGGCGCATCCCCAACCGACACTCCGCTTTTCTTGGGCTGCGTCTCAGTTGTCTGGGTCGATTCGGATGAATCCACTGCGGTCGCGCTCCGTTGCGAGGGAGTGTTCTTCTTTTCCATTGCTTTCCGCTTCCTTCGGCGCTGCACCACTTCACAAAACCTAGCCAAGTCGCCGCGTCCCCCGACCCGCCGCCAGCGCACGGGGCCGTGAGATCATGAGTATTATCGGTGCGACCAATCCGCCATCTTGACGTGCGCCCAATGGCCCCCAAAAAGTTCCCCAGCCAAACCACCGACACGTTTCTTATCGGTCGCTACCGCCCCTTTACGCGCGCACAATCACCGCTATACTGTCAACTAGGCGGCCTCTCCACGGCCGGCGACTAGGTATCGCCAGCCACCGGCGCGTCGTTCAGGACCGCCTGCCATGACCTGCGGTGGCGTAGCTCAGCTGGTTTAGAGCGTGGGATTCATAACCCCAAGGTCGACGGTTCAAGTCCGTCCGCCACCATTACACTGACACCACTAACGACGAGTCATGTCGCCACTTCAATCTTAAACCAATGCATTATAAAGACTTATGCGCATAAGAGGCCGCGGCCCGTAATCGCGCATCAACCGGCCTGCCAAGCGGCCGTTGCCCACCTGGCAACCGCAGGCTCCGCCAGAGGATGCGCCAGTCGCCAGGCGCACCACTTCCCAACAAAATGAATCGCTGCCGACAACCCCCAATACCCGCTGGAGCCTGTCAGAAATCCACTGTAACCGCAACGGTGCCAACCGTATAATTTCGATGAATGTCCTGGGAATGATCCACTCCCCCCGCCGGGCCGGTTCTGCCCGCCCGGCTGCTGGATGTGGGCGCTGGTGCTATGGGATCTTAAGGGCCTGCGACTGCCTACGCCCGAACCGCCGACCGGGTTCCACACCCGGCCGAAAGTTCTGCCGCGACAGTCGCCTACGGCGGCGCTGGGATGGCCCGCCGTGCACGAATAGGAGCGTTACATATGTTCTACGCTTGTCTTATGGCGTTGGCCGCCGCACGCCACCGGGTACTGCTCGGACTGACAATCCTGGCCTGCCTGCTCGTTCCACACACAGCCGGCCAAACGCCGCACAGCACCGTCGAGCTCCTGCGGGCCGGCCCGACCTTCGAACTACGCTGCTCGGTCCAGTTCACGGAAGATGACCTCGTCTTCGACCAGCAACTCGGCTACGACATCGTGCGCCTCGTCGCCGGCAGCGCAACATCCGAACCAGGCCACCCCGCCCTGCCGACCTGGAGCGCAGGCATAGCCGTACCCGCCAACATGGCGGTCACCGGCGTGCGCGTCGTTGACTCCGAATTCGTCGAGCTGCCGGGCGAATACCTGATCATGCCGGCCCAATGGCCGCAACGCGTCTCACAACGCTCAGCCCCGCTCGAGGAGCCCGACGCCGCCGCATATGCCGCCGCCGAGCCCTACCCCGGCCACCTGGCCGAGTTCACTCACCAGGCTGACCTCGCCGGCCAGAACATCGCCTTCGTG
>CAZYGM010000325.1:0-2868 GCA_964647015.1 uncultured Planctomycetales bacterium | reverse complement strand
CCCGGCCGCTAATATCTATTCTACTGCCCGGTTATACCGGGACGCCCCCGGGGTGGTTGCACCGCGGGGGCGTGCCGACGCCTTCTCCGAATCACCCGGCCGCGCGGCCCGGGCCACTCCTCGCCGCCCAGCCGCGTA
Source organism: uncultured Planctomycetales bacterium (assembly GCA_964647015.1). Classification (GTDB taxonomy): domain Bacteria; phylum Planctomycetota; class Phycisphaerae; order UBA1845; family Fen-1342; genus JAAYXS01. The sequence goes on along the minus strand of CAZYGM010000325.1, from coordinate 2,730 downwards.
CCTTCCAGAACCTTGTGATTCCCAGGAAGTTGGCTAGATTATGCGGTAGATTGGCAGCTATGAGAAGATCGCGCCACACCCTCAATTATCGACCCCCGCCGGCTGGCGCACGCAGGAAATCCATTTATGCCTAACAAAAGTAGTACATCAGCACCCCCCAGTGGCAACGGCAGCCTGAGTCCGTGGGCCGAACTCGGCCTGGGACAAGCCCTCGTCGCCGCCCTGCGGCGGGTCGGCTTCGACCAGCCTACCGACATTCAGAAACACCTGATTCCGCCCGCGTTGGCGGGCCACGACTGCCTCGGCCAGGCCAAGACCGGCACCGGCAAGACCGCCGCCTTCGCCCTGCCAATTCTCCAGATGTCCAAGCCCGGCGTGCCTGCCGAAGCACTCATCCTTGTGCCAACCCGCGAGCTCGCCGCCCAGGTCAACAGCCACTTCCACGAACTAAACGAGAAGCAGCCGCTGCGCACGGCGCTGCTCTACGGCGGCCACCGGATCCACCAGCAGATTCAGCGGCTCAAGACGTCGCCCGAAATAATTATCGGAACCCCCGGCCGGGTGCTCGATCTACTCCGCCGCCGTGTCCTGGACGTTTCCAAGACACGCTTCGTCGTCCTCGATGAAGTCGATCGCATGCTCGACATCGGCTTCCGCGACGACATCCGGCGCATCCTGCGCGAGGTGAAAGGCCCGCATCAGACCATCTTCGTCTCCGCGACGATCGACGACGAGATTCGCAAGCTGGCCACCTCCTACATGCACGCGCCCCAGGAAATCAACGTCTCCTGCGACCAACTGACCGTCGAGAGCATCGAGCACGGCTACGTCAGCGTCGACCCGCACGATAAGTTCGACCTCCTGATGGGATTCCTCGAGTACGAGCAGCCCACGCTGGCCATCGTGTTCACGAATACCAAGCAGGGCGCCCGCCGCCTGGCCGAACGGCTCAAGAAGCGCGGCGTCAACTGCAAGGAGATTCACGGCGACCTGATGCAGTCGCGGCGCGATCGCGTCATGAAGAGCTTCCGCGCCGCACAGATCCAGGTCCTGGTGGCCACCGACGTCGCCTCGCGCGGTCTGGACGTCATGGAAATCTCGCACATCGTCAACTACGACCTCCCGGAAGACCCTTCGGCCTACGTGCACCGCATCGGCCGCACCGCGCGGATGGGCAACCGCGGCCAGGCCGTCAGCTTCGTCCGGCCGGACGAGGGCAAGACGCTGACCGAGATCGAGAAGCTCATCAACGAGGAACTCCCGCGCGTTGAGGCCCCCTGGGTGTTCCACCGGACGGCTCCTGCTGTCGAGCCGCCGCCGGACATTGCGGCCGCAACCGTCCCCCAGCGCGGGCAGCGCTACAATGAAGCACTGCACCGCAGCGATCTGCTCGAGTCCCACGGGCTGCAGCCGGTGCGCCGCACGCTCGGCAGCCGCTTCCGCACCAGTCGCCGGCGACGTTAGCGCCGCCGGGCGACTAGATCAGCGCCAGCACCCGCTCCACCAGCTTGCTGATCCCGGTGTGAACCGCGGCCGGCCCCGGCCCCAGCATGTACGCCGGCGTCGTCACAATCTTGTGCGCCTCGTCCACGGCGATGTCCGTCACGGGCTGTTTCTCGTGCACGCAGCCCGTCTTCTCGATCGCCGCGGCCGTGCCGGCATCGTTGCCGATCGTGACGCGGGCCTTGATGCCGCGACTGCCGGCCACCCGCGCAAGCAGCGCGGGCGCGATGCAGATGGCTCCGATCGGCTTGCCCGCCGCCAGCATTTCGCCCAGCAGACGCGCGACTTCCGGATGCACGTCGCACTGCGGCCCGGCGTCGGCGAAGTTGCACAGGTTCCGCGCCGCCCCGAAGCCGCCCGGAATAATCAGCGCGTCCAGCTCGGTCGCCTTGACCTTGGCCAGGTCACGAATCTTGCCGCGCGCAATCCGGGCCGCCTCGCGCAGCACGTTGCGCGTCTCGCCCGTCGGCTTGCTCGTCAGGTGATCGACCACCGCCGCCTGGGGCATGTCCGGCGCGCAGCAGACCCCCTCAGCCCGCTGCTGGTCCAGCGCCAACAGCGTGAACACCGCCTCGTGAATCTCCGCGCCGTCAAGGAACCCGCAACCGGATAGCAGCACTCCAACCTTCGGCATCATCATCCTCCGCTCACGAATACGGCACGCGTCACCGCACCCTGGTCGTCAATCCTCCAGCGGTACAGTCGCTAGCGCAGCTCCGCCGGCATCTCGTCCGCGCGGTCCAAACGCTCGTAGGTCGCCCGCAGCGCCGCCCGCAACTCACCCACCGACAGAAAAGCAACGTGGTTGTCCGTGAACAGCACGTGCGTGCCCGCCCGCCCGCGGATGCGCTCGTAGGCCAGCACATTGCGCACGTCGGCGTACGCAGTCTGACCCGCGACGTAAATGTACGATTCCGCGCCCGGCGGATCCGCCGACGCGTGCAGCAGCCCCGGCGGCAACAACCCCAGGCCGACCAACTCCTCCAGCGTTTCCGGGAACCGATCGCCATGGTCATTGGAGTAGATGTAGCAGCCCTGCCCGATGTGTCGCAAGCTGACGGCGCCTTCGTCGTCCATCTCGTACGTCACGTGACCATCCTGCCGCGCCAGCGACGCGCCCGCCCCGCCCACGGCCCCCAACGCGACCGCCGCAAGCTGGCCGCCGTGCCCCACGCCCGTGTAGGCAATCCCGTCGCCGTCCACGCTCGCCGCGCCCACGTAGTTCTT
>CAZYGM010000324.1:0-2884 GCA_964647015.1 uncultured Planctomycetales bacterium | reverse complement strand
CCGCGCAGCGTGACCTTCTCGGACCACTTCTTGATCTGTCGGCGGTGGAGGAGCAGTTTGCGTTCGCGGGTGGGGTGGTGCTGCGCGTAACCTGCCATGGGATAAGGGGATATGTTGCAGTCGCGCAGGAAGGCCTCGCCGGCACGGATGATGGCGAAGGCTTCGTCGAGGGAGGCCTTGCCATCGCGGAGGCTTTTGACTTCGCTGCCGGTCAACGAGACTCCCGCTTCGAGGCGCTCTAGAATCTCGAAATTGAAGCGCGCTTTCTTGTTGTGTATTGTCGGGCTTTTTGGTGGCAGTTTGGCCATGAGTGCGATAGATTGTAGGGGTGCGGGCAGGGCCTGCAACCGGTCTTGGTGCACCCATGTATAAGGCTACGAACCGTGGCTCAGTCGGACGTCCGGAAAGGCATGCAGGAAGCCATGGCGAGCGGTGATCTCAAAAAGGCCATCGCGCGGGCCAAGCGCGGTCAGGCGGACGCTTTCCAGCAGATTGTGGAGGCGTTCAAGGATCGTCTGTTTGCGTTCGTGTGGCGGATTGTCCGGGATCACCACGAGGCCGAGGACATCTGCCAGCAGGCGTTCGTGAAGGCATTCGAGTCGCTGCGAAGCTACTCGGAGAAATACGCCTTCAGCACGTGGTTGTTCACAATCGCGTATCGCCTGAGCCTGAACAGTCTGCGGAAGCGCAAGGCGCTTTCGGGCGAGGTTGACTTCAGTCGCATGGGCGACGGCGGCGACGACGCCGGTCAGACGCTGGCGAACAGTGAAGAAGCCCGGCGCTTGCGCACGTGCATCTGGGAGGCGGTCGCGCAGCTCTCTACGCCGCAGAAGTCGGCGGTGCTGCTGTTTTATCGGGAGGGGAAGAGCTGCGAGGAGATTGGACGCGTGCTGGGGATGCCGGCCGTGACGGTGAAGAGTCACCTGCACCGGGCGCGAAATCGGCTGCGTGAGCGGCTGCGGAGCGAGTTGGTGGAAGACCGGATGGCCCTGGAGTTTCTCGGCGAAGTACACCTGGCGTGAGTGCTGCCATGAACTGTGCAGAATTCGAGCAACTGATCGATTCCTATCTGGACGGCGAGCTGTCGGGCTCGCTGCGGCTGGAGTTCGACGCTCATCGACTGCGCTGCCGGCGCTGCCAGCTCACCATGGTGATGATGGAGTCGATTGGCAGCGTCGTCGCGTCGGACCGACCGGCGGCGGCGCTTTCGGACGATTTCACCGAGCGCGTGATGGAGACGATCGAGACGCGGCGTCCGTGGAGCGTAAGGTTCCGGCCGACGCGGGTGGCGATCGTGGCGGGGGCGGTGTTGCAGGCCGCGGCGGTGATCGGTCTGGCCATCTGGCTGCCGCTCAAGCCGGCGGTTGAGCCGGTAGCGCCGGCTGAGAATGTGGGCGTGGCGGTGGTCGCTGACAGGCCCGAGGTCACGCCCGATGAGGGGTTGCGCGATCGGCTGGCCTCGGAGTATGCCGTTCAGGATTCAAGGGTGGCGCGGCGCGAGGCGTTGTTCGACATGATCATGGCGAAGGTGGAGGAGGCCGGCGGCGTGCTGGTGGCGGACCTCTCCGACTTGCCGAACCTGGCCCGCTATGCGTCGGCGCTAGCGGTTTCGGAGGATGTGGCGCGGGCCTCGACGCGGCTGGGCGAAGCGAACCCGTGGGACGGGTTGCTGCGCGCGCTGTTGCCGCTGGAGGTCGAGGAGCCGGAAGCCCCGCCGGTGGCCGCTGATCAACACTCACTGTAGACGCCCCGGTTTCTTGGTGAGCCCACAGATACAACGGATGATACCTACCCTGCGACGGGTTTGCTGCTGGTACGTTCTCGCGATTGCGGTGGGCGTGTTGGGCGAAGCCGCCGGCCGACAAGAGTCGGCGGCCCGGCTCGTGCCGGCGGACGTGGGGCTCTTCGTGGAGGGGCAGGAACTAGACGATCTGTTGCTGCCGTTCAGCGCGCCACAGGCTTGGTTGGTACTGGCGGAGTTGGCGGGCCAGCCGGCGCGCCCGGAAGAGGCGCTGCAGTGGAGTGCGCAGGTCCGGCAGACGACGGGGATGGATCCGGCGGAGGCGATTCGGCTGCTGTTTTCGCAGCAGTTCGCCTTCGTGGCGCGCCGGCCCGGTCGCACGCAGGACGGCGTTGTCATCTGCCGGCCGAGCACTGATTTGCGGCAATTGCTGGAGCGCTGGCAGGCGCTGCCGTTGCCCTCGGCGGGCAGCACGCCGGTGTATCGGCTGCCTGATCGGATCGGGGCGGCCTTGCCGCGCGGTTTTCTGATGTTGGGTGACGCAGTATCGCCGGACGGCATGTTCCGGCACGTGCTGGGGCACACGGACGGTCGATCTCCGGGCGCCAGCTTGGCGGAGGATCCGGAATACGCGGGCCTGCTGGCGCGAGTGCCGCCGGCGCCGGATGCGGTTCTGTTTGCGCGGCTGCAGAACCCGGGTGGGGGGCTGAGTGGCGGCGGGGCGCACGTGCGCCTGCCGGGTCCGCTGCGAGATGCGCGGAACATCCTGTTGGCCCTACACCGCACGCCGGGGCGGCTGCATCTGTGTACGGTGGGCGACGCTGCCCAGGAGCGGCCGCCGGGTCGGGCTGGTGTTCCGGCCTTGCTGGAGCGGTTGCCGGCGCGGACGTTGGCGGCCTGGGGCTTGCACCTGGATTATCCCGAGTTGCTGGCGCTGGCGCCGGCGCTGCCGGAGCGGAGTCTGTGGCGGATCGTGTTCAAGCTTCAGGAGCACTCGGGGACGTTGCAGCGGCTGGCGGCGGGGTTGGGATCGCCGACGTGCGTGGCGTTGGGGGTGGTTGAGCCGAATGGGCGTACCGAGGCGGCGCCGCCGGTGCCGGCGTTGGCTTTGCTTGTGGAGGTTGAGGATCCGACGGCGGTGGC
>CAZYGM010000323.1:0-2897 GCA_964647015.1 uncultured Planctomycetales bacterium | reverse complement strand
GTCACGCAAAAACTTCACATCCGCCCCGCTATCCAACAGGGCGGCCACCAGCCCGGCGGCCCGCCACTGTGCAGCGAACCCCGCCACCACCGCCGAAGTCGTCACTCCGCCCCGCCGATGTTGCGGCCTTCCGCATCCGCCGCGAAGAAATGCACACGCCGCATATCCACGCACAACTCCGCCGTCGTGCCCGCGCGCACGGCGGCGTCCGCCGCGAGCCGGCCGACAAACCGGGGCGCGCCGCCCGTCCGCCCGCGAACCTCCACACGCTCACCCAGCGGCTCCACCACCTCGACCTGCACGCGCAGCCGCGCCCCGGCCGGCTCATCGGTCGCCACCCGGACGCCCTCCGGCCGAATGCCCAGCGTCACCGCCTGGTCAACGTGTGCCGCCAGGCGCGCCGCGTGCTCCGCACACACCACCAGCCGGTTATGTTCGTCATCAAACACGAGGCCGCGCTCGTCCCGCCGAATCCGGCCCTCCAGAAAGTTCATCGGCGGCGTCCCGACGAACCCCGCCACAAAGCGATTCGCCGGCCGGCCGTACACCTCCTGCGGCGCGCCGCACTGCTCGATGCCGCCGGCCCGCATGACGGCCACCCGGTCGCCCAGCACCAGCGCCTCTTCCTGGTCATGCGTCACGTGGACGGTGGTCGTCCGCACCTTGCCGTGCAGCGCCTTGAGCTCCGCCCGCAGCTCCACGCGCAGCCGGGCATCCAGGTTCGACAGCGGCTCATCAAACAGAAACACCGCCGGCGCGCGAACAATCGCCCGCCCGACTGCCACGCGCTGCCGCTGCCCGCCGGAAAGCGCCCGCGGCCGGCGCTCCAGCAGTTCCGCAATGTCTAGCAGGTCGGCGGCCGCGCGCACTTGGCCGTCAATCTCGGCCCGCTCCGCCCGAGCCTGCCGATAACGCCGCCGCGATAGCACATAGCCCAGCGGGTTCCCCCAGGCCGCATGGCGGCGGCGTAGCATGAGTCCGAAGGCCATGTTCCGGTGGACCGTCAGGTGTGGATAGAGCGCGTGGTTCTGAAAAACCATCGCCACGTCGCGGTCTTGCGGCGCCACGTCGTTCACCACGCGCGCCCCGATACGAATCGTGCCGGCGGTGACGTCCTCCAGTCCGGCAATCATGCGCAGCGTCGTGCTCTTTCCACAGCCCGACGGCCCGACCAGGACCAGGAACTCTCCGTCAGCCACCGCCAGGCTCAGCCGGTCAACCGCCCGGACGTTCCCCGCGTAGATCTTGGTGACGTCTTCCAGGACAACTTCGGCCATGGCACCCTCGCCGCCACGCCCCGCGCGCCGCGCGAGTATACGTACCGCCCGGCGCCATGGTCAAACAGCCAGCGCCCCGCCACACACGCAATCAGTCGAGCAGCACGCGCCCGCCCGGCGCCGCCGACACCGAAAACCCCGGCCTCCCCACTGGACAGGCTGCCGCGCACACGTGACGCTACCACCAGTGTCCGGGTCCGGCGGCGCGCTGCTCGCGCGGTCGCGCCGCCAATGACGCCACAGCAAGCGCTTCAATTCCGGGAGACGACCGTGCGCACGCCGCGTTTTCGCCTGAACGAGCGAGCCGGCGGAATCCTGCTGCACCCGACGTCACTGCCCGGACCACACGGCAGCGGCGACCTCGGCCCACCCGCCCAGCGCTTCGTGGACTTCCTCGCCGCCGCGGGACAACGCTGGTGGCAAATGCTGCCGATCGGGCCGCCCGGTACCGGCAACTCGCCCTACAGCGCCCGTTCAGCCTTCGCCGGCGGCCCGCTGCTTATCAGCCTGAAACGCCTGGCCGAGGATGGACTGCTGAAACCTGACGACTTGGCCGCCACAAGCGCGCTCCGCAGCACGCGCGTCGCCTACACCGCCGTCACACAATTCCGCCAGGCCCGGCTGCGCAAAGCCTACGCCGCTTTCCAGGGCCGCAAACGCGCACATGCCGCCTTCGAGCAGTTCTGCCACGCCGAACGCGCATGGCTCGACGACTACGCCCTGTACGCCGCCCTGCGCCACGCCCACGGCACGCGCGAATGGCTCCATTGGCCCCGCGCCCTCCGCCTACGCCAACCCGCCGCCCTGCGCCACGCCCGCACGGAACTCGCCGACGAAATCATGTTCGAGCAGTTCTGCCAGTTCCTATTTCACCGCCAGTGGCAGGCCCTGCGCCGCTACGCCAACGCGCACGGCGTCGGCCTCATCGGCGACGTCCCCATCTTCGTCGCCCACGACAGCGCCGACGTCTGGGCCCACCGCGAGCTGTTCCAACTCGACGCCGACGGCCGACCCAAGGTCGTCTCCGGCGTGCCGCCCGACTACTTCAGCCGCAGCGGCCAACTTTGGGGCCACCCGCACTATCGCTGGCCGCGCCACCGCGCCACCGGCTTCGCCTGGTGGCTGGCCCGCCTGCGCCGCACATTCGCCCAGTTCGATGCCGTCCGCGTCGATCATTTCCTCGGCTTCCACCGCGTCTGGGCCGTCTCGGGCCGGGCCCGCACCGCCCGCCACGGTCGCTGGGTGCGCACACCCGGGGCCGAACTACTCGCCACCGTCCGGCGTAAACTCGGACGGGTCGAGATCATTGCCGAGGACCTCGGCGTCGTGACACCCGCGGCCACCGCCCTGCGCGAACGCTACGGCTTCCCCGGCATGCGGCTATTGCACTTCGCCTTCGGCAACGACGCGGGCGACCGCTACAACCAGCCGCACAGCTACCCCCACGAGTGCGTCGTCTACCCCGGCACGCACGACAACGAGACCACCGTCGCCTGGTTCAAGGCGCTGCGGGCCGACGCCCGACAACAACGCAGCGGCGAATTGACGCCATACGAGCGCGTGCTGCGCTACACCGGCACCAGCGGCCGCGAGATCCATTGGGATATCATCCGCCTCGCG
>CAZYGM010000322.1:0-2902 GCA_964647015.1 uncultured Planctomycetales bacterium | reverse complement strand
CCGGCTTTCTTGCTCAGTTCGGCGACCCGCTCGTAGAGCGCCTTGTCGAGCTTGATCTTCGGCGAAAACACTGTTGCGCTCCTGCATTCATGCCGCCCAAACGCGGCGCACCGCTTACTCCAACTCCAGCACCGGCCGGCCGGTCATCGTCTCCGGCGTTGCGATGCCGAAGAGACTGAGGATCGTAGGGGCCATATCCGTCAGGGCGGGGTCGTCCACTGTTGCCCGGCGGTTCGAGATCAGGATGCCGGGCACCAGGTCGTGCGCGATCAGGTGCGTGCCCGACCAGCGGTCCAGGTTGTCCTCCAACAGCGTCGGCGGAATGCCGCCCAGGGTCGTGTCCCAACTGGCTCGGAAGCCGCGGTTGTAGCCGATGAGCAGGTCGGGGGCGATTTCCGGGTCTGCCCCCGGACAGGTCTCATCGACCACGTAGGCTCTCCAAATGACCTGGCGGCCGTGGGCATCATGCACGGCTTCCAACTCGTCGACGAGCTCGCGCAGCAGGGCGGCGCGCTCGGCGCCGGGTGCGACGATGCCGTACTTCTCCCGCCCGCGCAGATTTACGTACAGCGAGTTGAGGCCGAGGGCGTAGGCGCGCGTGCGGCTCCAGTCCACGTCGCTCAGGGTAAGCGCACGCTCCGGATCAGCCGCCGTCACGGCCAGGTAGCCGCGCTGTAGCAGCCAGCGATTGAGGTTGAAGCCCCAGCGGAAGGTGGTGAAGCCGTGGTCGGACATGATGATGATCGTGTCGTCGTCGCGCAACTGTGCCAGCGTTTCGCCGACCAGCGCGTCCACTTCCTCGTAGGCTTCTTCGATCACGCGGGCGTAGCGATCGCCCTGCTCGGGTCGTCGGCCCGGATGCTCGGGGTCGCGGTCGCGCCAGAACATGTGGGCGAGCTGATCCGTATGGCCGAAGTAGAAGAACAGGCAGCCGCGCTGGAAATTGTCGAGCGCGTGGCGGTACTGCCGCAGGCGCTCATCCAGCATCAGGCGGACCTGCTCCAGGAACTGGTCCTCGTTCAAGGCGCCATGCCGCAACGCCTGGGCGTCCTCCGGAATGCCCGTCGTGTAGTGCCGGCCGGTCCGCTCGGCCAGCTTCTGCGAGAATGACTCCGGTTGGCTGCTGGGCATGGCCGGCCGCAGCGGGTCGATATTCTGCGGGCTGACGTAGAGCTCGAACGTCGGATGAACCTGCTTCACCAGCATCCGCACCATGGCCGGAATCGATGTCGGATATTGCAGCGTCGCCAGGACAGTGCCGGCCGGAATGCCCGTGTCGAATTCGATCTCGACCCAGTCGCTCCACTCGCCCTCATTAAGCAGCAGGATCCGGTCGCCAACCGTGATCTTCACCACGGGCGCATCCGGGTCACGCACGATCTGAAGCTGCTGCACCATGCTCGGCACGCGGCCCTGGCGGTCGGGCCGGCGCAGGAAGTTAGGCGGTCCCTCCAGCACGGCGGTGCCGCGATGGTCGTTTAGCTCAACCCGCAGGAACCAGCCGCCGCCGACATAACGCCGCGGCCAGGGGCCAAAGCACGTGAATTCGCCGTAGGTGCCCTGCACGTCAGGCGTGCCCATGCCGGACACGCAGTGCCAACAGCCGGGGCCGTCCACCGCCGGCGCCGGGTAGGCCGACGGTATGCGATAGACGGTAGTGTCGATGCCGTGCTTGATCAGGTGGTTCCAGTAGGCGTCGCCCTGCCGGAGCAACTCGGTCTGCGGAAACGAGAGCGGTAGCTGCCAGCGCTCGAAGTTCAAGGACCAGTTCCTGGCGGGCGGGATCGTCCGCGAGGTCGAGAGGTAGGGCGTGATCGCTTCGTCCGTGCCCGCCGGGTTCGGGTCGCGGTGCATGAAGTCGTAGATCTGGTGTGTGCCGGGGTTGGCGCCCGCGATGAAATTGCTCCAGGCGACCGGGCTCTGCGGCGGCATGCTCGTAGTCAGCGGCTTGAAGGAGCCGCTGGCGGCCAGCCTGGCGAGGTTTGGTGCGCGGCCAGAGGTCATCAACTCCCCGAGCACGTCCGGATCGACCCCGTCCACGCCCAGGATGAGCACGCGTTTCGCCGCGGCGGCGTCGTCCGCGCGGCCACAACCCGGCAAGGCCGCGCCGGCCGCCGTCAATACAGCCAGCAGCAGGACGACGCACCCGGGACGGGCCGCTCGAAATGTCCGGAGGGCGCGCGGCGTCATTCGTCCCGCTCCGATATCTGCACCAGTGACTTGCCGTCCATGTAGGCCGGCTTTGCGACGCCGAACAGATCCAGGATGCTCGGCCCCAGGTCGATGATGTTCGGGTCGTTCGCGTTGAGTTTCAGGTTGCTGAAGAGTATGCCCGGGACTAGCTTCGGATGTACGCAGTGGTCGCCGCTCCAGGCCTTGGTATTGTCGCCGAAGACGGTCGGGCCGCACTTGCCAATGGCGGCGTCCCAGGCGACGCGGTAACCGACGCTGTATCCGACGATGAGGTCGGGGGCGTTGTCGATGTAGGGGCCGCGATAGACCTCGCGGGCGGACACGACTTCGTGGATACCCGGCTCACCCGTGTCGGGATCAGGCAGCCCGGTCAGCCTGGTCTTGATCTCGGCCACCAGCCGGTGCGTTTCCTCACCCGGGGCGACGATGCCCTGCGCCTCGCGGCCCTGGCGGTTGATGTAGATTCCGGCCAGGCCGAAGGCGTACGCCCGCGTCTGGCTCCAGTCCACGTCCGCCAGGTAAGAGCGCTCCGTGGTCGTCGCGCCGTTCTTGAGCTTCAGATAGCCGTTGGCCAGGAGCCAGGCGTTGAGGTCGATCCCGCGGCGGAAGGTCTTGAAACCGTGATCGGACATCACGAATAGGGCATCGAGCGCGCCCATCTGCGCCAGCGTGCGCCCGACCAGCTCGTCCATCTTCTGGTACATCTGTC
>CAZYGM010000321.1:0-2918 GCA_964647015.1 uncultured Planctomycetales bacterium | reverse complement strand
CCGGGATTGGCGGCGTTTGAGGCGGCGTTGGCGGCAGTTGCGGATTTCGAGCAGTTGCATGGCGATAGTCCGCTGGTGGGGCGTGTGTTGGCGGTGCGCATCCGGGCGCAGCTTGGGCTGCGGCGTTTCGAGGCGGCCGCGGCGGGAATCGGTCGGTATCTGGAGGTTGTGCCGGTCGAGGAGGCCGGGGCTTTGTTGCCGGAACTGACGCGGGGTTTGCAGGAGGAGGTTCGGCGGCTGGAGGAGGCGGGGGAGGCTGGGGCGGCGCGCGAGCTGGCCGGGATGGCGGCGAACGCGTTTGTACGGTTGGAGGAGTGGTTGCGGAGCGACCCGGTGCGGGTGGGTGGCGTGGCTGAGGCGGTGCTGGGGCGGGCGCACATGCTCTACGCCGCGGGGGAGCTGGAGGCGGCCGAGCGGATTGCGGTGGAGTTGTGCGCGCAGGAGCCGCGGAATGGCAACTATCGGCGTTTACTGGCGCAGATTCTCACGTCACAACTGGGAGAACCGGCGAGCGCTGCGGAGGTGCGGCAGGCGCAGGAAGCGTGGGGGGAGTTGCTGAAGGACGCGCGGTTGCGGGAGCGCGCGCCGGAGCGGTTTTGGGAAGCGCGCTGCCAATGGCTGGCGCTGTTGCTGCGGGCGGGGCAGGCCGCGGAGGTGGCGCACGCGATCGCGCAGGAGCGCATCTGGTACCCGGAATTGGGCGGGTCGCCGTGGCGGGAGAGGCTGCTGGCGCTGGAGGAGGCCGCCAAGGCGCAGGCCGAGGCGGCACGGTAGCTCAGTGCCTCACAATTGCGTGGGCGTTCCGAACTGCGGTCCTGGGTGGGGTGGCGATTGCTCGTCTTGCGGGGAACCGCTCCCTTACGGTCGCGGCTCGGTTCGAGCGGCGCGGATCGGATCGAATGCCGTAGCGTGGTCGTCGGCTATAGCTCGGGGCCGCCGTCGTAGCGGCCGTAGACGGTTTCGAGCGTGTGCATCATCTCGCCGACGGTTGCGTGCGCCTCGGCGGCGTCGATCAGGGTCGGCATGACGTTTTCGGCGGCGAGGGCGGCGTCGCGCAGGCGGGCGAGGGCCTGGGCGTGGCGCTGCCGGTCGCGGCGGGCCTTGAATTCCTTGAGGCGGGCGATCTGCTCCTGCTCGACCTTGCGGTCGATAACGAGGATGGGGATGCGCTCGTAATCGTGCTCGACGTGCTTGTTGACGCCGATCATGACGCGTTGCCCGCGGTCGAACTCGGCCCCGAAGCGTGCGGAGGAGTCGGCGATGAGGCGGCGGAAGTAGCCGGCCTCGGTCGCTTGCAGCACGCCGCCGAAGCGCTCGTAGGTCTGGTCGATGATCTCCTCGGCCTGGCGCTGGACCTCGTTGGTGAGGCTTTCGATGAAGAAGCTGCCGCCGAGCGGATCAACGGTGCGGGTGACGCCGGTTTCCTCGGCGATGATCTGCTGGGTGCGGAGGGCGATCTTGACGGCGTTCTCGGTGGGCAGGGCGAGTGTTTCGTCCATGCTGTTAGTGTGCAGGGACTGGGTGCCGCCGAGCACAGCCGCGAGGGCCTGGTAGGCGACGCGGACGATGTTGACCATGGGCTGCTGCTCGGTGAGGGAGACGCCGGCGGTCTGGCAGTGGCAGCGCAGCCACCAGCTTCGCTCCTTCTTGGCACCGTAGCGGTCGCGCATGATGTGGGCCCACATGCGCCGGGCCGCGCGTAACTTGGCGATTTCCTCGAAGAACTCGTTGTGGACGTCCCAGAAGAAGCTGAGGCGTGGGGCGAAGGCGTCGATGTCGAGGCCGCGCTTGACGGACTCTTCGGCGTAGCACATGCCGTCGGCGATGGTGAAGGCGAGCTCCTCCGGGGCGGTGGCGCCGGCCTCGCGGATGTGGTAGCCGCTGACGCTGACGGTGTTCCATTGCGGCATGTGTTGCGTGCAATATTCGATTGTGTCGATGACGAGCTTGACGCTGGGGCCGGGGGGGAAGACGAACTCGTTCTGGGCGTGGAACTCCTTGAGGATGTCATTTTGCAGGGTGCCGCGCAGGCATTCGAGCGGCACGCCCTGCTCGCGGGCCACGCAGATGTAGAAGGCCAGCATGATCGCCGCCGGCGCGTTGATCGTCATGGACGTGCTGACGTCACCGAGGTTGATGCCGTCGAAGAGGATCTTCATGTCCTCGAGCGAGGCGATGGCGACGCCGCATTTGCCGACCTCACCCAGTGCTAGTTGGTCGTCTGAGTCGCGGCCCATGAGTGTTGGGAGGTCGAAGGCGGTGGAGAGGCCGGTCTGCCCCTTCTCCAGCAGGTACTTGAAACGGGCGTTGGTGTCGTAGGCCGAGCCCATGCCGGCGAATTGGCGCATGGTCCAGACGCGTCCGCGATGCATGTCCTTGTGCATGCCGCGGGTGTACGGGAACTCGCCCGGCTGGCCGAGTTGCGTATCGAAGCTCTGGAGGAACTCGATGCCGCCAATGTCGTCCGGCGTGTAGATGCGTTTGATGGCGATGCCGGAGATGGTGGTCGGGTCGCCGTCCACGCCGGTGGTTTGTTCCTCGGGTGTGACCGGCGTGGTGGAGCGCCGGCCGGCGCTGAGCGGAACAGGCCTGCAACTCATGCTTTAACTCTCCTGCCACAGGTTGCTTACGACTCGGAGGGGCAGCGTTTCCGACGGAGTCGGCAGCAGTGATACTACTGGCTATTCTAGCAGATTTCGGCCGTGGCGGGGAGATTGGGGGGCGGTCCGTGTGGGCGCGGTCCGCTGCGGTCGGCGGGGTGGGTTGGGCCGGCAGGCGGGTAGAACTGACCGATCACGCCGGAGCACTCGTTACGCAAGTGCTGTCAGGGCAGCTTGTTACGGCTACGTGGTGAAACGGGGATCATGACTGTTGCCGCGCGGGCGCAGCGTGCGGTTCTTCACGATTTGCCAGAGTGT
>CAZYGM010000320.1:0-2922 GCA_964647015.1 uncultured Planctomycetales bacterium | reverse complement strand
ATCGTATTCCAGCGCCTCGTCCGGCATGAACAACGCGCCGCACTTCAGCACGATGTCACGGAACGTCCGGAAGCCCGCGCACAGCTCCAGCAGCTTCGTGAGCGTGGCGTCGTCCAGGTCGGTCAGCGGCCCGGGCTCGTTGACGCTGAGCCAGTCGCGCAGCGCGGCCAGCAGCCGGGCGGGCTCCGCGGCCGCGACCGCCGCCGTGTTGAAGCTGAGCAGCTTGTCGCGGTCGAAACGCGCGTTGGTCTTGCCGACGCGCGCCACGCTGAACGCTGAGCACAACTCCGCCAGCGTGTAGGTCTCACGGTCGTCCCCGGCCGACCAGCCCAAAAGCGCGATGAAGTTGACCAGCACCTCGGGGAGATAGCCGCTCCTGCGGAAGTCGTGGATATCGATTTCGGGCAGGGCCACGCCCAATCCGCCGGCCAGACGCTGCAGCGCGTCGGCCTCGAGCTGCGTCGTGCCGCTCAGCCAGGCGGCCAGCAATTCGTCATCCTGCACGCCGCTGAGGGCGCGCAGCCGCGCGTTGTCCAGGTTCGCCGCCGCGACCGCCGCGCGGACAACCTTGTCCTTCTCGCGCTTGCTCATCTTCGTGCCGCTCATGTTGAAGATGATGGGCAGGTGCGCGTAGGCCGGCGTCGGCACGCCCAGGGCCTCCTGCAGGGCCATGTGGTTGGGCGTGTTCATCAGGTGCTCCTGGCCGCGGAGCACGTGCGTGATCTGCATGTCGGCGTCATCGACCACGACGGCGAAGTGATACGTGGGCCAGCCGTCGGCCTTCAATATGACGAAATCGCTCAGCTCCGCCGCCCCGATCTGCACGTTGCCGAGAATTTCGTCCGGCACGACGAAGTCGCGCGCCGGCATCTTGAAACGCACCACGACCGGCCGGCCGGCCGCGCGGGCCTGCTCGGCTTCGGCCTCCGTTGGGAAGCGCTCCGGCCGCGGGTAACGGAAGCCGCGCTCGCCACGCTTCTGGGCCTCTCGGCGCAGGGCCTCCAACTCCTCGCGCGTCTCGAAGGCGTAGTAGGCCAGGCCGCGCTCAAGCAGTTGGCGGGCTGCGGCGTGGTAGCGCTCCAGCCGCTGGCTCTGGTAGTAGGGGCCGTGCGGACCGCCGACGCCGGGCCCCTCGTCCCAATGCAGCCCGAGCCAGCGCAGGTCTTCAAGCAGCTTCTCGTCGGCGGCCGCGATGTTGCGGGTCTGGTCCGTATCCTCGATGCGCAGCACGAACACGCCGCCGCTGCCGCGGGCCAACAGGTAGTTGAACAGGGCCGTCCGGGCGCCCCCGATGTGGAGGTAGCCCGTCGGCGAGGGCGCAAAGCGCGTGCGAACGACGTTGCCCATCAGCTCGATTTCCTTGCTTGGTGCCGATCTGGCCGCCCCCGCTCCAGTGGGGCCGGCGGCCGGCACGCCGCTGCGGCGTGCGCCCCCACACTACTCGACGCTGGCCTGCCGGGCAACGCGAACGCGCAGGCGGTTGATCTTGCGGGCCTCCGCGGCAATTACGTGGAAATGTATGTTCTCGTGCTGGAATTCCTCGCCCGCTGTGGGGATCTTCCCCAGCCGGGAGAAAACGAAGCCGCCAATGGTCTCGTAATCGCCGTTCTCCGGCAGCTCGACCTCTAGGGCCTCGTTCACTTCGTCGATGTGCACGCGCGCATCGACTTCCAGCGTGTCGTCGTCGATGCGCTCGATCGCCGGCGCGGGGGCCTGGTCATACTCGTCGTCGATCTCGCCGACCAGTTCCTCCAGGATATCCTCGATGGTCGCCAGCCCGGCCGTTCCGCCGTATTCATCCAGCACGATGGCGATCTGCACCTTGCTCTGCCGAAAGTCGTTCAGCAACTCGTGAATCGACTTCGTTTCGGGGACATAAGGCGCCACGCGCATGATGGTCCGCGCGTCGAATGAGTCGCCCGGCTCGAGCTGCAGCAGGTCCTTCGCGTACACCACGCCCACGATGTGGTCGATGCTGCGCTCGTAAACCGGAATGCGCGAGTGCCCACCCTGCATGATCGCGTCGCGCACCTCCGCATAGGTGGCGTCCACCGAAACCGCGTTGATGTCGGTGCGCGGCGTCATCACCGCGCTGACCGGCGTGTCGTGCAACTCAAAGACGGACTCGATGAACTCCTCCTGCTCATCGTCCACCGCCCCGAGCGCCTTGCCCTCCGAGACCGCGTCCAGGATCTCCTGCTCCATCCGTTCGTTTTCTTCGTCCTCGGTCTCCTCGGGCTTGCCGAGCAGCCGGCGAATCAAGAAGTCGATCGCCGCCAGGGCCCGGGCCACCGGCCACAACACCACGCGCAGTGCCACCAGCACACCCAGGCTCCGCGCCAGGACCGCCTCGCCGGCGTAGCTCGCCAGTCCGTGCGGGATGCCGATCGCGAAAACCCCCAAGAGCAGCAGCGCAAACAGAGCCGGGATGGCCAGCAACGTGGCATCCACCGGCTCAGTCAGCCCACGCAAATACCACACCTGCAAGCAAAAGAAGACGCCCAGGTTTGCCAGGACGCGTACAAACCCAGACAGGCACTGTAGTTCTGAACCGTGGTCGTCCAGCCAGTCAAGCCAGCCCTGCCGAGTACCATTGCTGAGATAGCTGGATAACCGTGAGCGCGAGTAGTCGCGCAAGGTGTACGCAAGGGTGGACATGTACAAGGTCAGCCCCACGAGCAGGACCAGACCCACCCCAAGTATCAATCGCGTCTCCCGACACGGCCGGAGAAGCGTGACCGTCGCGTTGCGGCCGCCTGCGCTCCTCGCTGCCAGGAATATATCGGCTTAATGGCACGAGTTGCAAGCCGCTGATGCTCGCGGTCAGCGCATCCGGCCTTATCCCAGGCACTGCTCAATGAAAGTCCTATATTCTTCTGGGTCCGCTGACTCGGATGCTTGGCTCAGTAGAAGACACTGTCG
>CAZYGM010000319.1:0-2930 GCA_964647015.1 uncultured Planctomycetales bacterium | reverse complement strand
TGCGTTACGCCCTGCGCGTGTTCGCGCCCTA
This sequence comes from uncultured Planctomycetales bacterium, assembly GCA_964647015.1. Taxonomy (GTDB): domain Bacteria; phylum Planctomycetota; class Phycisphaerae; order UBA1845; family Fen-1342; genus JAAYXS01. Next base: position 2,899 of record CAZYGM010000319.1, on the reverse strand, counting down.
TCGCAGCATCCGCAAGGTCAGCGTGTTCGGGTCAAGCCGCACGCCCGAGGGGGATCCTGATTACGAGGCAGCGGTGGCCTTCGCCCGGCAGATGGGGCAGCGCAACTGGATGGTAATCACCGGGGCCGGGGACGGGATCATGAAGGCCGGGCACCAGGGGGCCGGGCGGGCCGCCAGCTTCGGCGTCGCCATCCGGCTGCCGTTTGAGCAGAAGACCAACCAGGTCATCGCGGCCGACGAGAAGCTGGTCAACTTCCGCTACTTCTTCACGCGCAAGCTGATATTCATCAAGGAGGCCTCGGCCGTAGCGCTGTTTCCCGGCGGGTTCGGCACGCAGGACGAGGGGTTCGAGGCCCTGACGCTGATACAGACCGGCAAGGCGCCGGTGATCCCGATAGTGCTGGTGGAGCGGCCGGGCGGAACGTACTGGCTGCAATGGCGGGCCTACGTGGCCGCCGAACTGTTGCGGACTGGCATGATCGTGGAGCAGGACATGGACCTGTTCACAATCACCGACAGCGTGGACAAGGCCGTGAACATCGTGTGCGATTTCTATCGCAACTACCACTCGATGCGCTTCGTGGGGAGCGAACTGGTGCTGCGGATGCGCTCGCCGCTGGCGCCCCAGACGCTGGAGCGGCTGAACGATCAGTTCGGCGATATCGTTGAGCAGGGGCGGATCGAGCAATGCGCCGTGCTGCCGGGCGAGGACGGAGAGTACGCCGAACTGCCCCGCCTGAAGCTGGTTTTCGACCGCAAGAGCACGGGTCGGCTGCGGCGGTTGATCGACGTGGTGAACGCGGAGCCGCCAACCCGCGCGGCCGGGGGGTAGGGCGGGGGCAGCGGCACCCGGGTTCGGGTGGCCGCGGGTCCCTGAAAAAATGGGGTTTTCTCGACCTTCTCTTCGAAAACCCCTTGACTTGTAGGGTGAAACGTGACACAAGGTTGCGCGGAGTTTCCAATTCCGCCGGCGCGGTTTGGCGGGCGCGTGGTTGCCCCGTGGGCACCAAGCTCGCTGGAAACGTGTTTTTTGGCTTGAATGCGGAGTGTTCGAGTTTAACAGCGGACAGCGGTGCGAACAGTTGGCACCGGCTCTGTCCGGGAGGACCAGCAAGGATGGCTAAGGCTAAGAAGAAGGCGAAGACGGCAACAGTAGCGAAGAAGCCCCGGACGAAGTCGGAGATTTTTGCGGAGCTGGCTCAACACGCCGACCTCACACGCAAGCAGGTCGCGGCAGTGTTCGACGGCATGGCCGGCCTGTTGAAGATGGACCTGGCCCGCGGTCCCGGTGTGTTCACCGTGCCCGGGCTCATGAAGGTCACGGTCACCAAGAAGCCGGCGGTCAAGGCGCACACGCGCCCCGACCCGTTCCACCCCGGCGAGATGATGAGGGTCAAGGCCAAGCCCGCCCGCAAGGTCGTGAAGGTCCGGCCCCTCAAAGCCTTGAAGGACATGGTCTAGACGGCCATTCCAGGGCGCTCCAGCCTCCGGGTGTGGCGTGGCGTGGGTGTTCGGCTTCGGCGTCTTGTCCGCGCCGGCCCGCTGGGTCAGGGGTCGCCGGGAACAGGCTTTCAGTCGGCGGTCGTGCGGCGTCCGCTCGCCGGGGCGGACGCCGTCGATCCCAGCGAGGGGGTCGGCTCGTCGCGACGCCACGCGGGGTTGTCCATTATCAATGGCCCCCTGTTGGGGCACGCTGGTCAGAGGCCGGCCGGCGGCGGGGACTGGTCTTCGCGCGGCGGCTGCTCCTCCTCCTGTCGCTGCCGGATTTCGTCGCGCAGTCGCGCAGCGGTCTCGAAGTCCTCATTCCGGATCGCTTCTTCGAGCTGTTCCTGCAGCGTGCCGGCGATGTCGTATTCGTCCCGGAGGCGCTGGGCCAGCTCACGCAGAAACAGCACGCCGGGGTCCTGCTCGCGCTGCTCCTCATCCAGCCCCGTATCATCAAGCATAGTCAGGAGTTGCTGCTCGGCCTGCTCGGCCGCCTCGACGGCCGCATCGTAGCGACCCTGAACCACCGCGAGCTGCGTGCGTAACCGGCCGGCGTGGAACAGCAGTGCCGGCTGCAGGGCGACGGCGCTGCCGCCCAGGCGGTACTCGGGGGCCGCCCGTGCCAGTTCAATACACTTCAGACAATAGTCAATATCCCGCAACGCCCGCCGCAGGTGCGCGGCGGCCGTCTCCGGCTCCTGGTTGACCAGGGCTTCCTCGGCCAGGTCGCTAAACGCGAGTCGGCGGTAGTTGACCTGATAGACTTCACGCTCCAGTTCGCGCCAGTCGTCCAGCCCGGGTTGGCCAGTTTCCAGACGCTGCTCGTGCGCGATGAAGTCCAGCACGCGCGGGAATCCCCGGTAGCGCTGCCCGTCCGGACGCCCGTCCGGGAACATCTGCATCACGCCCAGGTCAACCCGCAACTGCACAAGCTCAACGCCGTCGCAACCGACGATCAGGCGAGCGCAAATCTCGCCCGTACTGTGGTCCCAATCGGCGGTGAGTTCTTGCAGGTCCAGTGACATTGCACGCCCTGTGTCCGGGAACGACCGGTGTATCGACCGGTTCCCGCAGGCCCTGAAATGCCCACGCACGCCCGGGAACGTGGCCGCGGATGAAGCGCACGGCAGCGAGGATTGATCGGACGCGGATGGGGCAGCGCAGCCGTTTTCCCCTGCCAGCGTTGGCCCCGGTTTGAACGCCCGCCAAGCCGACCGGCCTCCCGCTAGTTGCCCTTCAATTGACTGACAATATCGCTGACCATCTTCTTGGCGTCGCCGAACAGCATGACCGTGTTCTCCAAAAAGAACAGCGGGTTCTCGATGCCGGCGAAGCCCGGGTTCAGGCTGCGCTTGCAGACCATCACCGTACGTGCCCGGTCAACGTCGAAGATCGGCATGCCGGCAATCTGGCT
>CAZYGM010000318.1:0-3008 GCA_964647015.1 uncultured Planctomycetales bacterium | reverse complement strand
GGAAGTGTCAGAATCGGCGGTAATGCGCCCATCGCACTTCAAACAATGACCTCCGGCTACACCTACGACGTCGACAACTGCATCGCCGAAATACAGAAGTTGGCCCGCGCCGGCGCCGACCTCGTCCGCGTCGCCGTCCCCAACCAGCAGGATACGGCCGCCCTGCCCGAAATCCTCGCCGCCGCCCCCGTCCCCATCATCGCCGACGTGCACTTCCACTTCGAACGCGCCCTCGAGGCCATCGCCGCCGGCGTCCACAAAATCCGCCTCAACCCCGGCAACATCCAGGACCGCGCTAAGGTCAACCGCGTCATCGCCGCCTGCAAGGAACGCGGCATCCCCATCCGCGTCGGCGTCAACGAAGGCAGCATCGTCGAACGCCGCGACAAGGACCTCCGCGCCCGCGAAAAGCACGCCCTCGACCAGGACTACCGCGGCACGCTCATCCGCCTCATGCTCGACAAGCTCGCCGACTACCTGCGCATCTTCGAGGACAACGACTTCCACGACGTCGTCATCTCCGCCAAATCCATCGACGCCCGCCTCGTCATCGACCTCTACACCGCCATCAGCCAGCGTTGGGACTACCCCCTGCACCTCGGCGTCACCCACGCCGGCCCGCCCGAGACCGGCCGCATCCGCTCCATCACCGCCCTCGGCACACTCCTGGCCAACGGCATCGGCGATACCGTCCGCATCTCCTACGCCGCCGACCCCATCCACGAGGTCGAGGACGGCCACGAACTACTTTGCACGCTCGGCCTGCGCGCCCGCACACAACCCGAACTCATTGCCTGCCCCACCTGCGGCCGCATCCAGGTTGACCTCTTCAAGCTGGTTACCGACGTCCGCCGGAAGCTCACCGAAATCAACGTGCCCATGAAGGTCGCCGTTATGGGCTGTGTCGTGAACGGTCCCGGCGAATGCGAGGGCGCCGACGTGGCAATCTTTGCCGGCAACGGCCGCGGCATCATCTACGTCCAGGGTCAGCAGACCCAAACCGTGGACGAAAGTCAGATGCTCGATGCCCTGCTCGCCGAGTGCCGCCAACTGGCCGACCGCGTCAGGCGCGGCACGGCCCAACTGACCGGCACCGCCCCGATAATCGACCCGGCCGCCGGCTAGCCCAACCCGCTTCAAACGCACCCTGGCCGAACCTTCTACCGGACCGCCACACCGCCACAATCCAGCCACCCCCCCGCTAAGCAGCCCAGCGACCAACCGGTTACTGACGTTGGGACCGCGGACCCCCCTGCTTCGTGCAGACTAGGCGTCCATCAGCCGATGCATCCTGCTGAGCGGACCTGTCAGCCAGGCTACCGAGCCGGGAGGATTACGTGAGCGCTGCGTCAACATCCCAATCCGCGGACGTCACTCTGCGTACCTTCCCGGTCGCCGTCGAGATGCTCGCCTCGGGCACGCTGGAGATGGACCTGTACGTCAAGCCGACGCGCGACGCCCAGCCCACCCTGTACCGGGCCGTCGGTGACCAGTTCACCGCCGACGACCGGCAGCAGTTGACCGACCAGAACATCAGCTTCGTCTACGTCCCCTTCGCCCAGCACGCCGCCTACCGCCGCGGCTTGCTCAACCAGCTCGAACAGGAGTTCTTCGACCCCGACAAGGACCGCCAGGAACGCGTCGAGACCGTCCGCCGGGCGTGCTCCAAAATGATCGAGCAGGCCCTCCTCTTTCCCGGTCAGCCCGGCAGCATCGAGGCCGTCGCCGACATCTCCCGCCGGTTCACCGAGTGGTCCGCCCGGCACAACGACGAGTTCTCCTACCTGATGGACATGTCGGCCCACGACTACTACACCGTCACGCACATGGTCAACGTCGGCTTCGGCTGCGGCCTCCTTGCCCGCGAACTCTTTCCAGGCGACGACGACTTCCAGGCCACCGTCATCCAGGGCGGCATGCTGCACGACCTCGGCAAACGCGAAATCCCGATCGAAATTCTCAACAAAGAAGGCGGCCTCGAACCCCACGAGTGGAAAATCCTCAGCCGCCACCCGCTGGTCGGCTACGAGATCCTCAAGGCCAACCGGGCCATACCAACCACCGTCCTCGAAATGGTTCGCGACCACCACGAACGCCCCGACGGCAAGGGCTACCCCCACAAGTGCTCCGGCGACAGCCTCGGCATTCCAGCCCGCATCTGCTCCGTCGTCGACGTCTTCGACGCCATCTCCGCCGCCCGCTCCTACCGCGGCCCGACGCCGCCCCCCATGACACTCCGCCTCATGAGCGAAGGCGCCGGCACCCAGTTCGACGCCGACATCCTGGAACATTGGGCCCGGCTGGTCACCGGCCTCATCGAGCGCGACCCGGAACGGGCCGTCTCCAACGTCCCGGTCGATCCCAACCTCACCCTGACCGCCTTCATGCCCGGCAATCCCAATCGCACCGTCGTCACCACGCCCCGCGGCGCCACCAACATCTGGGACAGCGAGCGCCGCCGCCACAAGCGGCACGATTGCAGCATCGTCATCCGCGCCGTCTTCATCCGCCAGGGCAAGCAGTGCCCCGTCCCCATCGGTTCCGCCGTGGCAGTCCGCATGACCGACGTCAGCCAGGGCGGCCTCCAGCTCGAAACCAAATGGCCGCTCACCATCGACGATATCCTCGAGGTCGAGCTGCCCCTCCCCGGTGGACGCAAGGCCATGCATCGCGCCCGCGTCGTCCGCGTCCGCGGAAAACGCAACGTCTGGCTCGCCGGCCTCTGCTTCATCAGCGACGAATGAACACTCAGAAGCCCGCGGAAGTCGCCCTCGCTCTGCGCCCACCCGCCGCAGCGGCCAGCCGAATTCGAACGCCGAAGACGCTTCCCCACTCTGCCGCTCTACCGACCACCATACCCCCCGGCAGACTCCACCGGCCCTCTCCGCCGACCGCGTAACTCCGCCAGACCGCCCTTGACAAGTCCTGGACATCCTGTCACGCTACACCAGCCTTTTGCCATCGGGGCAAGGGCTTGATCGAGTGGAAGCGAACTTTGGAGACTGGCT
>CAZYGM010000317.1:0-3010 GCA_964647015.1 uncultured Planctomycetales bacterium | reverse complement strand
AACGCCAGCGGGGTGGCGCTGGTGCTCGAGGCGGCGCGCATCCTGAGCCAGTTCCCGTCGGACTACACGATTCGCTTCATTGCCTTCGACATGGAAGAGCAGGGGCTGCGCGGGAGCCAGGCGTACGTTGCGGCACACTCCGGCGACAACATTCTCGGCATGATCTCGGCTGACATGGTGGCCTACGACCCGGGCACGAACCACGCCCTTATCTACGGCCGCAGCGCTTCGAGCCTGATAAAGACCAGCCTGGGGCAGGCCTTAACGGCCTACGGCGACGGGCTGACGTACACGATCGAGGGTACGTTGGATGCCAGCAACCATGCGCCGTTCGAGGGCGCCGGCTACCAGGCCTGTCTGCTGATCGAGGGTGAGGTCTGGAGCAACCCGCACTACCACACGCAGCAGGATTGCTTTGACACGCCCGGATACCTCAACTTCGACTACGCGATCAAGATGACGCGCAGCGTGGTGGGCTGGCTGGTGGATCAGGCCGGCGTGCAGGTGATCGCGCTGCTGCTGGACGTCCCGGGCGGTGTGCCGTGGCGCGTCGAGCCGGGCGTGCCGCTGACGATCACCGTGCGGATTCGCAATGCCGGGGAGGCGTATGTGCCGATTTCCGGCCGCGTGCACTACCGCTATGACGGTGGTGACTGGCTGGAGGGCACGCTCACGTCGCTGGGCGACAATCTGTACGAGGCCAGTCTGCCGACACCGGCATGTGGTGATGCGCCGGAGTTCTACTTCAGCGCGACCGGCGACGGCGGCTCCACCGTCTATCTCCCCGAGGCGGGCGCGGCCGGGCCGTACGCCCCGGTGGTGGCGCAACTGACGGAGTACCTGGTGGATGACTTCGAAAGCGATCTGGGCTGGACCGTGGTCAGTGATTCCAGTCTGACCGGCGGCGAGTGGGAGCGCGGCGTGCCCGTCAACTGCAACCGCGGCGATCCGCCCGCGTGCTACGGCGGAACGGGCAAGTGCTTCCTGACCGAGAACAACCCGTACAACTGCAACTCGGACGTCGACTGGGGTCCGACGCGCCTGGTTTCGCCGGTGATCGACCTGGGCGGCGCCACCAATCCGACCCTCAGCTACGCACGCTGGTTCACCTGTGATGATGCCGGCCTGCCGGATGAGGACTTCCTCGACGTCGAGGTATCTACCGATGACGGTGTGAGCTGGACGTTGATCGAGACCGTGGCGCACGGCGTTGGCTGGGTATGGCGTGAGATCAACCTGGCGGAGTTCGTGACGCCCACGGCCCAGACGAGAATCCGCTTCACGGTGGACGATACGCCGAATAACTCGATCACCGAGGCGGGCATTGACGCGTTCCGCATCCACGAGCTGTCGTGCAGCCTGTTCGGGTTAGGCGATATGAACTGCGACGGCGTCGTCAACGGCTTCGATATCGACCCGTTCGTCCTGGCGCTGATTGACCGGGCGGCTTACGCGGCTCAGTACCCCGACTGCGACTACCTGAACGGTGACGCAAACGGTGACGGGTTGGTGAACGCCTTCGACATCGACCCGTTCGTGGCGTTGTTGACGGGCATGTAACGACGTTGCTCGGCGGCGGAGGTCTGCCGGCTGCGTTGCGTGGGACGAGCACTCTCTCTGTGTCGCCGTGCGTGCTGACGCGCTAGGGATGCTGCAGTTCCGCCAGGCGTCTATGGGCCGGTTCGAAGCCGGGGTCCAGCAGCAGCGACTGTCGCAGGGATTCCGCCGCGCCGGCCGCGTCGCCCTGGTCGGCGAGCGCGTCGCCCAGGTTGTAATGTGCGATCGGATCGTGTGGGTCCAGCCGGACGGCCGCGCGAAAGGCGGCGATGGCCTCCTTGAGACGGCCCAGACGGCGCTGGATGGCGCCGAGGTTGACGTACGCTTTGGCGTAGGTCGGGTCGATTTCGACCGCATGCGCGTATTCGGCGGCCGCCTGCTCAAGCCGGCCGATCTGCTCCAGCGCTGCACCCAAGGCGGCGTGATTGACGGCTACATCCGGACGCATACGCAGTGATGTCTCGTAGTGGCTGACGGCGGCCTCGGCCGAACCGGTCACCAGCAGCACCCGGGCCAGGCCGGCGTGAATGTCGGGGTCGTCCGGCGCGTACTCGAGCGCCCGCTGATAGCGATTGATGGCCAGTGGTAGTTGATTCTCCTGGTAATGGCGGATGGCGAGCAGGCGGTACAGCTCAGCGCTGTAGTTGACTTGTTCAGCCGGAAACGGTCCGGGTAGCGTCTGGATCAGCAGGGTGCCGGCCAGCAGCAGGCCGAGGAGCGCTCGTTGCCGCCAGCCGGCGCGGAGCAGTCCCGGCAACGCCAGCAGGCCCGCCGCCGCGGCAATGGCGATGACGGGCAGCAGCGGGGCACGATAGCGAGCGGCGACGAAGACGAGCACGACCGACGCCGACTGAAGCGTCAGTAGCAGCCAGATGGGCATGGGCAGGCGCCTTCCATGCCGCAGCAGGCCCAGCAGGGCCAGCGGCAGGAGGATGCCGAACGGAAAGCCGAATTGGCCGACTTTCCATGCGAGGACAGCCAGGGCCGGCGACCAGGGGCGGAAGGCGTACAGGTCTACGCTGCGGGGGACTTCGCGGGCGCTTGTGAACTGCACGGATTTGTGCAGGAGGCCGGTGGCGAAGCCCAGCGGCTGTTCGCGCAGGTATTGCAGGGCTTGGCCGTAGAAAAACTGTTGTTGTGCCCACATGTCGCCGGTGACGCCATGCTCCCGCGGCAACCGTTCCAGCCACCTCCAGTCGCGGCCGGGGCGGTAGGCGATGGTCTCGTCGGCCCTGGGGTTGTTGCCGATGAAGAAGTTGATGCCGCCGCTGGCCGGCATGATGCCGAAGTGTGCATTGAGCCGGTAGTTAAGCGCGGCGAGCGGCACGCAGACCACGAGGAAGCCGCCGGCGACAGCACTCGCGCCGCCAATGAGGCGGCCGGCCGGCCAGCCCGCCCGCCGCCACGCGAAGAGCAGCCAGACGGCGCAGGCGAGGAACACGGGCAGGAATGT
>CAZYGM010000316.1:0-3013 GCA_964647015.1 uncultured Planctomycetales bacterium | reverse complement strand
CGCCCGAACCGGTACAGATCCCGCGCCGCCATCCACAGGTTCTTGTCCCAGAACGCCCGCGCGCTCGACGACAAGTGCGGCCGCAGGTGCGAACGATACACCTTCGCCACCACTGCCGGCCGGCGCGCCGCGAAGATGTCGAAGAAAGTCGCGTGATCCAGCGTGCGGATCGCCGCCAGCTTCAGCTCCAGAATCGCATTCTGCGCCGGATTGCTGTCCACCGACACCAGCTCCGCCGGATTCTGACACAGGAAATTCAGCGGATTGCACCCCGCTGAGCTGATCGAAATCACTCGGTCTTTGGCCGTGAGCCGGAATGCCTGCCGGTCCATCTCCGGGTCCTCCCACGACATGTTGAACACGATGCCGTGGAAAACCACGCGCTCGAGCCAGCTTCGGCCGTCGGCCACCGGCATGTCCAGCACACGCACCATTGTCACGCTCTCCTCTGACCGCTGGCGATGAAGCAGTAGCCCCCCAGCCAGGTCTCCAACTCGAACCCGGCCAGCAACTCGCGCAGACGCCCAGTGTACGGCCGCACCGTTTCCACGTGGTTCACGCGCAGCCAGGCCCGCATTGCCGGCCCCAGCAGCCACCACCGCTCAAACTGCCCGAAATCCAGTACTACCAGGCGACCACCCGCACGCAAGTGCGCGACCGCCCGCTCCAGCGCCTGCGGCCAGTCCGGAATCATCGTCAGGCTGTACGCGAACAGTATCGCGTCAAACTGCCGGTCCAACGCGAGTTGCGTCGCATCCGCCTGCAACAGCTCGACATTGTCCCAGCCGTGTGCGGCCCGGCGCCGCTCCGCCCGGCGCAACATGTCGCCGGAGAAATCCAGCCCCGTCAGCCGGCCCGCCCCAGGGTCAAGCTCGTCCAGCACATACCCGAAGTTCAAACCCGTGCCGCAGCCAACCTCCAGCACCTCGCTGTCCGGCCGCAACCCCAGCAACTCCACGGCCCGCCGCCGCCGATGCAGAATCATCCAGCGCGTCCCGTCGTAGACGTGCGCGTGGTATCGGTAAAATCTCTGCACCGCCGTGGACGTCACCAGGCTGCTTCCGTTGCCGCTCGGTCAAGTCGCCGTTCGAGCACCGCGCCCGCCGGCTTCCTGATTACCCGCTTCTCGACCATAACACCGAACTTCCGAGCCCAGCGCGCCCGCAGGCGACCCCCGTCGCACAGCCCGATTCATTACGGCTGCTCGTCGGCGGTATACTAACGGCTCCGACCCGCCCGCGCCAAAGCAGGCTGGCAAATTCGACCCGCCGGCCCCATGCCGCCCGCCTGCCGCGCCTCCGGACCAGCCCAACCCGGTCCGGACCCCACCCATCCCACCACAGTTGACACCCCCCAACCAGCCGCAGAGAATCACGTCAGGGCAGTGGTGCCGAATTCCCGGACGGTCCGCGGTGTGGCCGCCGGTGCCGCGCCGCGATCAAAGGAGCGGCTCGTTATGCAGCAACCATCGTCACACTTGAGAGTTCGCCGCACCAGCGGCGTCTCAATGGTCGAGTTCGCGGACCGCAAGATCCTGGAGGAGCTCTCCATCCAGGAGATCGGCGAGGAGCTGGGCGAACTGGTCGAAGCGGAGCCGGGCGTCCGGCTGCTGCTTAACTTCAGAAATGTGGACCACCTCTCCAGTGCCGCGCTGGGCATGCTCATCACCCTCAACCGCAAGGTCCAGGAGCAGAACGGCAAGCTCAAACTCTCCGACATCAACCGCCAGATCTTCGAAGTCTTCAAAATCACCAAGCTCAATCGGGTGTTCGACATCCACACTACGGCCGAGGAGGCCCTTTCCGGTTTCGGGCAGGTCTGAGCCGCTTGAACCTTACCGGCGCCACGCCACCACAGAGTGACCATGAAGGTCCCCGCAGACTTCGGCGTCGACGACACGGAACTGACCGAGGTGGTCGTCCGCAGTGACCTGCATAGCGCCAAGCAACCCGAGGACCAGATCATCAATGAGATGCTCCGGCAAGGCTACGACGCCGATGCCGCTTTCGGCCTGAAGCTCGCGCTCGAGGAGGCCATGACCAATGCCGTCAAGCACGGCAACTGCAACGACCCGAACAAGACCATCGTTGTTCGCTACTTCGTCGGACCGCAGCGCGTTGTCGTCATGGTGCGCGACGAGGGCTACGGCTTCTGCCCCGACGTGCTCCCCGACCCCACGACCGATGACAACCTCGAACGACCAAACGGCCGCGGCATCATGCTCATGCAGTCCTACATGACCAAGGTGTGCTTCAACGAGTCCGGCAACGAAGTGTGGATGCTTAAAGAAAGGCAGGAGGCGTCCCCGTGAGCGCTCCCGAAACCAGACGCGAGGGTTTTCTCCTCTCTGCTGAGACCAAGGGCGATATCCAGCTTGTCAGCCTGAGCGGATCCGCCAGCATGGAGCACACCGACGACCTGCGCCAACGGCTCCTCGAACTCGCCGACGGGCAATCCCCCCGCATCGCCCTAGACCTGTCCGGACTGATCTTCGTGAATTCCGCCGCTCTGGGAGCGTTCATCGCCGCTCACCGGCGTTGCCAGCAGCGCGGCGGCGAGTTGTGCTTCATCAATCCGCGCGATGCGGTCACTCAGGTCCTGCGCGTCACCAACCTGGACCGCCTGATTTCGATCTTCCCCGATCTGAAGGCTGCCCAGGCAGCGCTATCCAAGCCCAAATCCGGGTAGGACCCTGGGCAATCGCCGCCGATCTCATGCAATCAGAAGCGAAACCGGGCGCGGTTTGCGGGTTTGGACCATGCCGGCGATACATGTCGCCATCGTGAACCACCGTGTAGCCGGCGCTCTGCTGGCGGGCGCAAAGTCCATCGAGTCCCGGTTCTCACGCTGCCGGCGCGCCCCGATCGACTGCGTCAGGCCTGGCGACATAATCCATTTTAAGCTTTCTGGTGGCGGTTTTATAGGAACTTGCCGCGCCGCACACGTTCAACAGTACACCACCCTGACCCCCGGCCAACTGGCCGCCCTGCGCCGACAACATAACCACGCCATC
>CAZYGM010000315.1:0-3016 GCA_964647015.1 uncultured Planctomycetales bacterium | reverse complement strand
AGCTATTACTGTAGAATCCCCGCCATGACGCGCTTCCGGACGCCGCTGCTCGTCGGCCTGGCCGTGCTGATCCTCGGCTCTCTGACCGCGACACTGGCCTACGCATGCTATTTGCGCAGCGACGCTTACCGCCGGTATTGTGCCGACCGACTAAGCCGCAGCCTCGGCTTGCCCAGCGACATCGGACAAGTCGTCCCCAGATCGCGCGCCGCCCGAGAATTCCGCGACGTCAGCGTCTGGCTCCCCGACCGACGCGACCGCGCCCTATTCTGCAAACAGGCCATCCTCGCCTGGACGCCGCTGCCCGAAAACCCCCTCGCTTATACCATCAGTATCCGCGGCGGAGCCTGCGAAATCTCCACTCGTACCTGGCTACGCGAGGATTATCGGAACATCGTCGAGGCCGGACTCAGACCAGGATTCGCTCCCGACGGCCCCCGACAAGTCACCTTCACCGGCATGGACATCCGGCTCGCACGCGACGAATTCCGCAGCGCACTCGAGGGCGCCACCGGCATCGTCTCCTTCGAAGACCGGCACACCGGCTGGGCCACCGCCCACTGCAACGTCTTCAACGCCTACGAAACTCCCGAACCCGTGGTCCTCAATGCCAAGTTTGCCCCCCACAACAGCGGGATTCGCGTGGACGCGCTGACGTTGCGCGTTCCGGAGCTGCCAGTGCGGGTCCTGCGCCTGGCAAACCTCACCGGCGCGGACGTCGCCTCCGGCACCTTCACCGGCGACCTCCACTACTCCGAGACCCGCAATGGCGGACGAATAACCTTGCGCGGCAGTTGCCACGACCTCTGCCTGGCCGAATGCACCCACGGCCTGACCCCACAGCCCTGGCGCGGCACCGGCGTCGAGATCGAACTGAAGGAACTGACGCTCGAAAACGGCCTGCCACTGCGCCTGCGCTTCGGCGGAGTGCTCAAAGACCTCGTCCTAAGCGACGTCCTGGCACCGCTGGGCCTCACCGATGTGGGCGGGGTCGCCGTACTCCGCGTACGCGACGCCGACCTCTCACTCAACGGGATTGACCGCCTGGTTGCCTCCGGACACTGCGCCAATGTCTCACTGGAAGCACTCACCGCCTGGCTCGGACACGGCAGCATTTCCGGCTCCGCCGAACTCGTAATCGAGGACCTCACTATCGAGGATAACCGGTTGCAGTCGCTGGACGCCGTCTTTCGCGTCGCCGACACACCCGCCCCCAACTGGGTCGAGGGCCGGCTCCTCACCAGCCTGACCGGCCGGCTCCTCGGCATTCCTCTGCCGGCCTTGCTCCCGGAGCGCATTGAGTACACGCAGCTCGGCTTCCGGCTGGACGTGCGCGACGAGGAGCTGTTTGTCTTCGGTTCCCACGGCCCTGGACAGAAAACCATCATGACGGTGCGGCTCCACGATCGCGAGATTCCATTGCTGCTCGAGCCGCGCTACGCTTTCGACCTGACGGGCTGGTGCGACCTGCTGCGGGCCCGGCTCGCGGTGTATCTGGAACAACTCACCGGCGCGCCACAGTGCGCCCCCTGGGACGCTCGGCCACGCCGGCCGGAACACCCGTCATCGTCGCCGGCCACAACGCCCGCGGCGGAAACTGAACAGCAGCCGTGAGCCACACCGCTGGCGCGCGGCGCAGGACTGCTCTGCGTGCGGCACAGAACTGATCGACATCTCGTCGTGCTCGTCGTGGCGCTCAGCCTCGGGCTGACCGCCCTGACGGTCTGGGCCGTCGCCCAACAGGGCCGGGCACTGTCCGCACGCGAGTGGGCCGACGTGCGCAACGCCGCCCACAACGCAGCGGCCGAACGCACCGCCCGCCTGCTCGCCGACCTGGAACGCGCCTTCGCCGCCGCGACCGAGGCCCTGCGGCTCGGCGGCGCCGCGGCGCTGGATCGCTGGATCGACGAGAACCACCGCTGGCTCTTCGCTGCTGTCGTCACGGAAGGAACCGCCACCGTCCTGCCCGTCACGCCCATGCAGATGCCCCTGCCGCCCGCCGAAGTCGACGGGCCACCCCTGCGCTACGACCCAGAATTCAGCGACGCCGAAGCCCGCGAGGCCCTCGCATTCTTCCAGCGCGCCGCCGAAAGCCCCGACCAACTCGTCCGGGCGCGGGCCGCCCTGGCAGCGGCCGACTGCCAGCGCCGCCTGGGCGACCAGCGCGCCGCCGCGCGCTCCTATGCCCAGGCCGCGCAAACGCTCCGCGCCACGCCGAACCTCGCCCGCCACGCCTTCGAGCCCGAGGCCGAGCGCATCGCCTGCCTCCTGGCCGCCGGCGAGTTCCAGCCGGCCACCGACCTGCTCGCGTCAATGCTCGACGAAATGGCCGCCGGCCACCCGGCCCGCTACAGCCCCGCCGAAGTGCGCCTGCTGCGCCGCCGCGCCGCACCACTGCTCGCCGACCCTGCCGCGGCCGACCTGGACACCCGCCTGCACGTGCTCGAGCAACGCGCGCTCGTGCGCTCTGCCGCGCCAGACCTGGCGGCGGCCAGCGCGGCCCGCTGCGAGGCCGGTGCCCCCACTGCCCCCGGTTCAGAGCTCAGATTCCTGCGCACTCGACCCGACGGAACCGGCGGCCTCGTCGCCGCGCTCCGGCAGGACCCCGCCGGCGACTGCCTCGCCCTGGCCGTCCGCGCCGGAGACCTGCTGGATGAATACTGGCCCGGCGACCCGGACGCCGTCTGGCAGGTCGCCGGCGGACCACGGCCCGGCCGCATCCTCTGCGAACTGGGCGAACCCTTCGGCGGCGCCGTGCTCGTGCCAAGTGCGCAGGTCCAGGCCCAACTGGCGTCGCGCGCCGCCCGCCGTACCACCCTCGTCATCGTCACGGCCGCCGCCACCGCCGGGGCCTGGGCCGCCGTGTTGTGGATGATGCTGCGGGCCGTAGCGCGCCAGCGCGAACTCGTGCGTCTGCAACGCCGCTTCGTCGCCGACGTCAGCCACGAACTGAAGACGCCTCTGGCCATGATCCGCCTCCTGGCCGAGACACTCCAGGACGGCCGCGTGCGCGACC
>CAZYGM010000314.1:0-3029 GCA_964647015.1 uncultured Planctomycetales bacterium | reverse complement strand
TCCTGACTGACGCGCGGGTAGAGCGGGCAGACGACCCGCGCCAGTCGCAGCAGGCTGAGGGTGTGCTCGAGCAGGCCGCCGAGGTGGGCGTGATGCATGGCTACGGCGGCCGGGGCGCGCCGAAAGCCGGCGGCCAGCGTCTCGTCGTTAACAAATTTCCCCACCAGGGCCAGCAGGTCGGGCTGCTTGATGCTGCGCAGGATTTCCTTGACTTCCTGCCACATCGCTTCCACGTCGCCCTTTGTGGCGGGCAGGAAATCACTGGGGTCGAAGGTGCGCTGGTCAACGGGCCGGCCGCCGTCGATGATGAACTGCGGCTTGCCCCGGTAGCTCTCCACGCGGCCGGTGAAGGCCATGAAGCCGCCTTCGGGGATGGCGTCGTAGTACTCCTGGGAAGCATTCCACATCCGGCCGAGCACCTCGCCGGTCGCATCGGCCAGGACCACGTGGATATAGAGGCTGCCGTTGGAGGTCGTGCGCAGCTCTTTTTGGGCGATGCGGAAGGTCTGATCCTCGAGCCGTTCGCCGGGCTTCAGTTCGCTGACGTTGCGGCGGACTGATGGGGGCTTTGTCGTCATGAGTCTGGAGCCGCTCCTATGGCCCGGTCGCCCTCGTGACGCCGGATCCACTCATGCGCATCAGGCGTGATAAAGACGGCCCGCTCGCCGAAGAGGTCCTTGCGGAGGACGACGCCTAGCGGCGTGGTGTAATAAGAATGAATGCGGCCCGCCAGTTCCGTAATCGCCGCGCTCCATGAGCGCCCGGCGTGCTCCATGGCCCGGAGAGCATGGTAGATGCCGTCGATGTTGCCGGCGTGACGCGTGACGATCTCGGCAACGAGGATCTGGCGCGCCGAGTCGCGCACCAGGTTCCAGTCGGC
Organism: uncultured Planctomycetales bacterium; assembly: GCA_964647015.1. Classification (GTDB taxonomy): domain Bacteria; phylum Planctomycetota; class Phycisphaerae; order UBA1845; family Fen-1342; genus JAAYXS01. The sequence continues at coordinate 2,149 of CAZYGM010000314.1, read as the reverse complement.
GTTCCGCACGGAGTAGAAGACCAGCCGATGATATTGCTCGATCGCATCGACCAGTCGTCGCAGGAAGTCGTGCGACTCGACGGCGGAAGTGAGCGTTGTCAGTTGTTCCCAGGAGACGGTGCCCAAGCCGTGGCCCTCCTGAAGCTCGGATTACTTCAACTTCTGCAGCCGGCCGCGTCACGCGACCGGCGGGCTCTCATCGGAGCCCAGCGTGTCCGCTTACGGCGTTGTGGGCGGCGGCTCCGACTGCCGTCCATGCACCGCCTGGACCAGGGCAGCGACGATGTCCGACCGCGTTTCCACGTCGCCGGCTTCGAGCGCTTCTAATAGCAGGTCCAGGGCATCCTGAAGACGTTCGTGAAAGGCGCGGATCCCGGCCACATCTTCGGCGGTCAGGGGGTTAGCAAGCCGGATTCTCCAGCCGTCCGGGGTCTGGGCCACGGTCAGCGTCGGCGTGGTGCGCTCCGGTCCGAGGATGACCAACAGCGGGTTGGGCGTAATCGTCACCGCCTCCTCGTTTACCGGGTCCACGTGCAGACTGTCCAGCACGAACTTGCGTAGCGTGGCACTGAGCAGCTCGCGTTCCGCCTCGCCGCGCTGTTCCGCCAGTGTGCTGACCACCGGCTCGTAGAACTCGTAGGTGGTGTACAGGAAATCGCTATCTGGCAGCAGCGCTTCCACCTGCGCCGGCTCAAAAGCACGCAGGATCAACGAAATCTCACCGGACTCCATGTCGTTCAACAGGTTCACCACGACCTGTCGGGCGGCCGCCGCGGGGCCGCTACCGGCCGCAACGTCGGTGTCAGCCGCTGTGTTAGCGGTGGCCTTACGGCCGGTCGGTGGGCTGGCAGGCTGATACTGGGTTTGGTCGCGCAGAATCCCGACGTCTGAAGCGGGTGCGGTGATGGGGGCACCCTGCGGCTGGTTACCCAGCAGGAGTGCGTCCTGCCCGGGCGGTTCCTGGGTTTTCCCGCAGGAGCACAGCAGCACGGCGACGCCCACGCCACAAGCCACGATCGCACGCGTTCTCCGCATCGCAGTATTCACCCTCGTCAGTGCGCTCAAGGCCCGTCAGCCTCCGTCCAAGCGGGGTCGCCCTCGCGACGACCCAAGCCGCAGCGCAGCGTACACGCAATCGGCGGGCAAATCCACCGGGCGCCTGGTGCGGCTGGTTACAGCGGGCGTTTCTTAAAGGGTAGGCGCGGCCGGACGGCCGGCGGGCGGGCTGGATCCGGGGTTCAGCGCGGCCAGCCGGTCACGGAGTTGGGCGGCGCGCTCGTAGTCCTCGTTGGCGACCGCCGCGGCGAGCTCGTGTTGCAGCTTGCACGGCGCCTCCGAAGGCATCTTGTTCAGAACTTCCTGGCGCAGGTCGAGCAAAACGCGGATCTCGGTGCTCGGATCGTGGGTGTCGTCGTCGAGGGCTAGGTCACGCAGGGCGGCCACGCCGGCGTCAACCGCGGCCAAGGCCCCCTCGTGATCCTCCTCCTGCAGCGCCAGGCAGGCACGCGCCCGGGCATTCATCATCATGACGTACGGCCGCTGGGCTTCGAGGGCGCTGTGCTCCTCCGGCCCCGCGTAGAACTGCGTGCAGAGGTCGATAACGCGCAGGTTGCGGGCCGTGTCACGAATCACCCGCTCATAGTCCTCGAGCACGAAGAGCGACAGATAACGCTGATAATACAGGTAGGCTTCGTGGCGGAGTTCCTGGCAGTCCTCGGCGGTTAGGACGAACTCATCGTCGTCGCCGTAGAGCGTTAGATGCTGCAGCAGCCGCTGCTCGAAGTGGTCCAGCAGCGATTCGCAGCCGTGCGGCTGGCGCCCGTCGGGCCGGCCGTCCAACTCGATCTGCAGAACGCCCAGGTCGATGCGGGTCTGGACTTTCTCCCGGCCGTCGCGGCCGATAATCTTGCGCACCGAGATCTTACCCTGCTCATAGTCCCAGCCGTCGAGGATGGTGCGCAGGTCGCGTATCATGGCAATAGCGGTATCGGCTGGCCGCCGCAGGGCGCTGAGTGACGCCCCGGCGCCGGCCGACGAGTTTCGTGGTTGGCGGCGGCGGGAAGCGTGGCATGCGGATTATTGCCGGGTCGCTAAGGGGCCGACGGCTGGAAGCGCCGCCCGGCGCGCAGACACGTCCCATCACTGATCG
>CAZYGM010000313.1:0-3046 GCA_964647015.1 uncultured Planctomycetales bacterium | reverse complement strand
GACATTCCCGCCCTGCGCAAGCTGGCCCGCCAGGTCGTGCGCGGCGTCCGCCAACACGTCGATGAATACGTGATCAGTCGCAACAAGAGCATCCACCTGCTGGCCGACGGCCGACTGGTCAACCTCAGCGCCGCCACCGGCCACCCCGCCAGCGTCATGGACATGAGCTTCGCCACGCAGGGCCTGGCCGCCGAGTGGGCACACCGCCGCGGGCGCAAGCTGACCGTAGGCGTGCACGAAGTCCCCGAATCCATCGAGGACACTGTGGCCAAGCTCAAGCTGCAGGCCATGAAAGTTAGCATTGATCGGCTTACCAAGGAGCAGGCGGTCTACCTGGCCAGCTCCGGCGAGGGCACCTGATCGCCGTTGCCCCCCGGGCGTTTGACGCGGCCCACACGCCTACACGACCGGCACGGCCAGCGGCCTGCCGGTCGCGCTCGTTTTCGGGGCGACGCGTGAGCCACGCGAGTCAAGCTGGGAACCGCCCCCTCCGATTCATATAATAGTATGCTTATGCGTACGAAGAGTCCGATCGTGGTAGCGCTGGGCGGCAACGCCATCTCCCGCCCCGAGGAAGAGGGCAACTACGCCCAGCAATTCGCCAACACGCGCGCCACGTCCGTCCACCTGGCCGACCTCATCGAGGCCGGCTGCCACCTGGTCATCACGCACGGCAACGGCCCGCAGGTCGGCAACCTCCTCCGGCGCGTGGAGCTCTCCGCGGAGGAACTCTACCGTCTGCCCTTGGATTGCTGCGTCTCGCTTACCCAGGGCGGCATGGAATACATGGTCGCCCAGTGCCTCCAGAACGAGCTGCGCCAGCGCGGCCACGAACGCAACGTCACCGCCCTAATGACCAGCGTCGAGGTCGACCCGGCCGACCCAGCCTTTGTCAACCCGACCAAGCCGATCGGCTCGTTCTTCACCCCCGAGCGCGCCGCCGAGCTCATGCGCGACTGCGGCTGGCAAATGACCGAGATCCCCCAGCGCGGCCTGCGCCGCGTCGTGCCCTCGCCGCTCCCCAAACGCATCATCGAAATCGACATAATCCGCCGACTGGCCGCCCAGGGCGAGCTGCTGGTCGTGGCCGGCGGTGGCGGCATCCCCGTCGTCCGACAGCCTTCCGGCGACTACCGCGGCGTCGAGGCCGTCATCGACAAGGACCGCACCTCCGCCCTCCTGGCCCGCGAGATCGACGCCGGCACGCTCGTCATCGGCACCAACATCGAGCGCGTCGCGATCAACTACCGCAAACCAAACGAGCAACTACTCGAACGCCTGTCGCTGGCGGACGCGCGACGCCACCTAGCTGACGACCAGTTCCCCCCCGGCTCGATGGGCCCCAAGATCGAGGCCGCCATCGACTTCCTCGAACATGCCAGGTCCGACGACCCCGTCGTCATCATCTGCGACTGCGAACACATGCCCGCGGCCCTGCGCGGCGAAAGCGGCACCTGGATCTTGCGGAACGATTGACCGCCCCGCCCCCGGCGCGCGTTTGCTGACCCGACCGGCGCCAGCGACACTGGCGCGCTTGGTGCATGTATGTCGACAGGGAACCCAACGCGCCCGGCAGGATTCGAACCTGCGACCTACGGTTTAGGAAACCGTCGCTCTATCCTGCTGAGCTACGGGCGCTTCCAAGTAGATCATAACGTCCCGCCCGGCGCGCCACCACCTGCCGCCACGGCGGCGGCGCGCGGCAGCGCTGACCGATGCGCTCCCTGGCTTCAGCTTGCCCAGGGATGGGCGCACTCGGCAGGCCCGGATAGTATCCGCAGACTTGGAGGAAGCCGCGCGCAGGCAGGAGACCCCGCAGAATGGCAGATGCAAGACCGCCAGCCGCCCCGGAGAAACTGAGCTGGAAATACCCGCCCACGTTCTGGTTCGCGAACGGAGCCGAGCTGTTCGAACGCGCCGCCTTCTACGGCATGTTCATCACTATCTTTCGTTATCTGACGATCGCAGTGGGGTTTTCCGACGTGGAAGCGGGCTGGATTACCGGCACGTTCGCCGCCAGCCTGTACTTCCTGCCGACCTTCATGGGCATAATGGCGGACAAGATCGGCTTCAAGCAGGCCCTGACGCTGGCCTTCGCCCTGCTGACCATCGGGTACGGTCTGCTCGGGGCGTATCAAGCCAAGACCACGGCAGTGATCGCTCTGGGCGTGATCGTGGTCGGCGGAGCGATCATCAAGCCGGTGATTTCGGGCACGGTGGCCAAATGCAGCGACTCGGTCAACCGCGCCCGGGCCATGTCGATCTTCTACATGGTCGTAAACATCGGTTCCTTCCTCGGCAAGAGTATCGCCGCCCCACTGAACGAGCGCTTCGGCCTGGACAAGATAAACTTCTACGCGGCCGCCATGGCCTTCTGTGCGCTCATCCTGGTTGTGTCCTTCTACCGCAATCCGGATGCGGCCGGCACGGGCAAGACCGTGCGCCAAGCCCTGCTCGGACTGGTGAAGGTGCTGGGCAACGTCCGCTTCGGCGTCATGATTCTGATCATCGGTGGATTCTGGGCCATCCAGGGACAGCTCTACGCGTCCATGCCGTCGTACATCGAGCGTCTGCTGGGCGTGGGCTACAAGCCGGAGTGGCTGGCCAACATCAATCCGCTGGTGGTCGTGCTGCTGGTCGTGCCGATTACGCACCTGGTGCGCAACTTCAAGCCGGCCAGCGCCATCGGCATCGGGCTGGCCGTCATCCCGTTCACGGCGCTAGTCGTCGCCCTCGGACCGGTGGTCACGAAGCTGACGGGTGAGTCGATCAACCTCTGGATCACAACAATGCACCCGCTGGTGCTCGTGTTCATTGTCGGTATCGCGCTGCAGGGCGTGGCCGAGTGTTTCCTCTCGCCCAAGTGGCTGGAGTTCGCCTCCAAGCAGGCCCCCCCCGGCGAGGTCGGCCTCTACCTGGGCTACTCGCACCTGACCACCTTCTTCGCCTGGCTGTTCGGCTTCGTGCTGGCCGGTTACTTGCTGGCCGGCTACTGTCCCGATCCCAAGACCCTGCGGCCCGAAGTCCGGCACGACTGGCGCCTGGC
>CAZYGM010000312.1:0-3047 GCA_964647015.1 uncultured Planctomycetales bacterium | reverse complement strand
ACCTGGTGACGCAGTACGGGCTCGGCGGCTCGGCTGATCTGAGTGGTCTGATCGATGGGCTGAGCGGCACGACCGGGAGCAGCACCAGCGGGTCTGGCATGACCATTGAGGATTTGCTGCGGTTGCGCGACCAGCTTCAGGGTACTTCTGGCACCTCGGGCACGTCGGGCAACACATCCACGTACAGCAGCAAGACGGATAGCCGGTCGCAGTTGGTGACGACCGCGGCGAGCTACGAGACGCGGACCGGCTCGGGGGCGATTGGGCGGCTGCCGAAGATCGAGGCACGATCTCAAACCACGACCACGACGACGGGTGAGCGGCGATTCGTGGCGCGCTGGGCCGAGCAGATGTCCAAGACGGTCTTCGCTGCGCTGACGGTCGGGTTCAGTTCGCAGGACTTCGTGACGTTGCTGAAAGATGCGCTGCGGCCGATCTTCACTGTGCCGGACAGTGACTCGACCAACGGGAACAATGACAACTCGTCCGGCGGTGGCGGCAACAACACGAGCGACGAGGACACTGGCTCACTCGTCTGACAGGCCCGTGGGGTTGCGGAAGCGCCGGGGCTTCGTCGTGCCGCTGGTTTGACCAATTCGCCGCCCGGCGCTAGGTTAATGTGCTGGACATGTTGAACTTGGGTGCGCCGTTGGCGGGCGGCCATGGCGCGCGTGGTCCGGTGTGGCTGCCGGGTTGCGCGGCAGCGCGTCGTTGAGGTGGCACGAGCACACAGGTGAGCTATGGCGACGATCCCGCCTCCGTTTCGCGGCGTGCGTTTGTTCGGCAAGACGGCGCTGGTGGTCTGCACGCTGGCGGCGCTGACGCTGATGGGCTACGGGCTCAGCGAGCTCTGGTCAGCGGATCACTTGTCAGGCCTGGGCATCGTGGCGGCCGGCTTCGTGGCGTTGGCGCTGGGCGTACTGCTGTATGCGCAGCTCACGATGACGCACAAGCTGGTTAACACCGCGCATCGCAGTTATGGCATGCAACTGGACCTGAGCGAGCTATTGCGCCGGCAGACGGAGTACACGCACACCATTGCGGAGAACAGCTCCCTGTCTGACTGGGCCAAGCGCATCGTATACCGCGAGAAGGACTACGAATATCTGCGCGACACGATTCAGAGCGCCATCGTGCGGCAGGATTGGCAGAACGCCGAGCGTTTCATCCAGGATCTGAGCGAGGAATTGGGGCTGCGTGACGAGGCCAGCCGGTTGCGCGAGGAGGTGGAGCACGCGCGCCAGGCCACCAAGGAGGAGAAGGTCGAGGCGGCCCTGCGGCGTTTCGACAAGTTGTGCAGTCAGCAGAAGTGGGAGCAGGCCGAGAGTGACAGCGCGCGTCTCAAGACGCTCTTCCCGGACGAACCGCGCATCGCGGCGCTGCCGCGGGAGCTTGAGCTGCGCCGGCAGCAGCACAAGCGGCGGCTGCTCAAGGAGTACGATGAGGCCGTGCGCACGCAGAACGTCGACGTGGCCCACCGGCTGCTGTTTGAGCTCGACCAGTACCTAAGCGACAACGAGGTCGCGGTATTGAAGGAATCGGCGCGCGGGGTCTTCAAGGCCAAGCTGTTCCAGCTCGGCGTGCAGTTCAGCCTGGCGGTTACTGACAAGGCGTTCAGCAAGGCCGTGAGCATCGGAGACCGCATCATCCGCGAGTTTCCGAACAGTCGCTATGCGCAGGAGATCGCCACCATGATGCCGGCGCTGCGGGCCCGCGCCGCCGGTGGGGCGCAGGATCAGGATGTCGCCTGAGCGCCTGGGGGCGGCGTTCGCAGCGCGTTTCGGGCATGCCTGCCAGATCGTGGCCGAAGCCCCGGGGCGGGTCAACCTGATCGGTGAACATACCGACTATAACGAGGGATTCGTCCTGCCGATCGCCACGGGCATGCGTACCGCGGCTGGGCTGGCGTTCGCGGCCGCGGGATGTGCCGGCTCGGGGGCCGAGGTGCGCGTGCGCGTTTACTCAGCCACGCTGGCCGACGAGCAGACTTGGCGGCTGGACGAGTGGGATCCGGCCCGGTATCCACCTTGGACCAGCTACATTGCCGGCGTGGCGGTTGAGTTGCGAAGACGGGGTGTTCCACTGCACAGCTTCGACGGCTTCATTGAAAGCGATCTGCCGCCCGGCGGCGGCCTGTCCAGTTCGGCGGCCTTGACGGTGGCGCTGGCTGTCGGGCTGCAAGCCCTGGGCGGAGGGCAACTGTCGCTGGCCGACCTGGCCGCAGCCTGTCGCGCGGCGGAACACCACTTCGCCGGCGTTCCGTGCGGGCCCATGGACCAGTACGCGGCCCTGGCAGCCCACCGTGACCACGCCCTGTTGCTGGATTGCCGGAGCCTGGCCTGCGAGCACGTGCCGCTGCCACTGGGCGAGCACGAGATCGTCGTGATTGATTCCGGCGTGCGGCACGAGTTGGCCGGCAGTGCCTACGGCCAACGCCGCCGGGAATGCGCCGCCGCAGTGGCGCACTTCAGCAGGTGTGATCCGAGCGTGCGGGCCCTGCGTGACGTGGACGAGCAATTCTTGCGCCGGGCGTGGTCCGGGCTGGATGCGCTGTCAGCGCGTCGAGCGCGGCATGTTGTTACCGAGAATGGGCGTGTGCTGGCGGCGGCAGCCGCGCTGCGCCGGGCCGACCTGCCGGAGTTTGGCCGCTTGATGAGGGCGGCGCACGAATCGCTGCGGGATGACTACGAAGCCTCGTGTGCGGAAGTCGATGAACTAATTGCGATCGTGGGCCGCCTGCCGGGCGTGCTGGGCGTTCGCCTGACCGGTGGCGGCTTCGGCGGGTGCGTGGTTGCGCTGGTGCGAGGTGAAGCCGTGGGTTCGATCGAGCGCGCGCTGCGCGAGGGCTATAACGGGTCCGAGCGTGTGGGGCAGTTGATGCGGATCCGCGCAGGTTCACACGCCCATGTCCGGCACGTTTGAGGAGTGGCCCGTGGAGATAACGGACCTCCTGGGGAAGTTAACGGCCCGTCGGGACCTGACTCGACTGGAGGCGCGCGGCCTGTTCGAACGTATCATGGACGGCGCGGTCGGGCCCGTGCCGCTGG
>CAZYGM010000311.1:0-3050 GCA_964647015.1 uncultured Planctomycetales bacterium | reverse complement strand
CGGGCTATCATCTCTGGCCAAACACGATCACCCCGGGGCGAGTGTGCAGGTTATGACAGAGACGCAAGCGCGGTACCGACGGGTTATGCTGAAGATCAGCGGCGAGGGGTTCTGTCCGCCGGGCGGTTTTGGCATCCACCGGCGGGAGCTGGACAATGTGGCGCGTGAGATTGACGCGGTAGTGCGGCTGGGCGTGCAGGTGGCGGTGGTGGTGGGCGGGGGGAACCTGCTGCGTGGTTCGAGCTTCGCGAAGGAGTTAGGCATCCCCGCCGCGACGGCGGACTACATGGGGATGCTGGGGACGGTGCTTAACGCGTTGGCGCTGCAGGAGGGCTTGGAGCGGCTCGGGCAGACGACGCGCGTGCAGAGCGCCCTGGCGGTGGACCGGGTCTGTGAGCCGTTCACTCGGCGGCGGTGCATCCGGCACCTGGAGAAGGGGCGGGTGGTCGTGTTGGCCGGGGGCACGGGCAACCCGCACGTGACGACGGACTCTTGTGCCGCGCTGCGGGCGGTTGAGTTGGGGGCCGAGGTGTTGCTGAAGGCCACGAAGGTGGATGGCGTTTACGACGATGACCCGAACACGAACCCTGAGGCCCGCCGCTACGAGCGGCTGACGTGCAACCAGGTGATAGACGGCCGGCTGCGGGTCATGGACATCAGCGCGGTGGACATCTGCCAGCAGCACGGCGTGCCGATCATTGTGTTTAACCTGTTTGCGCCCGGAGCGTTGCGGCGGGTGGTGCAGGGGGAGCCGCTGGGCACGTGGGTTGGTGAGGCGTGAATGGCTGCTGATCCACCGCGTGTGCGCGCCGGGTTGTGGGATGCGCACCAGTGGCGGTTGTGGCTGGCGGGCCTGGTGGGTAGTCGCTACGACGGCCTGACGCATTTCTCGGTTGTGGCGCCCGGGGTGTTGCTGCGTTGCGGGCAGCCGCACGTGCGCGACCTGGAACAGATCCGCATGACGCATGGGCTGAGGACGGTCGTATGCGCGCGGGGGGGGACGCGTCATCCGCTGCGCGGCCGCTGGTTTCGCCGGGAGCGGCGGTACTGCGCGGAGCGCGGCATCCGGCTGGTGCATCTGCCGTTCTCGGATTCGGCGACGCCGCCGGCGGAGGTGTTCGACCGGTTCGTGGAGATTGTGGCGGACGGGGGGAATCAGCCGGTGCTGGTGCACTGTGAGCAGGGTTTTCACCGCACGGGGGTGCTGTGCGCGGCGTACCGGGTGCGGCTGTGCGGCTGGAGCCTGGCTGAAGCGGTGGCGGAGATGGATCGGCTTGGTTTTCAGGTGGGGCGGGAGAAGCGTCAGGCGCTGCTGGACGCGTTTTGTGACTGGGTTGGGGCGCCACGCCAGGCGTGACGTTACGGATAGCGCGCGGGGACGCCGAGGCGGCGGGCCGGGTGGGTCAGTTGTTGGCGGTAACCGAGGACTCTTCGGCGACTTCCTCGCCCAGGAGTGTGGCAGTCTTGGGCTGGTGGCGGTGGCGGTGGCGGTTGCGGCGGCGGTAGATCAGCACCAGGTTGCGCGCGTAGATCGCGATTCCGAGGAGCTGGCCAAGCATGATGACGGGGTCCTGGCGGACGGTGGCGTAGGCCAAGAGCATCAGGCCGCCGATGAGGCTGAGATACCAGAAGGCGACGGGGACGTAGCTGCGGCCGCGCCGTTCGGAAGCGAACCACTGGATGACGAAGCGGAACATGAACATGGCTTGAGCGGCCAGGCCGAAGAGGCCGAGTGGATCGATCAGTCGATCAATGAACCAGTTGGCGAGAATCACGGCCGGCCTCCCGTTCGGGGTGGCAGAGACCGGCTCGGTCGCGCGGTGTGACCGAGCGGCCGGGGCCAGTGGAACCGAGAGCTAAGGGCTACTTGTTGCAATAGTCAATGATCCGGGCGATTTCGCTGCGCAGGTCGCGGCGGTGGACGATGCGGTCGACGAAGCCGTGTTCGAGCATGAACTCGGCCTTCTGGAAGCCCTCGGGCAGGGTGGCGCGGATGGTGTTGGCGATGACGCGCGGGCCGGCGAAGCCGATCTGGGCGCCGGGCTCGGCGAGCGTAACGTCGGCGAGGAAGGCGAAGCTGGCGGCCACGCCGGCGGTGGTGGGGTCGGTCAGGACGACGATGTAGAGGCCGCCGGCCTGGTCGAACTTGGCGATGGCGGCGGAAGTCTTGGCCATCTGAGCGAGCGAGACCATGCCTTCCATCATGCGGGCGCCGCCGCTGCAGGTGATCATCACGAGCGGCAGCTCTTCCTCGATAGCGCGTTCGGTGGCGGCGACGACCTTCTCGCCGACGACGGCGCCCATCGAGGCCATGATGAAGTTGGAGTTCATGACGCCCATGATGACGGGGCGGCCCTTGATGAAGCCCTTGCCGACGACGATGGCCTCGCTGTCACCGGTTTTGCGTTTTACCTCGGCGAGGCGCTGCTTGTAGGTGATGCGGTCCTGGAATTTCAGGGGGTCGGTCGATTCGAGATTCGGCAGGAACTCCTCGAAGGTGCCGGGATCATTGAGTTGCTGGATGCGGGTGCGGGCGCCGATGCGGTAGTGGTAGTTGCACTCGGGGCAGACGTGCAACTCCTCCTCGAGGATGCGGCGGTAGACCATGGCCGCGCACTGCTGGCAACGGATCCACAGGCCCTCCGGTACGTCAACGTTGCGGCGCGGTTGGGATGAAAGCTCGGGCATACTGTGCTCCAGGCGGCGCGGTCGGCCCTAGGCCTGCGAGGGGGTCGCCTCGTTCACCGGGTATTTTGCAACGACGGGATCCGCCACCTGTTTGGCGGCATCCCATAAGGCGGACGGCTCGCGGCCGTCCAGCAGACAGAGCGTCATGGCCAGGGAGACGGGCCGCATGACGAGCCCAACCGTGCCGGCGCCGTTGCGCTTGGCCTGTTTCTTGAGGAATGCCTTGAGGCGGGCGTCGGCATGGCCGAAGCTTTCGCCGCCGGGCGGGCTGACATTCAGGGGCGCCTCGCGCAACTGGCGATGAGCTGAGGAGAAGCGCGACTTCAGTTGGGCATCGGTCAGGCCGGCCCACAAGCCGATGT
>CAZYGM010000310.1:0-3053 GCA_964647015.1 uncultured Planctomycetales bacterium | reverse complement strand
AAGGTGACCTGACCAACCCCCAGGTTTCCTTCTCGATCCACGGGCGGCATGCTCGGCTGCGGCGTTTCCCCCCGGCGCCCACCGACATCCGCCCAATTTTTTTGGGGACCCAAGCTTCTGCCCAGGTCGGTCTAACGCAAACCCATCACTATCAACCACCGTTGGCTGGTATTAAAGGCGCTTGTCGGCTTAGTTTCCGCAGATTCAGTCCACCTGCGGCGTCCAGACTGACCTCCCACAGCTCGCCAGACCGCAGCGGTACTGCAGGAGCCTCGCACTGCGCCACGCGCACCCCGTAACGCTGCGCCAAAGCCGGATCATCCACCAATTCCCAGAACTGGTCCCATAACTCCTGCTGGATACCGACGGGTTGGCTTGGATCGACAATCGGCGGGCGGGCGGCCCGGTCAAGGTCCGAGACGGATTCAGGAGCCTGTCGGTCGCCAAATATCCGCCGAAACATCGCCAGACTTGTCCCACGCTCCGGATCCCCTTCGCCGACCAAGTTGTGCGCGAACTTGATGACCAGTGCTTCGAAGTAGACGAGTCTGCCTACGGCCTCGACAGCCGCCGGTTTGCCAAGCGTGCCGTCCGGGCCGATTTCCTGCCAGAGGAGCGTGCTGATCGTGTGTCCGCTGTCGTCCGTCCGTTGCCGGATGACATCCACCTGGGCGACGCGCCGCGCCGCGGCCAGCCGCTGCGCATAGTCAACCAGTTGCTGGCGCTTCTGTTCCAGCTCGCCGACCTGCCGCTCAAGCTCGCGCACTTCGTGGCTGCCGAGCTGCACCGCCGTAAATACCGCCGCGGCCACCAGCAGCACCGCGCCGGCCGCGAAGCTCAACCATTTCATGCGTGGCACTCCCTTGCCCAGTCCTCATGAGCTGCCGTCTTGCCGCGCGCCGGCCCGCCACGCAATGGTTCGGCTTGTCCGCTGGGGGCGCTCGCGCTGCGGTTCGTTACCGTCCATGCTCTTGTACTGCTCAAGCAACTTGCGGATGCGGGGGTCGGCCGCGTAGCGCAGCGCCACCAGCGCGTTGTGCGCCACGACCGGTGCCGGACTGGCGACCATCTCGATCAGCCGGCGGCGGACGGCCGTGTCATCAGCGGCACCCAGCCACGCACACGCCGCCCGCACCACGTTGTAGTCCGTGCTCTGTACCCACAACAGCACCGGCTCGCGCACCCCGCTGCTGCAGCGCACCGCCCGCTCCTGCGGGCTGTATTCCCAGCGGTCGGCGTAGCGCTGCCCCAGCAAGTGCCACAGCAGTTCTGCCCGCGGACGCAACGGCTGCCCGTGCGCGAGCAGCGCCGGCCGCTCACGATACTTGAGCCACCACTCGCGCAAGGCGCGCCGATCACCCTCCACGTCTATCTCCGCGGCCAGGGCATGATCGAACGACCCCGGATACAGGTCCGGCCAGGTGCTGGGCGGCGCGCCGACCGGCATCAGCACGACGCCCAGGGTATGCCCACGAACCTTGGGGTCAAAGTGCAGCAGATCCAGCGACGTCTCCAGGCAGTTGACGGTCGTCTTGGGGCGCGTGGCCGGATGCGCCAACAACCGCAGCAGCGACGTGTGCACCATCACCCGCAGGTCGTCCGGAGCAGCCGGCCTGGTCATGATCGGATGCTCGGCCAGGTAGGCGATCCCGGCCGGCCCGAACGCCGCCAGCCGGTTATAGCAGTCCGTCCACACCGCCCCCGGGTCGAGTGTCAGGATGGGTTGTGCCGCCGCCGCGATGGCCCGCTGTTGCGGCGACAGCCGTTGCATACCCGGCGCGCAGCCACCGGCCGCCAATCCGGCGAGCAGCACAACCCCCCACACTGCTGACCCATGCCTTGGTCGCATGCCTGGCATCCGGTACAATTCCGGCCCGGAAGATTAACGTATCAGGAGCAGGCATGGAACGGACGCTGATCATCTTCAAACCGGATGCGATGAACCGCTGTCTCGTCGGCCGCATTCTGACGCGCTTTGAAGACAAGGGCTTGCGCATTGTCGGCCTGAAGCTGCAGCAGTCGCCGCGCGCCCAGGTCGAGCAGCACTACGAGGTCCACAAGGACCGCCCCTTCTACGGCTCACTGGTCGAGTTCATGACCAGCGGGCCCGTCATCCTGGCCGTGCTGGAAGGGCCGCAGGCCATCACCGTCGTCCGCAACCTGCTGGGCGCCACGGATGGCCGCCAAGCCGCCCCCGGCACGATTCGCGGCGACTTCGGCCTCGACCAGCAGTACAACCTGGTCCACGCCAGTGACAGCCCCGCGACGGCCGCCAAGGAAATCGACCTGTTCTTCAAGCCTGTGGAACTGGTCAGTTACACGCGCTCCCCGGACCGCTGGATCGTCCGGGAGTAACCACGAACACCCGCGCCGCTGAGGCCCCGGCATGAAAGTCAAACCCATAGCCGCCCACGAACAGAAACCCGTCGAGCTGCCCGGCGCTGCCGGCGTTCGCATGCGCATGCTCATCGGCCCGGCCGACGGCGCCGAAACGTTTCACATGCGCCACTTCGAGGTCGCCCCCGGCGGCCATACGCCGCACCACGCCCACGACTACGAGCACGAGGTCCTCATTCTGCGCGGCGCCGGCGTCGTTCAGGGGGCCGACGGCGAGCAGGCTTTTGAGGCCGGCGATGTGGTCTGGATGCCGCCTGATGAGCGGCACCAGTTCCGCAACACTGGCGATGGCCCACTGGAGTTCATTTGCCTGATACCGGCCCCGCGGCAGTGTACGTAGGGCCCGTCCAGGTGTTCAGAGGGAGTCAGACCATGCGCCCGAGTACGCGACGCGAAGTCCTCAGATCGTCAGCCGCCGCCCTGGGCGGCTGGCTGCTGCTGGGGGGGCAGCCGGCCCGGGCTCAGTCGGGCGCGCTTGTCGGGGCACAGCCCGGCACCAGCGGCGATGACCCCGGCGGCCCGTATGAACTGCCGCCGCTGCCCTACAGCCACGCCGACCTCGAGCCGTTCATCAGCGCCGAAGTCCTCAAGCTCCACCACAGCACGCATCATGCCGGCTACGTTCGCGCTGCCAACCAGGCCATCGCCGCGCTGGA
>CAZYGM010000309.1:0-3053 GCA_964647015.1 uncultured Planctomycetales bacterium | reverse complement strand
GGTTGGCGCTGCGGTGGCATGGGCTGGACGGCGAGTGCGGCGCACGGCTGCGTCTGGTGGGTGTGACGGGGACGAACGGCAAGACGACCACGGCCATCATGACGCGGGCGATTGTGCACGCCGCCGGGTTGAAGTGCGGGTTGCTGGGGACGGTGCGGTACGATCTGTGCGGGCGCAGCGTGACGGCGGGGGTGACGACGCCGGGGGCGCTGGAGCTGGCGGGCTGCTTGCGTGAGTGCTGCGACGCGGGGGCGGGCGTGGTGGTGATGGAGGTTTCGAGCCATGCCCTGGATCAGCAACGGGTGGCCGGGCTGCGGTTCGCGGCGGCGGCGTTTACGAACTTGACGGGCGATCATCTGGACTATCACGGCACGTTTGAGCATTATTGCGCGGCCAAGGCGCGGTTGTTCGCGGGGCTGGATGCGTCGGCGGTGGCGGTGGTTAATCGGGACGATCCCAGTGCGGCGGAGCTGGTGCGGGATTGTGCGGGGCGGTTGGTGTGGTATTCGCTGGGCGGGGATGGTGACATTGCGGGGTCGCTCTCGCGCGAGACGACGCACGGGACGTACTATCGGGTGCGCACGGAGGGTCGGGACCTGCTATTGGAGAACGCGATTGTCGGGCGGCACAACGTGTACAACGCGCTGGCGGCGATCGGGTTGGCGCGGGCGCTGGAATTGCCGTGGGAGGCGATCGAGGCCGGGCTGGGGGCGGTTCGTAATATTCCCGGGCGGCTGCAGCGAGTCCCATGCGTGCGCGGGGTGGATGTTTTTGTTGATTATGCCCACACGGACGATGCGCTGCGGAACGTGCTGCGCGCTTTGAAGCCGCTGGTGCGGCGGCGGCTGGTGGTGGTGTTCGGTTGCGGCGGCGACCGCGACCGTGGCAAGCGGCCGCGCATGGCGCAGGCGGCGGCCGAGTACGCCGACGTGATTGTCGTCACGAGTGACAATCCGCGGCATGAGGATCCCAACGCGATTATCGCGGAGATCATGACCGGGTTTGCACCGGGCTTGGAGCGGGACGTCCGCGTCGAGCCGGACCGGGCGGCGGCGATCGGCCTGGCGCTGGAGCTGGCCCAGGAGGGTGACGTGGTGTTGATTGCCGGGAAGGGGCACGAGAACTACCAGATCCTGGGTGAGCGGCGTATTCACTTTGATGATGTGGAGGTGGCGATCAGCGCGGCGGCGCAGCTTTCGCAGGCGGCGAGTGGAGGTCGGCAGCCGTGATGCCGTTGATGCTCAGCGAGGTGGTGCCGGCCATGGGGGGGCAGGTCGACACGGATGTGTCCAGCCTGCGGGCCCTGGGCGTCTCGACGGACTCCCGCACGACGGGCGTGGAGGAGGTCTTCTTCGCGCTCCAGGGGCCGCGCTTCGACGGGCATGATTATGTCACCGCGGCGCTGGAGCGCGGGGCGACGGCCGCGGTGGTTGCGAGTGCACGGGCGATTACCGTGGCGGAGCGCGCCGGGGCCGCGTTGCGCGGCCGGGCCCTGATTCGCGTGGATGATCCGACCGCCGCGCTGGGGCGGCTGGCGGCGTATTATCGCGGGTTGTTGTCGGCCACGATCATCGGCGTCGTCGGCAGCAACGGCAAGACCACGACCAAGGCGATGATCCACCACATCCTGGCCGGGCAGTGGGCCGGGCGCTGTTCGCCGCAAAGTTTCAACAATGCGATCGGCGTGCCGCTGACGCTGCTGGCGGGCGAGGCGAAGGACGAGTACCTGGTGGTGGAGATGGGGACGAACGCGCCGGGTGAGATCGCGGCGCTGGCGCAGCTCGTGCGGCCGGACCTGGTGGTGCTGACGGGGTTGGCGGAAGAGCATCTGGAGGGGCTGGGGGATTTGGCGGGCGTGGCGGCGGAGGAATGTGCCGTCTTGCAGTTCGTGGAGCCGGGTGGGTTCGCAGCCTTGAATATTGATTCGCCGCTGCTGCGTGAGCATTGGCCGGCCGGTGATCTGGCCGTGGCGACATTCGGCTGGCACGCCGATGCGGACCTGCGGCTGACGGCGGTCCGCTGCGCGGGGCCGCGGCTGCATTTCACGCTGAACGGGCGTTTCAAGTATGAGTTGCCCCTGGCGGGCGTGCACAACGCGGTGAACGCGGCGGGGGCCATCACGGTGGCGCGGCGGATGGGTCTGGACCACGAGGCGATTGCGGCGCGGCTGGCGTCCTTCACGCCGCTGCCCATGCGGAACGAAGTGCAGGAATTCCAGGGCGTCACGGTGATCAACGATGCGTACAATGCCAACCCGCAGAGCGCGGCGGCGGCGTTTGACGTGCTGGCGTCCTGGCCGGCGCACGGGCGGCGGATGGTCGTGTTCGGCGAGATGCGTGAGCTCGGGGCGCAGAGCGCGGTCCTGCATCGGCAGGTGGCGTCCCGGCTGGCGGGGCACGGCTTCGATCGGGTGTACCTGATCGGCGCCGCGGCCGAGCTGATGTCGGCGGCCCTGGGTGGCAGCGGGTTGTTCAGTTCGCCCGCGGTGTCGTGCACGGACGTGGACGCGTGTCTGGAGAATCTGGCGGCCGAATTGCGGGAGGGTGATGTAGTGCTTCTGAAGGCCTCGCGGGCCGTTGGGCTGGAGCGGCTGGTGGCAGCGCTGCGGCAACGCCGCGGGGCGGCGCCGGTGAGCTAGGCGTCATGCTGTATCTGCTGTTCAACTGGTTGAAGCCCGGGCCGGACTACGCCCATAACGACCCGCTGTTCCGGGCCGCGGTGGCGCTGCTGCTGGCCTTCGCGCTGGTGTGGCTGCTGGGGCCGTGGGCGATTCGCGAGCTGCGCCGGCTGAAGATCGGGGACCGACCGGAGTTCGACCACGCCGCGCTGAACCGCATGATGTCCGACAAGCGCGACACGCCGACGATGGGCGGCGTGCTGATCGTGGTGGCGATCTTCGCGGCGGTGGCGCTGTTGGCGGACATCTCCAATTTCTACGTACGGATGGGGCTGTTCTGCCTGGTCTGGTTGGGGCTGTTGGGGGGTGTGGACGACGGGCTGAAGCTGATTGCGGGGCGGGGCGGCGGCTCGCGCGATGGGCTCAAGCTGTGGGA
>CAZYGM010000308.1:0-3181 GCA_964647015.1 uncultured Planctomycetales bacterium | reverse complement strand
ATGTCTTCATGCTGCCGGTGTTCTTATACACCCGGCCGGCGGTGGGCCGCGCGCTGGCTGACTTTCGCTTGAATTCGCTGCCCGGCGCCCGGCGGAACGCTCACGGCGACGGCTATCCCGGCGCGCGCTGGCCCTGGGCCAGCGCGCCTGACGGCCGCGAACACAGCCCCGACCGCCAACAGGCCGAACACGCCCTGCACGTCACGGCCGACGTCGCTCACGCCCTCTGGCACGCCCACCGGGCGAATCCGGATGATGTGCCGTTCCTGGCGCGCGTCACGGAAGCACTGACCGAAGCGGCCCGCTACTGGTCGCAGCGCGTCACGCACCGCGCCGCCCAGAACGAGTACGAGCTACTGCTCGTCACCGGTCCGGACACGTACACACCGCTCGTACGAAACAACGCCTATACGAATGGGCTTGTCGCCGCCACCCTGAAATTCATGGGGTCGGCCTGGCAGACCTTGCAGCAGGCTGATCCGGCCTCCGCCGCGGAGCTGCGCGTCCGCCTCGCGTTGTCCGACCCCGAGCTGGCCCACTTCGCCGAAATCGCCGGCAAGCTCCGCCAGCCCTACGACGCCGACCGGCACCTGCTCAGGCAGGCCGACGACTTCGACGCGCGCGAGCCGTTTGATTTCCAGCGCTGGTGGCCGGACCGCACGCGCCTCCTGGCCGCCTGCGTTGCACGTGAACGCCTGCACCGCAGCCAGGTGCTCAGCCAGGCCGACGTGCTTCAACTCGTGGCACTACTACCGCAGGACTTCACTACCGCGCAGATGCGGGCCGCCTACGACACGTACGCGCCGCTCACGTCCCACGACGAGCCCGTCAGCCACGGCACGCACGCCCTCATCGCCGCACGCCTCGGGCTCTCGGATGCTGCCCTGCGCCACTGGGATGCTTCCATCAGCCTCGATATGATGCCGCCGGTCGCGTCCAACGGCATCCACGCCGCCGCCGCCGCCAACAACTGGCAGGCCGCCGTCTTCGGCTTCGCCGGCGTACAGAACTGTGTTCAGTCTGACGTGCTGCGGATCGACCCGCGCCTGCCGCCGCGCTGGTCCGCACTGCGCTTCCCGCTGGTCTGGCGCGGTCAGCCATTGCACCTGACCATCGAACACGGTCGCGTGACGATCAACCACTTGGGCGAGGAACCGCTGTCCGCCGAAATTGCCGGCCAGACAGCCGAACTGCCGCCCGGCCAAGCTCGGACGGTGGACCTGGACCGCCCAGCACCAGCCCGCCAGTGAACTTATGGGACGCGACAGAATACCTTCGCCCCGCCGCGCTCACATGCTAGAATCATTTGGTCGACAGGTGGCTGCCAACGCGTGCGGGCACCACCTGCAACCACGCGTGCAGGAGTGCGGAACTGGGCTGCTTGCAAGTACTTAGGCACATCTTGACGCCGCCGGACCGCAAGTCCGGCCGGGGAGTACCGTAGTGGCGACGGAGGTGCGCGAGGACCTGTCCGTTCGGCAAGAGCGCGCCCTGCTGGTCGGTGTGCTCATTGACGGCGCCCCACTGGTGGACGATCCAGTCGCTGAGTTGGCCGAATTGGCCAAGTCAGCCGGAGCCGTGGTCGTCGGCCGCGTCGTGCAGCGCCGCCGGGCGTACCACCCCGCCAGTTGCGTCGGCAAGGGCAAGCTGGAGGAAATCCGGCAGCGGGCCGACGCCTACGACGCCGATGTGGTGATCTTCGACAACGACCTCACCCCCTCGCAAATCCGCGAAATCGAGCGCGCCACCGAGCGCAAAGTCCTCGACCGCAGCGAACTCATCCTCGATATCTTCGCCAGCCGGGCGCGCACCCACGAAGCCCGCCTGCAAGTGGAGTTGGCCCAGCTTGAATACACGGCCCCGCGCCTGCGCGGCATGTGGACCCACCTCGAACGCATCGCCGGCGCCGGCGGTGCCACCGGGGCCGGCGTCGTCGGCGGCATCGGCACGCGCGGCCCAGGCGAAAGCCAGATCGAGATCGACCGCCGGCTCGTCGGCAAGCGCGTGGCCCAACTGCAGCGCCAGATTGCCGAGATCGACCGGCGCAAGGTCCGCGAGGTCCGGGCCCGTCGAGACTTCTTCACGGTTTCGCTGGTGGGTTATACCAACGCCGGCAAGAGCTCGCTGATGAACGCGCTCACCGCGGCCGGAGCCTTCACGGCCGATCAGCTCTTCGCTACGCTGGATACGCTTACGCGGCGCTGGTCGCTGGGCAACGGCCGCTTCGCGCTCTTGTCCGACACGGTCGGCTTCATCCGCAACCTGCCGCACCACCTGGTCGCATCGTTCCGGGCCACGCTGGAGGAGGCCATTCACGCCGACCTGTTGCTGCACGTTGTCGATGCCTCGAATCCCGCAGCCCTCGAGCATGTTGCGGCCGTCGCGGGCGTCCTCGCGGATCTGGGGGCCGGCGATCGCCGCGCGCGCCTGGTTTTCAATAAGCTCGACGTGGCCGAGGACGGCGCCCTGCTGGCCGTGCTGCGCGACCGGCACCCCGACGCCCTCTGGGTTTCCGCCCACACTGGCGCCGGGCTGGACACGCTCCAGACCGCCGTCGACCTGGCGATGCGCGGCGAACAGCAGCGCGTGACGCTCTCACTGCCAGCCGCCGATGGCCGCGCTCAGCACTTCCTGGAGCGCTTCGCGGAGGTCGTCGATCGCCGCTTCGAGGACGGCCGCGCCATCTTCGACGTGCTCATCGCGCCGCGCGCCCTGAACCACCTGCACGGCATGGCGGCCGACGTTCGGCACGAGGGCTGACGAGTGTCACAGGAGGTGGCTCCGCCCGGCCGGAAGCACGCGTGCAGGAACCATTGCTCAAGCCGGATTCGTGGCGATGGCCTTCACAAAGGGTCGGCTCAGCCCGTAAGATTTGCCCCGTGCGGCGGGCAAGCAGACGCAGTGCACAACGACAGAAATCGTTCTTGCTTGATACAACAGTTCGTCCAGATCGCATCAGCGGCAGAGGCTGGGCAACGGACAAGCGTTTGGTGAAGATCTGACCCTGTGAACTGGCAAGACTCGCGCAAGAATGAATAAGATACATCCTGCCGTTTTCGGTCTCCTCATTCTAGCCTTGAATCAAGGCTGCGCCCCTTTCAATGTCACCGCATCAGACCTCGAATTACTAGAAGTGGTTTCATAACTCCTGATCTGGCAAGTGGTTACATAAGCTTGCGCC
>CAZYGM010000307.1:0-3214 GCA_964647015.1 uncultured Planctomycetales bacterium | reverse complement strand
AAGCTGGCCGCCAACATCGTGACCAAGGCGGGCGCGGATCGCGTGCTGACGATCGACCTGCACGCCGCCCAGATCCAGGGGTTTTTCGATGTCCCGGTGGACAACTTGTCGGCCCAGCCGGTGCTAAGCGCCTATTTTGAGACGCTGGCGCTCGAGCCGCTGACGCTGGTCAGTCCGGACGTAGGCAACGCCAAGCAGTCGCGCGTCTACGCGGACCACATGGGCGCCAAGCTGGCCATTATTGACAAGCGGCGCATCAGCGGCAGCGAGACGACTTCGATGGCGATCATCGGCGACGTCAAGGACCAGAACGTCCTGATGATCGACGACATGATCGCGACGGCCGGCACGGCGGTGGAGGCCTGCAAGCTGGTCCGCAACCATGGGGCCAAGCGGATCATCCTGGCGGCCACGCACGGCGTGCTGTGCGGGCCGGCCGTTGACCGGCTGGCGTATGCCCCCATCGACCACCTGGCCGTCACGGATACGATCCCGATTCCGGAAGAAGTGCGCGCCCGGCTCAGCACACTGACTATTCTCAGCGTCAGTGAGCTGATCGGTGAGGCGATTCGGCGGATTCACCGACACGAGTCCGTCAGCAGTCTGTTCATGAAGTAAGCGGCGGCGCCCCGACGAGTGCGGGGCGCGGCCCGGCAAAGGAGTTGGCAGCATGGAAATTGCGAAGATCCGCGGCGAACCCCGCCAGCCCGGCAGCCGGCATGCGAACGAGCGCATCCGGCGGCGCGGCCTGATTCCGGGCGTAATCTACGGCCACGGCCAGCCCCCGGAGACCGTGTCCTTGTCCTACCACGACCTGGACTTGGCGCTGGAGCGCGCGACGCACGTCGTCGAGCTTGACGCGCAGGGTCAGAAGAGCCTGTACCTGATCAAGGACGTGCAGTACGACCACCTCCAGAAGGACCCGATTCACGTCGACCTGATGCGCGTGGACCGTAACGAGCGGGTGGAGGTGAAGGTTCCGCTGAGATTCAAAGGCGAGCCGCGCGGCACGCACGAGGGCGGCGAGCTGATTCACATCGTCACTGATCTGGAACTCGAATGTCCGCTGCTAGAGATTCCGGAGGTGGTGTATCACAACATTCGCGAACTCGGGCTGAACGCGGCGCTGTACATCAAGGACCTCGAGTTGCCGGCGGGTGTCAAGTCGCTGCACGAGCCAGAGGAGATGGTGGCGATAGTGCGTCCGAAGCGTGGCGTGGAAGGTGAGGAGCTAGAGGGAGCGGTGCCGGCGGAGGGCACTGCTGAGCCGGAAGTCATCGGCAAGGGCAAGGAGGACACCGCGGGTGCCGGTGGAGAGTAGTCGTGAAGCTGATCGCCGGCCTGGGCAACCCCGGCAAGCGCTACGTCAACACGCGCCACAACGTCGGCTTCCTGGTTATCGAGGAGCTGGCCCGGCGCTGGGGTGTTGCGACGGCGCGCTACGACCGCCAGTTCGAAGGGTTGATCGCCCAAGCCGAGCGGGCCGGCCAGCAGGTGCTGCTGCTGCAACCGCAGACTTTCATGAATCTCTGCGGGCGCAGCGTGGGTTCCGTATGGCGCTACTACAAGCTGGCCCTGGCGGACCTGCTGGTGGTCATGGACGATCTGGACCTGCCGCTGGGGCAGTTGCGTGTGCGCGCGGCCGGATCGGCCGGCGGGCACAAGGGGCTTGGTGACGTGATTCGCCACCTGCCAAGCGACGAGTTTGCCCGCCTGCGGATCGGCATCGGCAAGGTCCACCCGGCCGCCACGGTGGAATACGTGCTGAGCGCCTTCGAGCCGCAGGAGCGTGAGCAGGCAATGGAGGCTGTCAGCCGGGCCACGGACGCGGCGGAGTGCTGGCTGGGGCGCGGCTTGGAGGCCGTCATGAACGAGTATAACCGCAAGCGGTCCTCGCCGTCTGGACCGGAGCAGACACCGGCGGATGGGCCGGCCAAAGGAGATGAGTCTTGAAACGCTACGAAGGCATGTTCCTTTTTGATAACTCGGTCGCCCGCGACTGGGCCGCCATTGAGCAGGAGGTCCATCGCCTGTGTGACCGCATCAAGGCCGAGCTGCTGGTCTGCGTCAAGTTCGACGAGCGCAAGCTGGCCTACGAGATTCGGCGCCGCAAGCGTGGCACCTACGTGCTGACCTATTTCGAGGCGCCGGAAGAGCGCATCACGCAACTGGAACGTGACGCCCAGCTCAGCGAGTCGGTGTTGCGGCTGCTGGTTCTGCGGGCGGATCACGTCCCGGAGGAGCGTATCAACGAGCTGAAGACGCGCCCGGCCGAGACGCCGCTCCAACCGGCGGGCAATGGTCGCCGACACGACGACGGGCCGCGTTTTGGCGCGCGTGACGATCGGCCGCGCTATGGTGCCCGTGATGAAGATGGTGAGTCCGAAGGCGGCACTGATGAGCCCGAGCGCCGCCCACGTAGCCGGGCGGCGAGCATCGAACCAGACGGAGCAGACGAGTCGCCGGTGTAGGCCCGCGGCCCGACATTGGGGAACGGCATGGCTAGTTTCAACAGAGTCTTCCTGATGGGCAACCTCACCCGCGACCCGCAGTTGCGCTACCTGCCCAGCAACCTGGCGGTGTGCGAGTTCGGCGTGGCAATGAACCGCCGCTTTCGCGACCGGGACGGCAATCAGCGCGAGGAAGTCTGTTTCGTGGACGTCACGGCCTGGGGCCGCCAGGCCGAGACGATCAATCAGTACCTGAGCAAGGGCCGCGGGATTTTTGTGGAAGGGCGGCTCAAGCTTGATCAGTGGACGGGCCAGGACGGCCAGAAGCGCTCCAAGCTGACGGTGGTCGCCGAGAACTTCCAGTTCATCGGCGGGCGCGGCGATACGGCCGGTACTGGCGGCGGCGCGCCCTCTTCACAGGCGGACGGCCCGACCGGTTCCGAGTTTGAGGGTTCCGGCGATGCGCCGCCCGACCCGGACAACATCCCGTTTTGACGACGGATTCGGAGTAATCAAATGGCGAAAAGACCTGGTCCCCCCCGGCGCAAGAAGAAGAGCCGGCGTGGCACGGAAAGCGGCCGCATGCGCGGCCTGAAAATCGACAGCGCTGATCTCGACTACAAGAACGTCCCGTTGTTGCAGCGTCTAACCAGCGCGCAAGGCAAGCTGTTCTCGCGGAAGCGCACCGGCCTCTCGGCCGAACAGCAGCGTGAGGCGGCGCGGGCCCTGAAGCGCGCTCGTCAGATGGCGTTGATGCCGTTTGT
>CAZYGM010000306.1:0-3227 GCA_964647015.1 uncultured Planctomycetales bacterium | reverse complement strand
GCCAGCCGGCAACGTCCTCCAGCCGCAGGCGCACGTCAGACAGGTACTCGCGGACCGCGTCCACCGCCTGCCCGTAGCGCGGCACCTCGCGGCCGGTCAGGTCATTGATGCCGGTGACCATGTCGTCGGCCTGTTCCAGCAACGACTGCCAGTGGGTGCGGATGATATTGAAGGCGCGGCTCTGGTTGAGCGGATCATCACTGCCGACCAGTTCGCCGGCGCGTTGAAAGTCCGCGGCCGCCAGACGCTTGATATCCTCGTTCAACGTCGTGAACGCCTCCAGCGCCGCGACGTGCGCCCGGGCCTCGTCGCGGTAGGCCGGCAGCGCGACCAGCCGTTGCAGCAGCTCGTCCGTGCGGGCCTGCTCGAGCGTCGGCTCGATGATGTACGTGCTGACGCGTGCCCCGCCGGCTGAATCGTACAGCGCCAGCAGGTCCTGCATCTCGCGATAGCGCTTGGTGCCGATGCGATCACGTTCGCGGTCCGGCTCGGCGAAGAGGCAGGTGATGCGGATGTCCTGATCCACCCCTTTCAGCAACTGCAGCGTGCGCGGGCTGAGGCTGTTGACGCCGCTGCTGGTCCAGTCGGCCCACGCGGACGGCCACTTGAACCGTCCGCCGGCCCAGACAATCAGCACGACCACGGCCGTCACCAGCGCGGCCTGGACCAGCGCGTTAAGGCCGAACAGCACGCGGCGAGTCGAGGCTTTCATGGGTTGAGTTACCGCCATCGGCGCGACTCCACTACTTTGATGCTGAGGAACACGAACAGCGCGGCGGTTCCGAGGAAGAAGATGATCGCGTCGGACTCGACCTGGCCGCGCGTAAACTGTCCGAAACGGCCCATGACGTTGACCTGCTGGAGTATGGTGCGGACGCGGCCCTCGGCCAGGTCCACCATGAAGAAGCCCAGGCAAGCAAACAGCAGCAGCGGCACCGTCCCCAGGATCCACGCCACGATCTGATTGCGGGTCAGGCTGCTGGCGAAGACGCCGAAGGCCATGAACGCGGCCCCCAGTAGCAGCAGGCCCAGGTAAGCGGCCGCCGCGGCACCCCAATCCGGATTGCCAAAGACCTCCATCAACAGCATGTATATGCCCGTCGCCGCGATCATGATGACGTAGAACGCCAGCGACGCCAGGTACTTGCCCAGCACCATCTGGGTATCCGTCACCGGGGCGGTCATGAGCGCCTCGATCGTGCCGTTGCGGTATTCGTCACTGATGCTGCGCATGCTGATCGCGGGGATAACGAAGGTCAGCACGAACGGCGTCCAGAAGAAGACGTCGCGGAGGGTCGCCGGCCGGCCAGGGCCGAACACGCCGGCCCGCAGCACGATGACGCCCGTGACCAGCAGGAACCCGGTAATAACGATGTAGCCGATGGGCGAGCAAAACAGCGACAAGAGTTCGCGCTGCATGATCGCAATGGTATTTCTCATGAGTCTGGCCCTCG
This sequence comes from uncultured Planctomycetales bacterium, assembly GCA_964647015.1. Lineage (GTDB taxonomy): Bacteria > Planctomycetota > Phycisphaerae > UBA1845 > Fen-1342 > JAAYXS01. The sequence continues at coordinate 1,773 of CAZYGM010000306.1, read as the reverse complement.
CAGTACCCTGATCAGTCGCGCGCCGCGCTGGCGTCGGCAACGATCTTGACGAAGAAGTCCTCCAGCGTCGCGGCGTCGCGGCGCAGCTCGCGCAGCGGCCAGCCGCGCGCGGCCGCCAGACTGCCGACGGCCTCGCGCACATCGCCGCGTGCCTCGATCAGCAACCGCGTCCAACCGTCCACCGTGCTCGTGTGCAGGTCCGTCACGCCAGCCAGTTCCCGCACGGCCGGCGTCACCTCTGCCGCGGGAGCCTTGACCTCCGCAATCAGCCGCGCGTGCTCGCTGATGCGCTCGCGCAGCTCGGCCGGCGAGCCGGCGGCCACCAGCTTGCCGCGGTTGATGATGATGATGCGCTGGCAGGTCGCCTCGACCTCCGGCAGGATGTGGCTCGACAGCATAACGGTGTGATCGTGAGCCAATTCGCGGATCAGTGAGCGCGTCTCGCGGATTTGCGTCGGGTCGAGGCCGATGGTCGGCTCGTCCAGGATCAACACCGGCGGATTGTGCAGCAAGGCATCGGCCAGGCCGACGCGCTGGCGATAGCCCTTGGATAACTGACCGATGGGTCGGTTAATGACCTCGTGCAGCCAGCAGCGTTCCGTCACCCGCTGGATGGCTGCGGAGCGGGCCGGCGGACTCAGGCCGCGCAGCTTCCCGCGGAAGCGCAGGTATTCCCGCACGCGCATCTCCGGGTATAGGGGCACGTTCTCCGGCAGGTAGCCGACCGCGGCCCGCACCGCCAACGAGTCATTGAACACGTCGTGCCCGGCCACGCGGGCCGTTCCGGCCGTCGCGGGCAGGAAGCAGGTCAGGACGCGAATGGTGGTGCTCTTGCCCGCGCCGTTGGGCCCGAGGATGCCGACGATCTCGCCCTCGCCGATTTCGAAGGTGATGTCGTCCACGGCCCGGTGACTGCCGTAATGCTTGGAAAGATTGCGAACTTCGATCACTGCCGTTTCCTCCGGTCTCAACCTCCCAGGGACGACCGGGACGCGTTGGGCCGGTCAAAAAAGTGCGTCGTCGAAGCAGCGCTGCATGACCCCGCGCCATCCCCCGGGCGCCGCCTGCCGCGGGCACAGCGCCGTATCAGCACCAATCAGGTTCGCCGATTCTATTTGCGGGACCGGGCGTGTCAACCGGGCGGAAGCGCCCGCGAGCGCGCCACAATGCCTGCGAGAATGCAGCCCCGCCACAGGGGGTGAACCACGACGCTGCAGTTCGACCACGCCTCCGGGGCGGTTACCCCAAACGCTGGCCGTGGGAGAACTCGATCGTGTTGCCGTCGGGGTCGGTCAGGCCGCAGAAGTAGCCCACCACCGGCCCGCCGTCACGCGGCGGCCAGGCGACGGGATAGCCGTCCGCCGCGGCGCGCCGGGCGATCTCGTCGACGTCCTCACGACGCGGCAGGGCTATCCCCAGGTGCTGAAACGGCGGCTGGCGATTGAGCTCGTAGTCCTGGGCGAGCAGCACGATGACGAAGCGCGGCGGGTCTTCGCCCCAACCCAGCCAGACCACGCGGAACTCGTCGGTGCGATCGTGCACTATGCGCATGCTGCAGTAGCGCTGGTAGAAGGCGATGGACTGCTCCACGTCGCGAACCTGCAATGCCACGTGAGTACACTTCATGTCGTGGATATTGTAGCACGCCGGTCGCCCGGAAATAGAACGTCGGCCGCCTGCACCAGGAGCACAGACGGCCGGCGACTGTTCTGGTCACACCGCGCGGTCTAGCCGCCGGTCAGCACCGCCACGAACGGGTCGATGTCGAACGAA
>CAZYGM010000305.1:0-3247 GCA_964647015.1 uncultured Planctomycetales bacterium | reverse complement strand
GAATCGGCAACGCAGCCAGGCGAACAGCCGGCGCGTGCGCGCGGAATTCGAATCGCTGCGTCAGCACAAGGCCTTGCGGGGGTCCCTCGACGACCTGTTGCTGCAGATCGAGGAAATGGCACGCCGCGTGAACGCCCAGCTCGACACCAAGTTCGCCAAACTGGAAACCGTCGTGCACCACGCGGACGAGCGCATCCGCCGGCTGGAGCGCCTCGTGCAGGAGGCCGCGGCGGCCCGGGCAGCCATGTCGCGAACCGCCGCCGAGTCACCGCCGCAAACCGCGGCGCAAGCGCCTGGCCACCCCCCCCAGGTGGACGTGCTGATCGATGATCCCCCCACCGTTGAACCTGAAGCCGCAGAAACGCAGCCGGCCCAGGCCCCGCCGGCTGAACGCCCCGCCCCCGCCCCGGTCACATACGACCAAGTGAAAAACGTCTACGAATTGGCGGACCACGGGCTCACGCCGATGAAGATCGCCGAGAAGCTGCACCTGCCGATTGGAGAGGTCGAGCTGGTGCTCAACGTCCGCCGGTTCGCATGATGCACGTGTGAATGACCGCGCCGCGGGGACACCCGCCGTCACGGCTGACTGGTTGCCCCGGGCGATTCCTCTTGCGATGCATCCTGATCCGTCGGCTCGCCCGCATCGCCCGCAGCGGGCGCCGCACGGTTGCCGGAGGCCAGACCCGCCAGCCGGTAGAAATACTCGCGGACGACACCGTGATACTGCCGCGGAACCTCATGACGCTCGATGGCGTCCGTCGCGTCGCGCTGCGCGGAACTCACTGCGTCGCGCACCTCAGCCGTCGCCTCGCCACGCACCTGCTGCCCATCCACGAGCATCTGCCCAATGATGGTGCCGCCCTGCATGCGCGAGCGCGCTTTCGTCGGGGCCAGGGCGTGGGCGGTGCGCTCCTTCGGCACGGTCGCGCCGATCCCGAAGCCGTACTCGGGACCCTGCGGACCGATGCGATTGGCTCGCTGGCCGCCCGCGGCACAGTAGCCGCCGCTGCACACCGATTGACGCATGTTCTGCAGGTCGCCCAGTTGCGCCTCCAATTCGTCCAGCATCTGCTGCGCCATCTCCAGGTCGGATAATTGCGTGCCGACGTCGCCCAACGACGCGGCCGCGCCGGCGGCCCCGGCGCTACCCCCGCCGGCCTGGCTTGACTGCGTCAGCGCCTGCGCCGCCTGGGCCAGCCCCTGCGCGAGCCCCTGGCAGTTCTGGCACGCCTGCTGCTTCTGCTCAAACTTCTTGACCATCTGCTCGATCTGCTGCTGTGACAGGCCCTTGTCGGCCAGTTGCCGTTGCAGCTCCTTCTCACGCTGCTTCGGGTCCATCTGCGCCATCTGCTCGAGCAGCTTCTTGGCTTCCTCCGCCGACAGGCCCGCCTTGTTCTCCAACTCCTTCTGCAGGTACGTGCTGTCATCAAGCTTTGCGAGCTGATCGGCCAGACGCTCAAGCTGTGCCTGCATCTGCTGAAGTTGCTGCTGGGCCGCCGCATCACCCTGGGCCTGCGTCGCTTCGAGCTCCTGCTGCAGCTTCTCCAGCGCCTGACGCGCACCCTGGAAGTCGCCCGCTGAAAGCGCCTGCCCGAGCTGCGCCGCCAGGTCCTGACCGCTCTGCGGGCTCAGCCGCGCCAGCAGCCGCTTCGTCTCATCAAGCGCATCCCGACCGGCCGTGTCACGCTGCTCAACCAGCTTGTCCATCACCTTGTCGATCCGCTGCGTGGCCTCACGCCGCACATCCTCCGGCGTAACCGTCGGTTCGTCCGGCATTTCGAGCGGTTGAAGATCCTGGGCCAAGGCGGCCAGGTCGGGATTGGCCGTCGCCATCTCCCGAATCCGCCCCAACCTGGCCTCCAAGTCCTCCTGGATGGCCGATCGTTCCGCTAGCGCGTCGCGGCGAGCCTGCTCCCGGCCGGGTTCATCGCTCGCCGCCAGCAGGTTCAACTCCGGCATGAAGAAACCCACCAGCGCGGCCGCCGCCACCGCCGCGATTGACCAGGGCCAAAACCCCGGGGCCCGATATGGCAAATGCGCGGGAACATGCACCTGCCCGGCCCGCTGCTCCGCGTCCGCCACCGCCGCCCGGGCGAACGGGTCCGGGTCGCGCACCAGCACCAGGGCCGTGCTGATACGCTCTTTCAGTGCCAGGGCGGCGTCCACCGCCACCGCGGCCCGTAGCGTGTCCACCCGCGCCAGCCGGGTGGCAACGAGCGCAAAGCCCAGGGCCAGCAGCCCCGCCGCCCAGATCGTCGCATTGATCGGAATCCCCAGTACGAAGGCCCGCTCGACCAGCAGCGCGAGCGTCCACAGCCCGGCAGCCGCCAGCACCCCGGTGCACAGCCGCTCCAGGAACAGATTACCGTTCAGCCGCCGGCGGGCCCGCGCAACCTGACGCTCCAACGTGGACATCGCACACCTCAAGCACAGCCGCACGCCGGCCCCCCTCCAACCCACCGGCACACCGCCTCCAATATGGTATTACGGATAATACGCCTCCGCACCCCCACCCTCAATCCGCCCCGGAACGCTCCAGTCTGTCCGTTATCCGCCTGATCGTCCGCTCGAATCGCCTAGGCGTAAGCTGACACTCCCATACCGTCACGACTGACCAGCCCAGGCGCTGCAGCTTCCGCCGGCACTTGGCATCCCGTGCCTGATTGCCAGCCAGCTTCCGGTCCCAGAAGTCTGCGCGCGTTGTGGGCCGCGATCGGCCCTTGCGACAGGAATGACGATGCCAGAAGCATCCGTGTATGAACACCACGCACCGCCTTCCGGAGAACACGAGGTCCGGCGTGCCCGGCAGCCTTGCTACTTGCAGGCGGAAACGATACCCCAGCGCGTGCAATGCCCGACGCACCGCCTGCTCGGGCTTAGTGTCCTTGCCGCGGATCCCCCGCATGATAGCTGTCCGCTTGGCCGGGCCGAATACGTCGCTCATAGCGCTCGGCCGATTTCATCGCTGACGGATCCGTGCTTCCCCGCGTGAACCTCATCGTGACACCGGCTGCAAATCACAATGAGGTTCTCCGCGACGTTCTGCCCAAGTGGCGCCGCCCGCCTCACAGGTAGACGCGGCCGTATCCGTCGATGCGGTTATGAGCGAATTGACGATTGAACTTCGGCGCAATCGCGGCCACCAGCCGTTTGCCGAAGTTGTCCCCGGGGTCAGGGATGAATCCCCGCTGAACAAGGCAATGCTGTTTCACGGGATGCGCAAGCACGTCGGCAAGCTGCAAGC
>CAZYGM010000304.1:0-3253 GCA_964647015.1 uncultured Planctomycetales bacterium | reverse complement strand
TGCCCGAGGAAGCGGCCCGCATCAGCCAGTTGGCCGAGGAGCTGCGCGGCCTGAGTACCAGGCTGCGCATCAGCGGGCACTGCAGCCGGCGGCCGGTGGACGATACGCCCTTTGCGCGGCACCGCGACCTGGCGTATCAGCGCGCCTGTGTTGTGGCCGATGCGCTGATCGCGCACGGGATCGACCCGGACCGCATCGTTATCGAGGCAGCCGGCACGAACAACCCGGTGGCCCACCATGCTTACACAGGTGCGGCGCAGCAGCAGAATGACCTGGTCGAGATTCTGCAACTCAACGAGCAGGTCGAGGAGCCGGATTCCTGAGGAAGCCGGGGCGTGCCGCGTTCCGCACTACTGGTCGAAACGCGTGTCGTAGTAGCCGACCTGCCGTCGGCTGAGCACCTCGGGTTGACCGGTGTTCTGGATTATGACCGGCGCCACGTCGGTGCCGGTGCCCTGGACCAGCGGCGTGTCGGCGAAGCCGTCGCCGCTCGTGTCCTGCATGACCAGCCGCGGCAGCAGGTTGCTGCGGTCCACCGTGTACTGCGTGCGAATGCTGCCATGCGGCCGCTCGGGGTCGCGGTCGGTCAGCGTCGTGTAGACGGTAAACGTGTTGCTGCGCGTCACGAGGAAGTGCGTGTCGAGCAGGGCCATCAGGCTGACCGCCTTGAAGAAGTCCGGGCGATCCCGGTCGTCAGTGCCGGCGCCGAGGGTGTTGTACAGCATGCGCGGGGCCTCGCCGGGATAGTCGGGATGATACACGGATGAATCGAAGCCCTTGACGTTGGCAAGCTCGCCGAGCGTCAGGAAGCCGCGCTCGTACTTGGCCGGTCCGGTCGGGTAGATTCCGCTACCGCGGCGAATCGGGCCGTACGGGTAACCGCTGAGAATCGTCAGATCGCCGGTGCGCTCGTTGCGGTAACGGCTGCCGGCCAGAACCAGCGCCTCCATCGTTCCGCCCAGATCATTCGTGTTCGCGTTACGATACTCGGCCAACCATAGCGGGCCGCCGACAAGTGCGGCGGTGTTGTCCGTGACGTAGCGCAGCCGGTCGCGGTAGGACACGATCGCCAGCGCCAGTTCCGGACCCAGGCGATACCAACCGTTCTCCTGGTCATACCACAGGAACGAGTATTCCGATTCCTCCAAGATACCTGGAACCGTAACCGGCTGTTCGAAGCGGTGCAGCGTGTCGTGCGCGCCCTGCATCAGGAAGGGTACCGCGCCGACCAGCACGCCGGACTTGGCACTCCAGAACGCCGGTGAGGCGGGCGAACTGCTGCCATCGTTCAAGTACATGGGGTGAACGAGCGGCAGTCCGGCGATGACGTACCAGGGGGCCGTGTTGATGTTGATGCGGCCGGGCACGCGCCAGGGATCAACGTCGGGCAGGAGGTCGCCGTCGTAGTCGGCACTCGGATCCAACGTGGTGAAGTAGTCGAATACGAGTTGGCCCCACGGGATGGCGGGTCGCGTGCCGGTGCCCGGGTCGAGGTCGAAGTACGAGTTGTTGCGGACGTCCTGGTTGTTGTCGAAGACGGGCATGTGGGCGAAGTCCGCCGGGTAGAGTCCGCGGTTGACTCTGACCGTCGGGCGGCCGGCGCTGCCAAACCCGCCCGTGCCGCCCGATGGATCTTCGCTGCTGGTTTCGTAAGTGTAATAGCTGCTGTCGTCGCCGAGATCCACCTCGCCGCCCCACTTAGCCCACTGTTCGGCGAGCGTCTCGCTCATCGGCTTCGAGCCGGTGTGGGCATAGCGCGGCACGAAGAGCATGAAGCCGACAGTCGGGAAGGACTTGGGCCGGTAGGAGCCGTGGATCGGCTGCACAGTGAAGAAACCGCGTGGCAGCGGTCTGGCCGTCAAGCTCCAGGGGGCCGGATTGTTGGCGTTCGTGTCGCCGGCGTTCATAGTGTAGAGGGGGACGGTGGGCGCGAAGTGCTCGTCCGCGGACGTGCTCGGCACGGGGCCAGGCTGACCGATCTTCTCCATCCGCGTGGAAACAGAGACGGTGAAGCCGCCGTCGTTATCCTCGGCGTGCGCGCCGCGCGTGTTCATCACCATGCGCCAGCGAGCGGGCGTATCGACGAACCCATCCCCATCCCAGTCACCGCCGAAGACGGGCTCAAGGCCGGTGTCGCGGTAGTAGTCCACCAGCCACTTGAAATCCTCATCATCCTCCTCTTCGCCAAAACCGCCGCCGCCAAACCCACCGGGCCGACTGGGAATGCGTGCCTCCCCAAGATCGCCGACGACCAGCTTGTCGATCAAGTGCAGACCGTTCTGGCTGTCCTGGCGCCAGAGCTTGACCTCGATAACATCCCGGCCGCCGTGTGGCGTCGTACCGACCGGCGCCAGCGTGTTCAGGTGTCCGTCGACGCCGGCAAACCCGCGCAAGGGCGATTCGGTCCAGCCGTTGTCCAGCGTGAGCGCGAGGAAGTTACGGCCCACCAGGCGCGTCATGGGCTGGGCCCCCACCGCTTCACTCAGCCGCAGTGCCGTAGAGGTCGGCTCCTCCCCGGCCCCCGGCAGTCCGGTCGCGTGCCGCTCCGTCACGCTGATGTAGAACTGGCTCAGGTCGAGCGCGAAGGGATCGTTCTCGTCGAACTTGTCGGCCGTGAGCGGGTTCCAGCCCGGCCCGGGGTCGTGCGGATAGAACAGTTCGACCGCCACGCCGATCTTCTTCGAACTGGTATCACCCTCCTCGCCGTACGCGATGACCTGCGTGATGAACGGCTGTGGGGCGTAGCCGACGTACTTCACGCTCGTAAGGCCATCGGTCAACCAGACGGCATCGATGAAGCCGGTGTTGCCGCGCGGCGCGGCGAAGGCCACCGTGTTGACCGCCAGCATGCAGGCCTGCTCCCGCCGCGTCAGAACTTCGGTCTCGTCAGAAAGATTCTTCCAGCCCTGCGTGTCCGCGAGCATTTCGTAGAAGTAGTCGGCCAGGCGGCGCACGATGATGTTGCCCGTGCTGCCGTCGGGCAGCACCTGCGACATGTACTGCCCGTTGACATTGAACGCCCGCGCGATGTCGCCCAGGTAGAACTTGAGTTGCCCCGGGTACAAGCCTATGTTGGTTTGCGGAAGAGCGGGATTGGGCGACTGCGGATCGATTTCGCGTGCCAACTCGTCGCTGTTGCTGATCGTCGTGAGCAACTGGCGGCGGACGTAGTAAGCGCGCGGGTTGTAGCTCGTCTGGTACAGGTACTCGTTCGGGTCCATCGTGGCCCCGGCGCGCCACAGGAACCAGTCGC
>CAZYGM010000303.1:0-3257 GCA_964647015.1 uncultured Planctomycetales bacterium | reverse complement strand
CATTCTAGGGCCGCATGCAGGGGCTTGGAAGCGGATCAGGCTTTCGCCCAGTCCAGGTAGGCGCGGGCGGCTTGCTTGACGAAGCGCCGGAAGGCGGGGGTGTCGATCTCGCGGCGGTCGTGGACGTAGATGGCGACGGCGTCGAGGCCGTCGCGGCGCCGGCGGACATCGACGCGGGCCCAGTCGCCGTAGATGGGCAGGTCTTCGCGCTCGTCGAGTGTCTTGAGGCCGAGCTCGTCGTTGAGTTCGCGCCACTGGAACGTGCCGGGCGGGACGCGGAAGTAGAGTTCGATGAGCCATTGGCCGCCGGTGAGGGCGTGGAGGAACCACTTTTCGGCGCCGGCGGCGGTCATTTCGACGCTGGCGCGATCGTTCCAGTTGGTGGGGGCGAAGTCGCCCGATTTCTGGACGAGTTCCAGGATGTATTCGAGGGCGGCGGGCTCCCACTGGCGCGGTTGGCCTTGGCGCGAGTCGCGTTGGGCGAGGTGCCAGGCGCGACCGTCGATCTGCCAGGGCATCTTGGTGTCGCGGCCGACGCCGCCGAGGCCGGCGCGGGCTACTTCGAGCTCTTCCTCCGCGTGGGCGGCGGGGTCGTGGGGTGTGCGTGTTTCGTGCGGGCCGGCGGCCAGGACGGGTGCGAGGGCGGCGGCGGTGTGCGACTCTAACGGCGTGGGCGGCACGCGCAGGCGGGCGGCGCGGGTAACGGCTTCGCCGGAGACGAGCTCTTCGGGCGTGCCGAGGGCGACGATGTGGCCGCCGGCGTCACCGGCCTCGGGGCCCAGGTCGATTACCCAGTCGGCCGACTTGATGACGTCAAGGTTGTGCTCGACGACGAGGACGGTGTTGCCGAGGTCCGCCAGGCGCTGAATCACGGCGAGCAGCTTGCGGACGTCGTCGAAGTGCAGGCCGGTGGTCGGTTCGTCGAGTATGTAGAAGGTCCGGCCGGTGTCGGGTTTGCCTAGTTCGGCGGCGAGCTTGACGCGCTGGGCTTCGCCGCCGGAGAGCGTCGGGGCCGGCTGGCCGAGTTCGACGTAGTCGAGGCCGACGTCGGCGAGGGTTTGGAGGATGCGGCGGATTTTAGGGACGTTGGCGAACAGGGCATGGGCGGCGCTGACGCGCATGCTCAGCACGTCGGCGATCGAATGGCCCTTGAACTTGACCTCGAGGGTTTCGGGGTTGTAGCGGCGGCCGTGGCAGGTCTCGCATTCGATCCACACGTCGGGCATGAAGTGCATTTCGATGCAGCGCTGGCCGTAGCCCTGGCAGGCCTCGCAGCGGCCGCCGGGGCGGTTGAAGCTGAAGCGGTTGGCGTTGTAGCCGCGCATCTTGCTGTCGGGCAGGCGGGCGAAGAGCTGGCGGATCCAGTCGAAGGCGCCGGTGTAGGTGGCGGGATTGCTGGAGGGCGTGGTGCCGATCGGCGATTGATCGACGTTGATCACCTTATCGAGCTGCTCGACGCCCTCCAGGTCGTCGTGCTCGCCCGGCGTCAGGGCGGCGTGTTGGAGCCGGACGGCCAGCGCGGGCCAGAGGATGTCGTTGACGAGCGAGCTCTTGCCGGAGCCGGAGACGCCGGTGACGCAGGTGAAGCGGGCGAGGGGGATGGGGACGTCGAGGTGCTTGAGATTGTGCTCGCGGGCGCCGCGGACGATTAGCCAGCCGGCGGCGCGGTTAGATTGGGTTGTGGCGGTGGCGTCGCGTGCCGGACGTTTGGTGCGTCGTTTTGGTCGGGGCTGGGTCATGGGCTCGTTATCATAAACCCGCACGGGTCCGACAATCGTTGCGGGGGCCGGCGGGTCCAATCCGGTGAGTATACGCGCTGGACGGGGCGAATGCGGAGCGTGCGGCGCCGGGCGTTGGCCAGTGCGGCGGACGGTCAGCGGGCCTTCAGCAGTCGCAGGCGGATCAGGAGCAGGGTGGGGAGGGCGGCGAGGGCGGCAGGGAGCAGGCGGACACGGCTGTCGGAGTTGTCCTGCCAGTGAACGCCGACCTCCTGGATACGGAAGCCGAGCCGGTCGGCCAGGCCGAGGGCCTCGCAGTCAAAGAGCCAGCCGTTGGTGCGTTGGCGGGTGAAGATGGCGCGGGCCGCATCGTGGCGGAAGAGCTTGAAGCCGCACTGGGTGTCGCGCAATCTCGGGAGGAGCAGCAGGCGGCGCAGCGTACGGAAGATCGCGGCGAGTTGGCGGCGGCGGGCGGGCTGCGGGGGGTCGAGGCGCGAGTCAGGCAGGTCGCGCGAGGCGATGACGACGTGGCAGCCGCGCTGCGTCCAGGGGAGGAGTTGCTCGAGCTCCTCGATGGGGGTGGAGAGGTCGGCGTCGCACATGAGCACGAGTTCGCCGGTGGCGACGAGCATGCCTTGCCGGACGGCGAAGCCTTTGCCGCGGTTGCGGGGATTGATGATCAGGCGGACGTTGCGGTTGCGGCGGGCGAAGTCACGGATGATGGAGACGGTGTCGTCGCGGCTGCCGTCGTCGATGATGACGAGCTCGAAGCGCCAACCAGAGCCGAACAGGTACTCATGGATGCGAGTGAGGGTATTCAGGATGCGGGCGGCCTCGTTATACGCGGGGATGACGACGGAGAGCGAGGGTTGTTCGGACGATTCAGGCAGCAGCAGCGGCGGTTTGTCGGGGATGCTTTCCATGGCGATCGGCGGCCATCCGTGGGCTATCGGGCGACGGCGGCACGATAGCGGGAGCGGGGCGGCAGGGCAAACGGACGCTGCCGGAACGGTACGGTGAGCGCCTGAGTTTGACGCTTCCGGCGGGGGCGGGCTACATTGTGGCACATGGCAGACGCGCGGGGGAGCGGAGCGCAACCGGCAGGTAATCCATGAGTAACGAGTCGAACATGCAGTCAGGAAGCAGGATCACGCGGCGGGAGTTCGTGCAGGCCGCGGCGGCGGCCGGCGTGGCGTTGAGTGTGCCGGCGTGGGCGCACGCACAGGAGGCGGCGGCCGGCGGTGGGGATGAACTGGCCGTGGCGATGATCGGGCCGGGTAGCCAGGGGCGCTGGCTGCTGACGAATTGCCTGAAGATCCCGAACGTGCGGTTCGTGGCGATCTGCGACGTGTGGCCGTACCACCAGGAGTACGCGCAGAATATCCTGAAGAAGTACGACCAGCCGGTGAGCGTGTACGCGGACTACCGCGAGATGCTGGAGCGCGAGCGACACCTGGACGCGGTCATTGTGGCGACGCCGGACTGGGTACACGCGGAGCAGACGGTGGCGTGTTTGCGGGCCGGCAAGCACGTGTACTG
>CAZYGM010000302.1:0-3299 GCA_964647015.1 uncultured Planctomycetales bacterium | reverse complement strand
GCGATTGACGCAGCGCTACTCGCCGAACGCTCTGACGCGCCGGCCAGCGCAGCCCGCCAAGGGATCGGCGTGCAACTCGACACGCCCGTTGCCTTGCCGGGACTGCCCTGGGGTGGCCCGCCGGAACGCTCGACCGAGGAACCGGGAGCAATCCCGCGCCGAGAGGACGCCAATCGCATCGGCTGTGAACCGGGCCGCGGCTGCCTGCAACGGAATCGCATCCTCGCGGTCACTCAGCGCAGCACCGGAGCGGATCTTTGACAACCGAATACAGAGGCCCCGGGCAGCCGAATCAAACCCGGCGACTGTTCGTCCGCCTCATCCGGCCACACCGGCACCGTCGCCCTCCACAGCGCGTCGCTGACCGCCCGTTCGGTACTCCGAATCGGCTCTTGCGTAAAGCCCGGCTCTTCAAGGCCGTGCCGGCACGGAGTCGGCCGGCGCCTCGGGCAGGTCGAAGAATATCGCCAAAGTCGAAGGCAGAATCGGATACTGGATGCGGCAGCGGTAGACGTCGAACCGGTCGCCGTCCCATCCGAGCTGCTGGAACACGTAACGAGCCAGCTCGGGGTATTGCGGATAATCCGTCGTGTACAGAGCCGAAGCCCCTTTGCCCAAGTGCGTGACCGGCTCGCGCGGTTCCAGACCCTGCCAGGGCGCATGCGTCCCCGCCGGCTGCACCTCCGCCAAGTGGTCAGCCGATGCCAGCGCGGTGGGGTTCATGGCCCCGCACGTGTCTTCGCGGATGACCAGGTCCAGCAGCAGCGTCTCACACGGCACACGCACCTCGGCCAGGTGCGCCCCCACCTCGTTGCCCGGCTCCCGAAAACGCGGCACGGCTGCCCGATTCAGGTGCCCTTCGACGCACGTCACCGCCGCCGTCTTACCCACGCCGACACCGGCCAACTCGCCGTACACACGTCCCGGCGCGCCCGGCACCGTTCGCAGTTCCAGCGTCGGCTCGCTGCAGAATTCATGCAACAGGCCAACGCCGCACTTCTGGTCCGCTGTGGGAATCAGCGGCTCGCGTTGCACATTGCGCATCGTGCCATCATCGTTCATCGTGTAGGCCGGCGATAGCACAATCGGGGCACGCGTCGGCCGCAGCCGGCGCAGCGAAACGAAACCCGTCACGTTCGCCAGATCCAGCAAACGCGCATCGTGCCCCGCGGGCTGCACGATCAGGCACTTGATCTGCACCCGCACCTCGAGCCCAAACAGGTGGCGCTGTCCCCGAAACGTGGCCCGCCGGTGTTGAAACGTGATCTGGGCCGCCTCATCGTCATCGACCAGCGCACTGACCATGGAATCAAACGTCGTGCGGTCATCGGCGTGCTTGTTAACGAGCCTCTCGAACTCGTCTGTGGCCCGTGCCGCCGCCGCCACGGCCGTCTCACGCACGCCGGCCTTGCGGGCCGCCTTCAGGAACATCCGCAGCGCCATGATGCCTGGCAGGTGCAGGCTGGCGGCCAGGGGCCCGGGAGACGACACCACGCGCAGCAGCTTGCAGCACACATTCATGTCGACGCCCAACGACCGCCGCAAGTCGGTCGGTTTGACGATGTGGCCCCGCACTCCCGCGATGAGCTCGGCGATTGCCGTGCGCAGCCGCTGTACCACAGCGGTCGTCTCGGACTCGAATACCTGCACCTCGAGCGACGATGCCGCAGGCACCAGCGCGCTTCGGTCTGTCCGGTCTGCGTCCACGGTGCAGCAAGCTCTCCACGCGTCCCAGGCTGCTGGGTACCTGGCACGGGCAGCCACCGCGGACGCCGGGCTTGACGCGCCACAACGCCGGTCAGCATGCCCGTAAATAGCTATCGTAGCAGGCGCAGATTCATCCGCAATAGCAGATTGCGCTCAAAACAGAACTATGCGCAGAATTATAGGTGCAATTACGTAGGTAATTACGGAAATAATCATTGACACCTGCGGGGCCTGCCGATAGCATTGGCCCGTAGGAGGTGGAAAGGAGTTGGTCACACGGCCCCATTCCGGCCGAACAACCCTTTCCCTTCGCCATTCGCAAGAACATGTCGCCGGTGTGCGGGCGAGTGTCCTGCCGCTGCGGCAATCGACCCTCACCAGCCACGAGGGCGTATTCGAAGGAGGAAGGATAATGGCAAGAGTGTTGTTGGCCGCCCTGGCGGTCTCGGTTATCGCGACTAGTGCGTGGGCCATCGAGCCGGGTCTGTATGGCATCCAGTCGATGAACGATACCGGCAACGGGCTGTTCAAGATCGACCCGGCAACGGGTGCCGCCACGAAGCTCACGGACCTTAACAAGGACCCGAGTATCGCCGGCGCGTCATTCCTGTACGGCGAGCTGTACGTGACGGACGTCTTCAACTGGGTTTCCGGCAGCGGCTACATGCTCTACAACAAGCTGGACATGGAAACCGGCATCTTCACGGGTGTCCATGACCAGGGTTACGGCTTCAACTGGCACGGGCTGGCATCGTCTGACGCCCTGGGCGTGACATGGGCGATCGGGCAGGACACCAACAGGTCGCTCATTCAGACCGACGCCTTCGGCAACATGACCATCATCGGCCCCACCGGCATCGACGGCCGGGGCATGGCCTACGACGATGCCAACGGCATCCTCTACGCGACCAACTACGACGATTCCGGACTCTACTCGGTCGACATCAACACAGGCGCCGCAACATACATCGGTGACACGGGCGTGCGCTGCGATTTGGTCGGATTGGCCTATGACGAGTGGAACCAGATCCTGTATCTCAACGAGGCTGATGTGACCAACTCGCTGTACACGGTGGACGTCACAACCGGACTGGCCACGTTGGTCGGAGCGAACGGCCACACGTGGATCGACGGTTTGGCCTGGATTCCAGAGCCGTCATCACTGGCCTTGCTGGCCCTGGGCGCCCTGCTGGTCCGGCGGTACCGCTAGTGCCTTCTAACAAGGCACCGACCGCCGTCGGTTCGACTGAGGTCTCCACGTGACCAGTCCGCGACAGGGCCGGGAAGTGGAGACTTCATCATACATTCATTGGCGCGCTCTGGCCTGACGCGCAAGCTGCTCTTTGTACGCGCAGTGCTTGCGTGCCTGGACCGGTAGCGCGAGGGTCTCGACGGGGCGCTGTCGCCGGGTCTGATTCGGCTGTTAGCAGCCGGACGGGTCTCGTGGGCGCGGTCGGCGAGACTTGGCTCGTCGCGTGTCGGCTTGGTCGGACACCATTGTGTCGCGGGGCCGATGGCACGGCGCTTCTGAGGCGTCCGGCTGCCCGGGGCCTCTGTATTTGGTTGTCAAAGATCCGCTCCGGTGCTGCGCT
>CAZYGM010000301.1:0-3306 GCA_964647015.1 uncultured Planctomycetales bacterium | reverse complement strand
TGGACGGAGACGGACACCGGGGGCTATCTGGCGCCCTCCGGGACGTCGCTGGTCGCTACCAGCGTCCCGAGAAACCAGATCTGCTATCTGGCGAAGGATTATACCTCCGGCTACTGGAACAGCGACTTCGAGGTCCGCTTCCAGTTCACCACCGGCGCGGTCAGCCACACCGACACGACGAGTTTTCTGGGCCTGTGCGCGTTCACGACGCTGAAGAACAACTGGTATCACGTCAGCGTCAACGGTGGGGCGGGCGTCACACCCGTCTACAGCAGGGATACGACGGGCTACAAGCTGTTCCTCTGGATGGTCAAGAGCGGCTCGGAGTGGTACGCCTTCAGCGACAACATCTACGTTTCGCTCGGCACGACGTACTACGTGACCTTCTCACGGGACTACGACGGCGGGACCTATGAAAAGGGCCTCTACACCCTCACCGTCTGCACCGGGAACTACTACGGCGAATCCGGGGCCTCCCTCGTGGGACAAAAGACGCTCGATGCGCCCACCGCCGCCGTCCAGAACTTCCAGTACGTCCTGACCGGATTGAGCAAGCTCAACGGCGGCGTCCAGACGGCCAGCGGCACGATCAGCAATCTCGACCTCTCGGGCGCGCCGAGCGAAGACCCGCCGTCCAAGGTCACTGGCGCGTATCCCCCCGACGACACGAACGATGTGTCTCTCTCGGCCACCGTCTCCTGGTCGGCGGCGGCGGGGGCCACGAACTACGACGTGTATTTCGGGGAATCGCCCCTGGACGAGGCCGAAGACTACATCGGCAACCAAGTGGGAACCAGCTACGATCCCCATCTGAGCTATGA
Organism: uncultured Planctomycetales bacterium; assembly: GCA_964647015.1. Classification (GTDB taxonomy): domain Bacteria; phylum Planctomycetota; class Phycisphaerae; order UBA1845; family Fen-1342; genus JAAYXS01. The sequence continues at coordinate 2,485 of CAZYGM010000301.1, read as the reverse complement.
CACCAGCTATCAGTGGCGCATCGACGCCAACAACGCCTACGGGACCACGACGGGCGACCGCTGGAACTTCTCCACGGTCGCGGAGGCCAACGAGGCGGCCGGCGTGGAGGACTTTACCGCAGGTTGGATCGAGATCGACCCCGGCAGCGACATCGCCATCACCGACGCCAACACGATCACCGTGACCGCCATGCCGAGCAACCTCAGCGCGTATGTCTACAAGGACTTTGGCGAGGATTTCTTCGGCGGAGATCTCCTGTTGCGCGAGCGGATCACCGTCACGGCCTCGTACAACATGGGCTTCTTCGGGGCCTTATGCCTGTCCAACGCGCCCCGGGACTACCAGAACATGATCTGGTCCGGCGACGACGGCATCCTCGTCTACTGGCGCGAGGTCGATAACGTCGAGACGTTATTCCTCAACGTCCTCGTGGACGGAAACCCCTACACCGACAGCATGACGGGCACGCTCTCAACGGAGTATTTCCTCACACTGTCGCGCGACTACGACGGGGGGACCAACGGGGCGGGACTGGTGACCCTCTACGTCTGCACCGGGGCCCATTACGGCGGGGCCGGCAGTACGCTCGTCGATACGCTCCAGGTCCACGTCCCGGCCGGCGGGGCGCAGAACTTCTCCACCGCGCTGGTGGCGCAGTCCATGACCAATCAAGGCTCTAACACCGTCTCCGGCACGATCACGCATCTGGAGCTTGGCGCGCCCACCGGGACCGGCGAAGCCCCAGAGGAACCGGAGCCGGGCGACCCGAACGAACCCGGCGAACCAGGTCCCAGCGGCCACGGACCCTACTATGTCTCGCCGAACGGGAGCAACGACGCGAACGGCGTCACGGTCAACACCCCCTGGCGCACGGTGACCTATGCCCTGGCGACCGGCGTTCTGCACGCCACGGAGAGCTACAACGTCATCTACCTCATGCCGGGCAACCACGGCGGCATCAGCCTGACATCGAAGACCTGGGCGTCCACCGGCTGGACCGACGCGTGGCGGATCGAGGGCATGACCGGCCACACGGTCAGCGGGATCACTGTTTCCGGGATCTCGGCGTATATCGACTTCAACGACATCACCGTGGAACGCCCTTCGCCTGATGGAAGTCACGCCGTCGTCATCCAGGACAGCCAGCATGTGCGGCTGCGCTATCTCGACATCCAGGGGTCATGGACTACGGACGGCTGGTACTACACCATGACCAACAACGGCGTCCGCCTCGTAACGGCCAGCAGTTACATCTCGGATGTCCTGATCGACCACGTTCAGATCGAGGACGTCCATCGCGGAATGCACTTCCAGGGTGATATTCGTGATGATGTCACGGTCCAATACTGCACGATCAAGAACATCAACGAATGGGGCATCGGACTGGGAACCTTCGCGGCTACGCGAAGCAACTACGAAGCCATCGAAATCTTCTACAACGACCACATGCAGCACCTCGAACGCAACGTCCCTGGAAAGACGGGGGATGGTTCCCCCGACTATCCGCACGGCGCCAGCCTGGTAATCTGGGGCGAGAACATTCACGTCAAGGGCCATCGGTGCGTGGCGCCCAGTGGAAGCGGCGCGATTCGCTTCTACGAATCTTATGGCCCCTACGACAACATGACGATCGAGGACAGCCTGTTCGTCAGCCCGTATGCGAGCAATGGCAAGTTTTACTACTGCGGCGAAAACGTCGTGATTCGGAACAACACCTTCATCAGCGGCCTGCGAACGGACGTGAACCTCAAGGCGTATCGCTACCAGATGGCCGTCCTGATCGGAGCGGGTACAGGGTTCGACTGCACCTTCAAAAACAACATGGTTCTCGGCATGTGTGATGTAGGCGGCCTGGCCTCGACCATCGACGGCGGCAACAACGTCATCTGGTCCCTCTGGTCGAACGGGGCCTGGGCCTCGACCTGGGACTCCAACGATGTCATCGTGTGCAGCGGGGTGGACAGCCTTTCGGCCGGGTACACGGCCAACTACTTCGAGCTTCCCGGCAACGTGTTTGTCGGCTCCAGCGATTTCGAGGACTACTTTACCTCGCTGCAACTCCCATCGAACTATATGGCGTTCGCTCTGCCGTCTACGTCCATGCTGGTCGATGCCGGCCAGCCGTCGGCGGACAGCGGCTACGAGATTCGCGGCCTGGAGCGCGACGACTCGCCGGACATCGGGGCCTTCGAGTACATCGCCGCCGCGCCGCCCCTGAAAGCCAGCGGGCCAACTCCCTCCAATGGCGCGACGGGAGTGTCTCTCAGTGCGCTGCTCGAATGGGGCGGAACGGCCGACAACTGGAACGTCTACGTCGGGACCTCCCCTTCGGCCCTGACGCTCCAGGGCAATGTCCAGGAACGCGATTATAATTACGATCTGGCGTACTCTACGACCTACTACTGGCGCATCGACGCCAACAACAGCGAGGGCCTGACCACGGGCGATGTGTGGAGCTTTACCACCGTTGCCGAAACGACGGCC
>CAZYGM010000300.1:0-3313 GCA_964647015.1 uncultured Planctomycetales bacterium | reverse complement strand
CGGCCGGCGAACTCGCGGTCCTGGTCGTGCCGATCGACAAGGAAGCCCCCAAGGGCCGCCTGATTTTGCCGCAGGTGCAGACGATCCGCGACCTGCTCGACAATGACGCGTACTGCGTGGTCGTGAAGGAGAACGGGCTGGCCGATGCGCTGGCTCGCCTCCAGCGGCCGCCGGCATTGGTGGTGACCGACTCGCAGGCGTTTGCGAAAGTGGCGGCCGACACCCCGGCCGACGTGCCGATGACGTCCTTCTCCATTCTGTTCGCGCGCTTCAAGGGCGACCTGGCGGAGATGGTCCGCGGTGCCGCGGCGATCAAGCAACTGCGGCCGGGCGACCGCGTTCTTATTGCCGAGGCGTGCACGCATCACCCCATCGACGAAGACATCGGCCGGGTCAAGATTCCGCGCTGGCTGAGCGAGTACGTGGGCGGCCCGCTGGAGTTCACCACCACGCAGGGGCACGACTTCCCGCCCGACCTGGGCGAGTACAAGCTGGTGATCCACTGCGGCGCGTGCATGCACAACCGGCGGGAAGTGTTGACCCGGCTCCTGAAATGCCGGCGTGCCGGCGTGCCGATGACCAATTACGGACTGGCAATTGCGTACGCGCTGGGGATTTTTGAGCGAGCGCTGACGCCGTTCCCGGCCGCGCTGCGGGCGTATGCGGGTGAGCAGGATTAGCGACCGGCGGCGGGCCGCTGGACGCGGAGGTTCGGCGGCGCGATTATTGCCCGCATACACGAGCAGTTTTGTCCGGGATGCGCCATAAATGGCGCGTGTAGCCGTACGAGCTGGTCCGCCGTTTGCAGCCACTGGTTGGCCTGCCGCCGGCCGGTTTGTTTCGGAGTCGAGGATGAGAACTTCTGAGCTGGCGGAGAGAGCGGGCTTGCGGGTGGTGACGCCCGGACGGAACCCGAGTGTTTCAGGCGACCAGGTGTATGCAGGGGATCGCATCAGCGACCTGCTGAACGCCGCCGGCGAATGCGTCCTGCTGGTAACCAACCTGGCCAGTGCCCAACTGATGCGCATGGCCGAGTTGCTCGACGTGCCGGCTATCTGCCTGGTGAACGAGCAGACGCCGGATGACAACATGCTGCGGACGGCGCAGGAGCACGCGACGGCGATACTCGTGTCGCCGGCCGGCCTGTTCGAGACCTGCGGCCGGCTGCACCGCTGCCTGACCGAGGAAGAACAGGGACCGTGAGAACTGTATGCCGGCAGATACAGGGGGGCGGCTACGAGGAGGGCGGGGCGGCGTCGCGCCTGGTGAAGGAGCAGCTCAAGAAGATCGGGGCCGATCCGGCGGTGGTGCGGCGTGCGATGATCGCGGCGTACGAGGCCGAGATGAACGTGGTGATCCACTCCCACGGCGGCGAGTTGCGGGCCTGGCTGGAGGACGACTGCCTGCACGTGGAGGTTACGGACACCGGGCCCGGCATTCCAGATATTGACCGGGCGATGAGTCCGGGGTACTCGACCGCCTCGGCCAAAGCGCGCGAACTGGGCTTTGGCGCCGGCATGGGGCTGCCCAATATCCGCAAGAACGCTGACGAGTTCGCCATCGAGTCCAAGGTTGGCGAGGGGACGCGCCTGAGCTTCGCCATCCATCTCAAGCCGCAGGCACTGTACGGTTCCGGCCGGAACTCGATCCGGATCGCGGCGGAGAAATGCCGGCAGTCGTTGCGTTGCGTACATGCCTGCCCCACGCAGGCGGTTCGGGTGTTCCGCGGCAAGCCGGACATTCTTGATTATTTGTGCATTGATTGCGCGGCCTGCATTGCGGCCTGCCCGAGCGGGACGCTGCACGTGACGGGCACGGCGGCGGAACTGAAGCCGGGCGCTGATGCCGTGCTCGTGGTGCCGCCCGCGGCGCTGGTCCAGTTCGGTCCGGGTGTGTCGGTCGAGCGCGTGCTGCGCGAAGCGGCCGCCCTCGGCCTAGGCGAGGTCCACGTCACGGCCGCGTGGGACGCAGCCTTGCGGCACGCGGTGTTGGAGTATGCGGCCGGCGAGGCGTCCAGCCGACCGGTGATTTCGCCGGTGTGCCCGGCCGTGGTGAACCTGGTTGAGACGCGGTTTCCGTCGCTCATCTCGCACTTGGCCCCGTTTGTCGCTGGTTTCGAGGCTGCGCACCGGGTGTTGAGCGGGCGCGGGGCGCTGGTCTTCGTGGCGTTGTGCCCGTGCCAGCGCACGGCGCTGACGGGGGCGGATTCGGCTGCGCCGGAGGTAATTCTTCCGGCCGCGTTCTCGGCTGCCATATTCCCCCGGTTGAGGTCGTCCGCCGGCGCGCGCACCGGCGCGGAGACTGCGGCGGCCGGCGACGAGTCGCGACCTGGTGAGGCGACCGACCCGCGGGCTGCGAGGTCGGAAGTACTGCGTGTGGCCGGGCTGCGCCACGTGCTGAACGTGCTGGAGGCGATCGAGAACGGCCTGGCCGGCGATCTGTCTGTGCTGGAGTTGTACGCGTGTGACCAGGGCTGCTTCGGCCCGCCGTTGTTGGCGTCGGATCCGCACCTGGCACTGTGGCGCTGGGAGGCGGCGCCGCCGCCGCCGGATCCCGAGGCCCGCGCGGTGCGCCGCGCCAGTGCGTTCTCGCCGCGGCGCGGGTTGCGCCTGGATGAGGATATGCGGAAGGCCATACAGAAGCTGGCCAGGATCGACAAGCTGCGGCGAAGCCTGCCTGGTAGTGATTGCGGCATCTGCGGCGCGCCGTCCTGCGCCGCGCTGGCTGAGGACACGGTGCTGGGGCGCGTGGCCGCGGACGCCTGCCCGCGGCAGCGCACCACGGGCGAGGAGAACACCAAGTGACGTTACGAGACATTGCGGAGCGGCTTGGGCTGAACCGGCTCACGCCGGAATTGGCTACCGAAGCGGCCGAGATTACCGAGGGCTATGTTTCGGACCTGCTGAGCGACGTGCTGGCAAACGGGCCGAAGGGCGGCCTGCTGGTAACCGTGCAGGTGCATCTGAACGTGATCGCCGTGGCCGTGCACGCGGAGCTGGCGGCCGTCATTTTCGCGGCGGACCGCGTCCCGGACGAGACGGTGCGCGCCCGGGCGGTGGAGGAGGGCGTGGCGTTGTACAGCGCGAAGGCTTCGGCGTTCGAGTTGGTCGGACGCCTGTGGGAGTTGGGCGTGCGCGCTCCGGCGTGACTGAGCGGAGAGGCGCAACGAGTGTACTGCGAGAGCCGGATTAGTGTGACCGTAAGAACGGAGGTGGTCCTGTGAGGCTCTTGGCGGTGGATCTGCACGTCCACACGGCGCTTTCGCCGTGCGCGGCCGACGACATGACGCCCCCGCGGATCGTCCAGGCGGCCC
>CAZYGM010000299.1:0-3334 GCA_964647015.1 uncultured Planctomycetales bacterium | reverse complement strand
CAGGACATCGATGCCGCCAAGCACGCGCTGACCCTGCCCCCGGAGGAGCGTGGAAGCACCGGGGCCCCGCCGGCGCTGCGCCATGTCGCCGACAAGACCTTCGTGCGCGAGGGCGACCGCTGGCTCGACACCGCCTGGGACCGCCAGCAGACGCCCCAGGTCATCACCGCCTTCAGCACTGAGTACTTCGAGCTCCTGCGTGCCCAACCGCATCTGGCACGCTTCTTCGCCGTCGGCGAGCGCGTGCTGGTTGTATCGGCCGACGTCGTCTACGAGGTGGTCCCGGCGCCGGACGCACCGTGACCATGGCGGTCCGCGCGACGCTCCTGCGACCGCGCGCGACCGAGGATTGACTAGCTCGTTCTGGGAACCGGCCGGGCCGGCGCGACGCAACCGCGTCCGCCGCCCGGCCGCGTTGCATCCGCCAACCCCTCCTGCCTGCTAACGGCAAAGAACCAGCACGCACCAGCCCCCGAGGCTGCGGACCTGCACGGCCTGGTCAGCGCCTCGCGAAGTCGGAGAGGGCGCCCGAACCGGGCGCCCCCGCCGACCTGCGTCAACCCGTCCGGCAGTATCGCCTGACCAACTGCGAACCTGGTGCCGCATGTCGTTCAGGCCGAACCGCCATCGGCATTACTACGGCTGCTTGTCCGACTTCTCAACCGGCAGCAGCACGGTGTCGATCACGTGCACCAGGCCATTGCTCGCTGCCACGTCAAGCTTCGCGACCTTCGCCGGACCGACCATGATTACGTCATTCACGACCATAATCTTCAGTTCATCGCCGGTCAGGCTGCGCACCGGTTTGACGCCCTTGTGATCCGCCAGACTCACGCGCGTCTCCAGCACATGGTTCTTCAGGATGCGCTGGAGCTTGGCCTTGTTCTCCGGCTTCTGCAGCTCGTCCAGATCCTTGCCGAGCTTCCGGAAGGCCTCATCGCTGGGTGCGAAGACCGTGAACGGGCCCTTGCCCTTCAGCGTCTCGACCAGGCCGGCTGACTCAACCAGCTTGCAGAAAGTCTTCAGGTTGCTGGCGTCTTTGGCCACAACAACAATGTCCTTGGGCTGCGGCGGTTCGGGCTTCTTCTCCTGCGCCCAGCCCAGTCCGATTCCACCCGCCAGCACCAGAATCGTGGCGAGAGGTAACCACCGTCTTAGCATAGACTTTGCGAACATCTTCTGAATCTCCAAACAGTATCGCTGAACGCCTCGGCCGTGTTCTTGCGGCCGCCCACCACGGGCGACACGCTGGTCCGCAGTGCGACAGCGTCAACTGCGCATGAGTTGGAACGAGACGGCTCGGGCCATTAACAGGCGCGCGGGTGCCGCGCCGCGACGTCTGCCGCGACGCCGGGTGGCAGCGCCCGGCGCATCGTAAACTATTGTCAGAACGCGGCTTGCACCCTGCCAGCTCAGCCAGACCGCTCGTCCACACGAGTATTCACCCGAAACGCGGGCACTTGTACGCGTCCAGCGAACGAGCAGGACGCGCGGCATGCTTGCGCGTTACTGAAGTTTGGTCAACGAATCAGGATCAACGTTGCATCGCAACTGATCCCAGGGGAGAACATCGGGAGGGGTGTGAAAAGCAGCCGGGTCCACACTCCGCAGGCAGACACCCACCGCTCCTCTGATTCATAAAAGTATACATCCGGTTTTGGCAGGCGGCGCAGTACAGACCACGTCTTTTTTTATACTCGCCTTGTATTGAGTTGTAACCTGCCCGGACTTGACGCCATTCGCGCCGCTGCCGACTATAATACGGCCAGAGGCACTACAATGATGGTCTCTTCAATATCCCTCCGAATTCTGATGCTGATCGCCGCCTTGCCGTGGCAGGCCGTCGCGGTCAACGTTCGGACCGCCGCTGGAACGCTGGCCGGCACGCCCGTGGCGATCAGTTCCGCGAGCGACAGCTTCGCCATCGTCGCCGCTGCGCCAAACGAGCGTCGGCCAACCGACAAGAGTGAACGCACGGGTACCTGCGGCGTGGGGCTGGCGTCCACTCACTGGGTACCACCCGCCGGCACGCCGGCGGGCCTCCGACCCCTCACTCACGCGCTGCAGCTCGCCTGCACCGATCGTCCGAGTTGCGCTCTGCTCTGCCGCTTCCTGATCTAATCAGACTGCGGACACTTCGTCGCTTTCCCTGCGAATCCCTTGCCGTTCAGCGTATTGACGTGGCGCAGCGCGCCACTCTCCGAAACTTGCCGCGCGCCCCTCGTCTGTCCGGGCCTGACGCCCGCGCCGACGAAGCGGCGCGGAGGATTAGCCTGTCATGCATCGAAGCCCTGAGAAGGCCAGCGACGTGCTGGCCCTGGTCAAGAAACTACTGGAAGCCGGCCAGCCGCTGCAGGCGGCCGAAATCGTCAATAAGCATGGATCGAACGCGCCGGAATTGCGCAACGCGTATGGCGTGGCACTGTTGAGGTCCGGCCAGACGGCCAAAGCGCTTGAGGTCTATCGCGGACTGTGCCTGCACGAGAGCGGGCTGTGCCTGAAGCCCGGCCTGACCCCGGCTCTCAAGGCAAATTACGCCACCGCCCTGTTGCTGGCGAAGAACGTCGGCGGCAGCGTCGCTGTGTTGCGCGAAATCGACTCGCCGCAGCACCCCTATGTGCAGAAGCTCCGTGCCGCGATCTACCGCTGGCGCCGTTCCCTGGGCTGGTGGCAGCGGTTGGCCTTCGACTGGTACGGTGCTGAACCCGATCAGCCCGTAACGCTCGATTTCCCGCCCGGCGAGCTGCTCGACGAGGCCGAGCTGCGCCCGGCCGCCTGAGCGCCGCCGCCCGGACACGCCGCCAGACACCGGCCGCCGACGCACGGCCGTTGAATAATTGCCGCCGCCACGTCGTCCTTGCAGTGCGGGCCGCCCAGGCCCGCAGTGTCAACCGTGACGTGGAGGTGCAACCATGAGAACGTGCGTCATCAGCATCGATCTGGAGCGCATCAGCGCGCGGCTCTCAAAGTGGTACCGCTGTCACGTTTCGGCGGCGGACGTGCGGGAGCTGTTCCTGGCGGCCGGCTTCGAGGAGTCGCCCCTCGGCTGGCTCACCGACGACCTGCGCCCCGCGACCATCGCCTTCCTGCCCCCGGGCGCAACGCTCTTCTGATGCCGGCCACCCACACCGCCAGTGTTACGGCCCGGACCGCCAGGGACGCTCAAGCAAGCCGTGCTGATCCGCCGGCAACGTCGCCTGACCACGCCGGCGCAACGCGGCCGCCGTCTCGTCATCGCCGGCCCGCTGCGCGTGGTGAATCAGGCGCGCATACGTGGACGGCGCGCCGTCAAAATCGAGCAGGCGCTCAACAACCTTGTCCGCCTCGGGCCGCT
>CAZYGM010000298.1:0-3346 GCA_964647015.1 uncultured Planctomycetales bacterium | reverse complement strand
CGCAGCGGCTGCTCCGGCGTGGCCCACAGCCCGTCGGTCTGGTTGGACTGCGGCTGCTTCTCCAGCAGGAAGTCCGTAAACGTCTTCAGGCCGTAGCGATACCGGAACTGCGACGGGTTGGTGTAGCCGCCGTTGTCGATGTACGTCTTCCAGTTCCAGTTAATGGCGAAGTCCGGCGCTGCCGCCCAGGTGACCTCGGCGTCACTGTCGATCGTGCCATCGCCGTTGCCCACATAGCCGCCGGCCATGCCGCTGTGCCAGACGTTCACGCCCAGCACGGCCCCGACGCGCAGACGCCAGCGCGTGGTGTTGCTCTTGTCGACGGCCTGGTAGTTGTGCGTCACCGTGGCCCAGGCCGGGCCGGCCTTGCAGGCCACCTCCGTGCTGTAGACGGTGTAGCGCGGCACGTGGAAACTGAACCACTCAGTCTCGACAACACCGTTCTCACCCAGATCGGTTCCCTCGAACTTGATCCCCACCAGTCCGGTGTGCGGATCAGGGTTGATGATGCTCGCCGGATGGCCGTACTGGCTGCTGGCGGTTGCCAGGGCGGTGGCCAGCGCCGCCGACGGAATGGCGATCTGGAAATTGCTCAGCGAGGATGAGCCCGCACCGCTGGTCAGGTAGACCGTGATCTTGTCGGTGCTCCCCGTGGCGCCAGCCTCCCAGATGACGCGGCTGGTGAAGCCCAGGGCATTAGTCTCCGGAGGCGTCAGATAGCCAGCGCACTCGTTGGTGAGCAGCGCCCAGCGCTCCCACACGTTGTAACCCCCGGCCAGCAGCATCTCATTGGCTCGGCTGGCCGGCCACTCCTCCAGGACGTTCTCGGAATGCAGGTCGTCGAGCCACTTGACGCCGCGCGGCAGGTACACGAGCCCGGGATCCGTGGCCACGTCATAGGCGCCGGGGATCAGCGGGTCGCCCCACTCGTTCATCTGCCCGAAACTCGGGCCGGTGTCGTCGGCGTACTCGGTGTCCAATTCGGAGCCTGGCAGATACGGGCGCTCCGGCGCCGGTCCGTCCAGCGCCGCCCACACGTCGCGCAGGTTGCTATAGCCGCCGTCGGTGCGATTCCAAAACCGCAGTTGGCTGTCCCAGCACATCGAGTTCGACAGGTCGATCACGACCGCGATGTCGCGCGGGATCAGCACGGCCGAGGCTCGGGCCCACAGCTCCTTCTCCGCCACGCCCATGATGTTGGCGAACATCAGCGGGATCGGCCCGCCGGCCGAATCCTCCGTGCGCCGCACGGTAATGCGGACGGCATCGTGGTTGCTGTCAGTGGGCTGGAACTCGAACTTGTCCGTGGCCGGGTTGTAGACGGCCTTGCCCAACTCGACGTCGCTGTACGGGTTAAGCTGGACTTGATCCCCGTAGACGCGATGGCGCCCGGCGTACTCCGCCGCCCGCTGGCGGGCCATTTCGACCGGATCCGAGCCATCCTCGGGCGACAGCGAGGCGGCCGCCGCCAGGGCGGCCGAGTCAGCCGCCGTCTGCAGTTCGGCCTTGGCGCTGTACATCACACCGACGTCCACGGCCAGGGCGCCGAACCCCATGATCAGCGTGGACATCACCGCCACTTGCACGACGACGCCGGCGCGTCGCCGGAAGCGGCCCGGCACACTTGGTTTAAGTCTTCTCGTTTGCATCCTTCAACCCTCCAGGAATCCAGGCACTCCAGTGCGACCTCGAACAGACAGTGGCCAGTGACTCCTTTCTGCGGCCAGGCACGTGCGATTCACCGTTCGGCGTCCCGCGGCCGGGGCCGCGGGCGACGACGCGCGGATACACGCGGCGTCGCCGACCCGCACCGGGCACGCCTCAGGCGCGCCCGGTGCTGGTCGGTAATAGTCCGTGTGGTGTCTCGCGCAACAGACCAATCCTCAACCTCCCTCCGCGCCTCCGGCCGGCCCGACCGGGCCGCGCAACCGGTAGACGGCGGGACCGTACAACTCGGCCGGCTGTACCGGCCAGGCGTACTGCGGGTCGGTGCGCGGGTCCTGCTGGGCCACGCGCCCCTCAATACGGTTCTCGATGAACAGCTCAGCATCCGTGGGCGGCACAACGCCCTCGCCCGGGATGTAGGCAATCTGCGTCGGCGCCAGCGGCTCGACCAGCTCGGGCGTTACCAGCACCACCAGTTCGGTCTCTTGCGACTGGTATTCCACCGAGCTGAACAGCGCGCCCAGGATCGGGATGTCGCCCAGCGCCGGCACCTTGCGGCTCACGCTGCGCACACGCTCGCTCAGCAATCCGCCAATCGCAAACGTCTGGCCCGCGCCCAGCTCCACGCTGGTCTCGACGCGCCGCTGAATGAGGCCCGGCACAACGAAGCCGCTCAGCGTCACCGCCGAGCTGTAGTCCGGCTCGCTGACCTCGGGGGCCACGCGCAGGCGAATGACGCTCTCGCTCAGGACGGCCGGCGTGAAGCGCAGGCGCACGCCGAACTCGCGATACTCGATCGTTACCGAGTCACGCTGCGGGACCGGCACGGGGAACTCGCCGCCCGCAAGAAACTCTGCCTCCTGTCCGCTGATCGTCACCAGGTTGGGCTCGGCCAGGATCTTCAGCAGGCCGTTCTCGCGCAGGGCCTGCACGAAAATCTGCATCTGCACGCGCGGGAAGCCGAAGCTCAGCGTCGGCGTCGAGGTCAGCGGCAGACCGCTCCGGTCGGTCATGAACGGCACCCGCCGCGTCACCAGCGCATCGGCCGCCGCCCCGATGTTCACCGGATTGATGCCGTCCAACTGGTTGACAAAGAACATGTCGCGCACGTTGTCGCCCGCGATCCAGCCGTTGAAGCCGAGCTGGCGCGTCGCCGAGCGGTTCACCTCGGCGACCGTGCAGCGCAGCAACACCTGCTGAACTCCGGCCACGCGCACGTGGTTGATCACGTTGTTCGAGTAAATCCGGGCAATTTCTGCGATGTGGCTGGCCGCTTCCACGTCCGGCACCGTGCCGGTCAGCACGACCGTGTTCAGTACTGAGTTCGCGGCCACGCGGGCCCGCGGCACGGTCGAGCGGATGCTGGCCTGCAGCCGCTCCAGGTCCAGATCGACCGCCACGTCAAAGATGCACTGCGCGCCGCCGTCAACCCAGGCAACCAGCTTGGTCGTGCCGAACGAGCGCCCGCTGACCATGACCTGGTTCGGCGCCGTCGCGGCCACGTCCGCTATCTCCGGGTTGGCAATGCGCACCTCCCGGACGGGCACGCTGAAATCGACCAGCACGCTCTTGTTCACCGGCACATTGATCTGTTGGCCTGTGCCGGGCACGTGCGTCACCGTTATCTCCACGGGCGGCGCACCCCCCTGGGCATCAGCGCAAGGCGCTGCGGCCGCCGCCA
>CAZYGM010000297.1:0-3353 GCA_964647015.1 uncultured Planctomycetales bacterium | reverse complement strand
GCTTTTGTGTGTTACAACCAGGGACCGCTGGATCTCTTCCTGCGGGAAGATCGGCGGCATCTGATTCTTTTCGACGGCACGCAGTACACGCTGGAAACCCTTACCGAGAGCGCCTTTCGGCAGCGGGCCGCGGCGCTCGGCGTAGAACTGCCGGAGTGAACGATTCGCCTGCGCCGGTGGATGCGTCCGGACTTTGGCTGCGGCCGCCACGGTAACTGGGCGAATGCTTCGGCCAGGGCAAGATGGACGTCTATCACGGCATTAATGACTACTCGCCGCCGTCGGCCGGCACGACGCTGACGATCGGCAATTTTGACGGCGTGCACCGCGGGCACCAGGCCATCGTGGCCCGGGCTCAGGCTGTGGCCCGCGAATTGGGCACGCCGGTGGTCGCCATGACGTTCGACCCGCACCCGCGCGAGATCATCGCGCCGGACCGGGCGCCGGCGCGGCTGGTCACGCTGAGCGAGAAGCTGCACTTGCTGGATAGGCTGGGCGTGGATGCCTGCGTGGTCCTGCACAGCGGGCCGGCCCTGCTCGGCCAGCCGGCCGAGACGTTCCTGGTCAGGCTCTGCGAGCATTACCGGCCGCGCGCGTTCGTCGAGGGGCCCGACTTCAACTTCGGACACGGCCGGGCGGGATCCGGGCAGACCCTGCGGTTCTTCGGCCCGCGCCTGGGCTTCGCCTTCCACGAGATTGACATGGCCCGTTGCCCGGAATTGCCCGGCGCGCCGTCCGTGCACAGTGCGGCCATCCGGGCGGCGTTGCGGGAAGGACGCGTTGACGTGGCATGGGCGATGCTGGGGCGCCCCTATCGCATTGTGGGGATGGTCGAATCCGGGGCGGGGCGCGGGACCGGGCTGGGCTTCCCGACCGCCAACCTGAGCGACATCCAGCACATGCTGCCGCAGCAGGCCGTCTACGCCGCCGTCGCGCAGTGCGATGATGGCAGCGTGCATCCGGCGGCGGTCAACATCGGCCCGCAACTGACCTTCCAGGTTAGCACGCCGCGCGTCGAGGCGCATTTGCTGGGCTGGTCAGCCGCGCTCAATGGTCGGCCGTTGGGGCTGCATCTGCTGCGCCGCCTGCGCGGCCAGGTGCGCTATGACAGCCCGGCGGAGCTAGCGGCACAAATCCGGCAGGACGTGGCGGAAACCATGACGGCGGTGGAAGAGGCGGGGGGCGTATCTGCGATACACCCGATTCCCCTTGTGAGTTGACTGCCTGGGCTGCCTGATTCTAGCGACGACGCAGCGCGAGGCCCGCGAGCCCGAGCAGCAGCAAGCTGGCCGGCTCGGGGATGCAGGTCAGCAACGGGACCGAGGGGAACTGCCAGAACGCGTCGCCGCGCATGCCTTCAGCCGACCCGAAGTAGATCAGGTCGCTGTCGACGTCGCCGCCCTGACGAGCGATGCCGCCAGTGCCGACGCCGAAGTACAACTCGCCGGGGGCGTCGCAGGCCAGGGTGATGTTGCCGAGCCAGTACTTCAGCGGGCCGCTGCCCATCGTCGGTACGTAGGAGTATGTGTCGGGGGGGTAGACACCGAAGTCCGGCGGCAACATGCCACCTAGGCCGTAGCGCGTAACCGCAACCAGGAAGAAGCCGTCAGCACCGCCGAAGTCAGAGCTGTCTTCCCAGCGGCGAGCCCATCCACAGGGCGCGTGGCTATCGTTGTTCATGACCGAGTCGACGACGGTTGCACCGCCGGTGGTCATGTAATGGACGCCGATGCCATTCCATACGTCCCAAGTGCCCGCGCCCCAATCAACTTCGATTTCGGCCCAGACGCCGAAGGTCATCTCGGTCGGCGGATCGGATGCGCCCACCTCGACCGGGTGCACGAAACCACCGTCGTCAGGCACGAAATCCGTTGGGTGTTGGTACGGGAAACCTGATGCGTAGTACGGCGTGCCGAGGTAGAGGTGCAGGTCGTTCGCGTTTGCGACGACTGTCAGCGCCCCCAGGCACGCCACCAGCGGGATAGCCTTCTTGATCGTTACCATTGTCGCCTCCCATTCGAGCCATTCACTTGAATCGCTCGGTACAACTGATCGTAGCCCGGCCGGTCTGGAGAAGTCAAACATTTTCAGACGTGCAGGTCCTGAAAATGCCGGTTGGGTTTCGGCGCTGGCCGGTGGTCGCGCGGCGGCCAGAAAACGAAAGGAGCCGGACGGATCGTCCGGCTCCTTCGATTGTCGCTTGGACTTTGTCGGCTAGCAGATACTAGCGACGACGCAGGACCAGACCCGCGAGACCGAGCAGCAGCAAGCTGGCCGGCTCAGGGATGCAGGTCAGCAGCGGGACCGTCGGGAACTGCGCGAACGCGTCGCCGCGCATGCCGTCGGCAGCGCCGAAGTAGATCAGGTCGCTGTCAACGTCGCCGCCCTGACGGGCGATGCCGCCGGTGCCAACGCCGAGGTACAACTCGCCGGGGGCGTCACAGGCCAGGGTGATGTTGCCGAGCCAGTACACGAAGCCGCTCACGCCCATCTCAGGCGTATAGGCCCACATGTCCGCCGGTACGCCGCCGGCGTCACCGGGCAACATGCCGCCCAGACCATAGCGGGTTACGGCAACCAGGAAGAAGCCGTCAGTGCCGCCGAAGTCGGAGCTGGCTTCCCAGCGGTACGCGGTCGGAATGCCCGGGAGGTGGTCGGAATTATCCATGACGGAGCTGACGACGCTCACACCGCCGGTGGTCATGTAGTCGACCGCGATGCCGATCCAGACGTCCCAGGTGCCCGCGTCCCAATCAACGCCAGTCTCGGCCCAGACACCATACGTCACTTGTCCGACTGGATCAGTGACGACCGGGTGCGCGAGGCCGCCGTCATCGGCCACGAAGGCTGCGGTATCGACCGGCGTGCCGAGGTAGATGTGGAGGTCATTCGCGTTGGCGACGACCGCCATCATTCCCAGGCAGGCCACTATCGTAAGAACTTTCCTCATCTTTCCTGTCTCCCACTACACACAATGTTACTTCAAACTACACTCGGAGTGCTTCCCGGCCTCCAAAAGAACCAAAGTCGGGGTGCCGCTCACCCAAACTCTCTCACAACAGCGACTATAGCAGGGTCGGCGGCGCGGCGTCAAGCATTTCCTGAAGGTCAGCAGGATTTTGGCTTGAGCTTAAAAAACAGAGGAGCCGGACAAATGTCCGGCTCCTGGTGTTGCTACTTATCGGTCCTAGTTTTGCGACGGACCGGGCCGGTTTAGCGCCGGCGGAGGAACAGGCCCGCCAGGCCGAGCAGCAGCAAGCTGGCCGGCTCGGGGATGCAGGTTAGCATCGGGACCGAGGGGAACTGCCCGAACGCGTCGCCGCGCATGCCGTCGGCAGCGCCGAAGTAGATCA
>CAZYGM010000296.1:0-3356 GCA_964647015.1 uncultured Planctomycetales bacterium | reverse complement strand
GTGAGGCGGCGCGGGCCCTGAAGCGCGCTCGTCAGATGGCGTTGATGCCGTTTGTCACCTGAGGCGCGAGCATCACGGCGGTCTTAATCTGCAAGGGAGACGTTAAACATGCGCTTGTTGTTGCTTAAAGATATTCCGCGGCTCGGGCACCTTGGTGATGTTGTCAACGTAACCAGCGGTTACGCCCGCAACTACTTGCTTCCACAACGCCTGGCAACTGAGCCCACCGAAGAGAACATTCTGGCCATTGAAGAGGAGCGAAAGCGGGCGGCCGCCGAGCGGGCCGCGCGGCTGAAGGTGTTCACCGACCTGGCCCAGCGGATGCAGGAAGTCCAGGTCACCATTGAAGCCGCGGCCAACCCGGAAGGTACGCTGTACGGCTCGGTCGGTACCAAGGAGATTGCAGATGCCCTGCACGCCCAGGGCTTCGAGGTGCGGCCGGACCACGTCCTACTTGATGCGCCGATCCGTACGCTTGATAATCGCGTCGTCACGCTGCGCTTCGCGGAAGACGTGACCTGCGATATCAAGGTCTGGGTGGTCAAGGAGGGCGGTAGCGGCGATGGCGAACGATCCGACGCGTCAGACGACGACGGAGACGCGGACGAGTAGTACCGGGGCGGCCGCGCTGCTCGACCGCGTTCTGCCACACGACGACGATGCCGAGCGCGCCCTGCTCGGCTCGATGATCCTGGAGCGCGAGGCGATCGCCGAGGCCATCACGGCGCTGCGTGACGCCGGCGCCCAGGCCTTCGACGCCCCCAAGCACCAGCAACTCTATGATGTGCTGGTCTACTTCTACACGGCCGGGCGGCCGATCGACGGCGTTGTGCTGCGCGAGGAGCTCACGCGCCGCGGGCTGTGGGAAGGTCTGGGCGGCTATGACCTGCTCGGCGAGCTGGTCAACGCCGTGCCGTCCGCGCTGCGCGTCCGCCACTACGCCGAAATCGTCTACGAGAAGTACCTGCTGCGGCAGCTCATCGCGGCCACGCAGCGCGTCATCGAAAGCGCCTACGGCGCCAGCCGCAGTGCCCGTGAGATCCTGGACTACGCCGAGAAGGAGGTGTTCGGCGTAACGGAGCGCCGCGTGGCGGGCGAGGCGGCCCCGCTCATCGATCTGATGCGCGACGTGCTGGAGACGTTGCGGAACCAGGGCGACGGGGCGCTCACCGGCGAACCGACCGGGTTCATCGAGCTGGACGAGACGACCAACGGCCTGCAGCCGGGTGAGCTGATCATCGTCGCCGGTCGCCCCTCGATGGGCAAGACGGCCCTGGGGCTGAACATCGCCGAACATCTGGCCATTGTCGAACAGCGTCCGGTGCTGTTCTTCTCGCTGGAAATGAGCCGCCAGCAGGTCGCCCAGCGCGTGCTGTGCAGCCAGGCGCGCGTGGATGCCCATCGCCTCCGGCGGCAGCGGCGTTCAAGCCGGGACCTGGCGACGCTCGAAGACTTCGCGCAGCGGCTGTCCAGCGCGCCGCTGTACGTGGATGAGACCTCCGACCTGACGATCCTCGAGCTGCGCGCCCGCGCCCGCATGGCCTGGCGCAAACACCGCATCCGCGCCGTGTTCGTGGACTACTTGCAGCTCATGCACGCCCCCAGCAACGAAAGCCGCCAGCAGGAGGTGGCCAACATCTCGCGCGGCCTCAAGGCACTGGCCAAGGACCTGGGCGTGCCGGTCGTCGCGATGGCCCAGCTCAACCGCAACCCGGAGGACAAGCTGCGCAAGGGCAATCGCCCGCGTATGAGCGACTTGCGCGAGTCCGGGGCGATCGAGCAGGACGCCGACGTTGTTGCCCTGCTGCACCGCGAGACCTACTACCGGGGCGCGCCGGCGGCCGGAACCGATGACGCCGGGGAGGCGCCGCCCGAGGACGACGAGAACACCGCCGAACTCATTATCGCCAAGAATCGCAATGGGCCGGTGCGCACCATCAAGCTGCACTTCAACCGCCAGTACACGCGGTTCGATAACCACGACCCGCGCGGCATCGCGCCCGACTATGCCGTCGGAGCGGACTCAGTCACGCCCTTCTGACGGCAGTTCCGGCGCGGCGCGCGTTGGCCGGCTGAAGCGCCGGGGATGGTCATGGTCGCGACAGGTCCGGGAGCGTTTTTTGGGGGCGATCGAGACTGCCCCACATAAACATCTGTTGTATAATATGTTAGGCAAGCGGCCCGATTTTGACATTGGCCTGTCCGCGCAGCTAGAATGGGTGCTGTTGGGGACAGTAGCCAAGCTCGGTTCTATAGAGGGACAGGGTGTCAGCGACCCGTACCGCGATTCACGTTCGCACCGGGGAGCCTGCCATGTGTCGGCTCGTTGATCAATGGCTCGACCGGCAGGGCTTCCAGACTTGCGAGTTCACCGACCCATACATGGCCTGCGCGCACCTTGTGCGCCGGATAGCCGATATCCCGGACCTGGTCTTCGTCGGGGCCGATTGGCTCTCTCCTGAAGAGCTGATTCTGGTGCAGTACCTGCGTGAGACCTGGCCCTCCGTGGGTGTGGTCGTTTATGCCAACGGCAATGTGTCCGGCGTCTGCGAGCCGGCCCCCCTGCGGCTGGTCTGTTGTTCCTCGGCCGCACTGCGTGGCTACCTGGAGAACTCGCCCGAGCAGTTGCTGGACGCCCTGCGGGCCCGGCCGAGCGTGCAGCCGTTGGAGCCGCAGCGCGGCGGGAGTGCGGCGGTGATCGACGCCCGGCCACCCGCGGATAGGGCGGCCATGCTTGGCGAGCAGTTCGATGACCTGTGGAGCGCGGCGCTGGGCCGCCCCGGGCCGACCGCCGGGCGGGCTCCTCAAGGTGTCGCGCATGCTCACGCGAACGATCCGGGTGCGGAGCGTGCCGAACAGGGTTCGCCGCACAACGGTGCGCCGCGTGGCATCCTCTCTGATGAGGAGCTCGAGGCGCTGCTGGGTCGCGATGATGTCTGATAACACGCGTGCCCCCGGCCGGCACAACGGCCGCCACGCGCGAGGTTCTGTCGTGCGACTGGACGCCCGAGTACTGGTAATCGGCCCTGACCGCTTCCGTGCGGCCGTCGGTACGGCGCTGCCGCAGTGCAACCGGGTGGACGCCGCCCACGCGCTGGCGGGCGTCTGGCGGGCGGGCCAGGAGCCTTTCGAGGGCGTTCTTCTGTGCCTGGCCGCCGGCAAAAACGCGGTCCAGGCGGTCCGCAGTCTTCGCGAGGTGGCGCCCCAGGCGCGGATTGTCGTTAGTTGCCCCGCGGCCGATGAGCCGGGGGCCCGACAGGCGCTGGAGTGTGGCGCGGACGACTACGTGATTGAGCCGGTGACGCGGGCCGATCTGGAGCGCGCGCTGCAACTGCCCGTGCCGCCGCGCCCGAACG
>CAZYGM010000295.1:0-3375 GCA_964647015.1 uncultured Planctomycetales bacterium | reverse complement strand
TTCCCGCTGCCAATCCGGCCAGGGCAGCCTAAACCTGATTGGCGGCCCATTCTTCGTACTTGCGGTCGTCCTTGGGGCTGACCGAGGGCGGGAACGCCGCCAGTACGGCCAGCAAGTCCGCCATGTTGATTCTACGAGGTTCCGAGCCGCCCACCGATTCCAAAAACGGACGACTTGCCGCACGGCCGGCCACGGCCTTGATGTCCGCACCGCTGTAGCCGGCCGTCTGCTCGACGAGCGCAGCCAGGTTGACGTCGTCATCCAGGGGGCGGTCGCCGAGGTAGATCTCGAAGAGGCGGAAGCGTGCGGCGGCATCGGGCAGCGGCACGTAGACCTTGGCGTCGAAGCGGCCGGGCCGCATGACGGCGGGATCGAGGCTCCAGGGCTCGTTGGTGGCCCCGAGGAACATGAGTGCCTGGTTGGACTTGCGCTCGAAGCCCTCCAGCTCCTGAAGGATCTGCGGCACGACGCGCTGCATCACCGCGGAGTCCGACGAGCGTCGGCGCGGCACCAGGGCCTCGATCTCGTCGATGAAGATGACGCTCTTGGGCTCCTGCTTGGCGGCGGTGAAGAGCTTGCGGACGTTCTGTTCGGCCTCGCCGACCCACTTGCTCAGGAGTTGGGCGGGGCTGATGACGAACATGGTGGCGTCGACTTCGCAGGCGACGGCCTTGGCGATCATGGTCTTGCCGGTGCCGGGCGGTCCGAAGAGGAGCAGTCCGCCGCCGACGTCGATGCCGTAGTGTTGGGCCAGCTCGGGATGGCGGAAGGGGTGGATCATCTTGAGGTAGATCTCGGCCTTCACGTCTTCGAGGCCGGCGATGTCGGCGAAGCGGACGTTGGGCTTCTCGCGCACGATCCAGTCCGCGGCGTCGGCGCCGCCGTCGTCGCCGTCCCGGGCGCGGTCGCCGGTGCGCTGGGCGGCGGTGCCGTGGCCGCCGTGGCGGTCGCAGTCGCGGGCGAGGTTAAGCAGCTCCTTGGC
Source organism: uncultured Planctomycetales bacterium (assembly GCA_964647015.1). Lineage (GTDB taxonomy): Bacteria > Planctomycetota > Phycisphaerae > UBA1845 > Fen-1342 > JAAYXS01. The sequence continues at coordinate 2,393 of CAZYGM010000295.1, read as the reverse complement.
ATAGGCCTCCTGCTCGGCGCGCTGGCGGGGGTCTTGGTTGGCCTCGGCCAGCTCGATCATGCACTCGGCGGCCTGGAGCAGGTAGGGCCGGGCGGCGACGTGGTCACCGCGTTTGAGGGCGGCGACGCCCTTGTCCTTGAGTCGTTTGAAGGTTGCGAAAGTGGCCATCAGGAGGGTCCCGACTTCAAGACGGCGCGTTCATTGCGCCCGTTTCCTTCGCGAGGAAGCGATCTTCGAAACCTCCGTCCTTACTCCGCGGAACAGCGCAACTCCGGTGGCATCTCTGCAAGAACCGCTTCCCAACATGCCTCTGCCGCTGTCAGGGCGCGGGTGGCTTCCTCGCGATCGGGAGGCTCAACCTCTGTGGGGTAGCGAATCGTGACGGCGAAGCCTGTGAGCCACTCCCACTGATCGCGCTTCGCGGCAAAGGAGGCCGACAAGCCTGCGCAAACGTCCAGCAGGGTTGTGAGATCATGGATTCTGGGAGGCTCGGTGCCGCGTGCCACCAAGTAAGCCTTCAGGAGCTTCTCCACCGTCTGTTGACAATGGAAGCAGGCCGCCTCCCAGAGACCGCCTGCCACGAGATGCCGCGCGGCGAGGAGATCTGCATGGCTGACACGCAGCCACCCGCGCAAGTTGTCTTCACCTGCTTTCATAGACCAACCGTCCGCGCTCCGCGACTTCGTGATCCAATGACCCCGGCGTCTTGCGCCGGCGCTCGAAGCCGGCCGCGCTCACGAAGTGCAACTCGACCGGTACTCGAAGGCCCCGCAAGCTGGCATGAGCGGTTCCGTAGCACTCCGAGACGCGCGGCACCGGCCCCGGCAGGACCACCATCAAATCCACGTCGCTGTCGTCATGGGGCTCACCGTAGGCTTGTGAACCGAAAAGGTAAATGCGAACAGGCTGTAATGCCGCCGCCAGGCGCGCAACGACCTCGCTGAGCGTGTCGGCCCCGATCTTTCCCGATCGAATCTCAGCGCGAACCATGAGTACCTACTTCGACTCCTTCTGCCCCTGGCCCTTGAGCTGCTCCAGCTCGGCGCGCAGGGCGCTCATCTGCTGGGCCTCGCGGGCTTCGTCAACCTGCTCCTCGGCCGCGAGCATGCGGTCGATGTCCTCGTCGGTGATCGCCTCGGTGGCGGCGGCCGAGACGTCGGCCGCCGCGCCTTCCTCGATCGAGTCGAGGAACATCTGCATGCGCTCCTCCATGGTCTGCGATTGCAGCATGGCCTTCTCCCAGTCCATCTGCGTCTTGACCAGGTCGGTGTCGCCGTAAAGCTTGCTCACTTCGGCCGCCATGGTCTTCATGGCACCGGCGAAATCGGCAGAGGCCTCGGCCTGGCGCTTGATCAACAGGGCGTTCTTCACGGCCAGGAGCTGCCGCTCGAGCAGCTTCTTGATGGTGGCCGTCTTCTTGAGCGAGTTGCGGATGAACTGGTACGAGGCCATGTCGCCGATCTGGCGGGCGTGGCGGGCGTTGCGGATGAACTCGTCGGAGAACTTGTTCTGCTCGGCAATGGCCTTCTCGATCCGCCGGATGCCCTGGCGGATCTTCATGTCGCGTTCGAGCCGGCGCTCTTCCTTGGACTTGAACAGACCCATGGCTTACTCCGCCGCGCGCTCCTGTTCGCGCACCCTGCGCTCGGCCTCGTCGAAGGCCGCGTCGGCATCCTTGATCAGGCCGGCATCCATATCGTCCCAGATTTTGAGCAGTTCGCGGGCGGCCGGCGAGACGACGGCCGTTGACTCGTCCGCCTCCAGGCCGGCCCGCAGAATTTCGTCCAGCCGCTCCTGGTACATGGCGGTGTCGATGCGGTCGTTCTCGATGAGGCGCTCGATGGTGGCCAGGTCGCCGGGGCGGATGAGGGCGCCGCCGGCCCGGCCGCGCGACATCTGGGCCGTCTCACGCAACATCCGCAAGCGCGATACGGTGAGGGACTCTTTCGTGCGAATGTTCAGATGGCGCGCCAACATCATCTGCTCGGTGTGCAGGAGGTCATATTGCTGGGCGAAAGAGCGGCGCAGCTCAGGGGTGCGCTCCTGGGCGCCCTGCTCCACGAGCTTCTGCTTCTCGCGGGCCAGCTTGGTCAATTTGGCCTGCATGCGGTTGCGCTCGTTCTCCAGCAGCATCTCCTGGGCGCGCAGCTCGGCCACACTCATCGTCGCCAGCGTCTTACGCTTGGTTGTCAGCCATTCGAAGAAGTTCATTGCATCACAACCGACACTGCACGCGCGTCACCGTACCGTTCGCCATCAGCCGCGCAGCAGCACGCGGCGCCGCGCGGATTGACCAGGAAATCCACGTCAGCCGGTCTCCGGCCGGGCCGAGTCCCGACCCTTTTCGGGCACCGGCGGCGGCGCGGACACGCGGCCGGACTCGGGCCGCGCGG